>NZ_JBSFCF010000001.1:372483-694655 GCF_053593335.1 Streptomyces sp. NPDC002324
GGCAGTCCTGCGGGCCTGAAAAGCTCGGGGCGCAGCCCCTGCTTTTCAGGGGCGCGGGGAACTGCGCGAGAAGCCCCACGCACCCGCACCCGACAACGGCCCCCACCCGCACCCCGGAGGGCCTACGCGCTCGGGGAAGACGTACCGTGCCCGTCCTCGAACACCGGCGGCTCCGGATCCCGCGGCCCGAACAGCGCGGTCAGGCACAGGTGCACCAGCAGCGCCGCCATCGGCCACGCCAGCAACGCCCCCTTCGCGGCCAGCTTCAGCGGCGCGGAGAACGTCACCCCCTGCCCGACCTCCTTCGCCCGCGCCGCGACATCGGTCTCGGGCCCGAGCCAGACCCCGAGCCGCCATGCCAGCACCCCCGCCAGCAGCCCGCCGACCGTGAGCGCCGCGACGAGCGGCACCCCGCCTCGCCGGCGCAGCAGGAAGACGACGAGCGCGCACAGCGCACCGGCGCCCAGGGCCAGCAGCACGAACGTCCCGTCGACACCGACGGCCTGTTCGCCCTCGGTGTCCTCGAAGTAGACGGCCGACCCGTCGGAGACGAGCGGCACGTGCGGCGCGAGCCACCACCACAGCAGACCGAGCACCGCACCGCCGAGCACCGCCGTGACCACGGTGAGGACGGCGGCCTCGATCAGTTCGGTCCGCAGTCCGGGACCGGCCGGCTTCTGCGGCTCGTACCAGAGTTCCGCCTCGCCCCCGCCGCTGGTGGGCGGCGGACCCCAGGGGTCGTTCGGGGACTGGTTGTGCGGCGGCGGAGGGGGAGTCAACGGTGCGGTCACCCTGCCATCGTGCCAGGCCCGGCCGGGCGCCGCGTCACCGGACGGCGGCCCGCCGGTACGCCCAGGTGGCGACGGCGAGCGAGACGACCCCGACCCCCGCGCACACGGCGAGGTCTCCGACCACGAACGCCCAGTCCGGGTTCGGCCCGAACGTCCGCGCGAGGGCCTCGACCCCGTACGTCGAGGGCAGCAGATCCCGGGCGAACTGGATGAAGCCCGGCATCCGGTCGGCGGGCAGCACGCCGAGGAGCAGCGCGGCCGACATGCCGAGCTGCCCGAGGACGGTGGCGAGTTCCGGGCGCGGGGCGAGCAGACCGAGCGCGGCGCCCAGTCCGGCGAGGGCGGCCCCGGCGAGCGGGATCACGGCGGCGAGCATCCAGAGGTGGGTCAGCGGCAGCCCGAAGAGCACACAGCCGAAGACGGCGGTCACGACGGTCCCCGGCACGGTGAAGGAGGCGTACGCACCCGCGGCGCCCAGCACCACCGCCGCCGGCGGCACCGGCAGCGTCGCGTAGTGGTCGAGGCCACCGGTGGAGCGCAGCTGCCCGAAGTACTGGGCCAGCAGGTTCAGGGCGACGAACGCGACGACCAGGACCGCCGAACCGGCGACCACGGCGTGCGCCTCGGCTCCGCCGTCCACCACTCCGCGCATCAGGATCATGATCCCGATCGACTGGAAGGTGGCCACGAACAGCAGGGGGATCCGCGCGACCCGCGCCCGGGAGAGCTGCGCCCGGTACACGGCGCACAGCGAGGGCCACAGGCGCGCGCGAGGACCCAGCTCGGCGGCTTCGCGCTCCACGCGCCCTTCTGCGGCCAGGGCCTGGCCCGTCAGGATCTCGGCGGGTACGACACTCACGTCGAGCTGCTCCTCTGCGCTTCGGCTGTCGCCCATTGTCGTACGGCCGCGGCAGCCCGGCCGTTCACGCCCGCGCCGGCCGTTCTCCGGTTCACACCCGTGTCCCTCACCCCTTGACCAGTCCCTGTGCGCTGCCCGCGCTGCCGCCGAGCGCCAGGTAGACGTCCTCCAGGCTGGGCGTGGCGAGGGTGAAGTCGTCGAGCGCCACGAAGGCGGCGCCCCCGGTCACCGTGGCCACCACCGCGCGCGCCTCCTCGGGGGCGAGCCGGAGCGTCCAGCGGCGCCCGGACTCCACGGCGCGCGGGCGCAGCGCGGCGACCTCGGGCACGTCCAGCGGGGCCTTCTCCCGCCACACCAGCTCGACGCGCACCTCGCCGGCGACCCGCTCCTTCAGCCCGGCCGGGGTGTCGCAGGCGATGACCCGCCCCTGGTCGAGGACGGCGACCCGGTCGAGGACGGTCTCCGCCTCGATGACGTTGTGGGTGACCAGCAGGACCGTGGTGCCGGACTGGGCCCGCCGCCGGTCGACGGCGGCCCACACGGCCCGCCGCGCCACCGGGTCCATGCCGCTGGTCGGCTCGTCGAGCACCAGCAGGGGACGCTCCCCGACGAGCGCGGTGGCGAAGCAGGCGAGCCGCCGCTGCCCGCCGGACAGCTTCTTCAGCGGTCGTGCGGCTAGCCCGGTCAGCCCCAGCTCCTCCAGCACGGCGTCGCGCTCGGCCCGTGCCCGCCGTACCTCCAGCCCGCGCAGCCGCCCCGTGGTCTCCGCGGCGAGGGCCACGGTCAGTTCGTCCAGGGCGGTCGACTCCTGCCCCAGATAGGCGAGGATCCGCGCGGCCCGCTCGGGATGGCGCACGATGTCGTGGCCCAGGATGTCGACGGTGCCGTCGTCGGGCCGCATCAGCCCGGTCAGCTGCCGTACGAGCGTGGTCTTGCCCGCCCCGTTGGGCCCGAGCAGACCGAAGATCTCCCCGCGCCGGACCTCCAGCGCCACCGCGTCGTTCGCCCGCACCTCGGGAGTGCCCGGCGTACCCCGCCGCCCCCGGGTCGCCGGATAGGTCTTGGTGAGCCCCCGCACAGCGCACACGACATCCCCACCATGCCGGACCGCCTGTGCCGTACGCGTACTCACGAGGGACGAGCCTACGGGGTCCGGGGCGCCCTTTTCCCTCCGGGTCACCCGAGCCGCACTCCCCGGCACCCGGCGCCCGGCCGTGCACGCCCGCGCACGCGACCCCGGGCTACGAGGCGCTCGCGCCACCTCCGGAGGTGGTCCGCACATCGATCTCCCGCCAGAAGCCGGCCCGGATCGCGTACCGGTCGTGCTCGTCGATCTGGTCGTCCTTGTGCGCCAGCAGCCCGAACCGGGCCGCGTACCGCAGCAGCTCCCCGTCGACCCGGTGCGGCACCCGCGGGTACATCCCCGACAGCTTCTGCAGATGCGCCTGGTCGGGCAGCCGGGCCATCCACCGCCGGGCGAACACCTGTCCAACCTCGAAGGGGTCGCCGCCGACCGTGGTGATGTCCTCCTCCCGGTCGGCCCACCGCTGCTCCGCGCTCGTCAGCTGCGCCAGCGTCGGCATGGCCGCCGCCTCGGGCGGCTCCGCCGCGCCGCCGGGCCGGTCCACCCAGCCCTTGTCGGAGGACCACCGCAGGGTGGCCGTCGCCGGGTGCTGCGCGGGGTGCGCCCCCGGTGCCCGCATGGCGGCCAGGTCCTTCGGCGTCGGTACGCCCTTGTGCGCGGCCGCCCGTTCCTCGGTCCCGTTGCGCGCGGCATCGGCCGCCGAGGTGTGTTCGGGCTCTCCCGTCGGCCGTTCGGTGGCGGCCGCGAGGGCCGACTCGGGCAGCGGCGCCGACAGGATCGCGGCGATCTCCGGGCGTGGCACCGACTGCGGGGCGCAGACCCCGCCGAGATCCTTGGCCCGTACGGCCTTGGTGATCCACATCCGGTCGAGGACCCGCCGCTCGTCGGCCTCGGCGACCAGGTCCTCGGACTGGTTGTAGTCGCCGTCGGCGGCCTGGACGGCCCACAGATGCACGGCGACGCCGTGCTCCTTGGCGGCCATCATGCCCGGCAGCAGATCCCCGTCGCCGGTCACGAGGACCACGTCGGAGCAGGCGCGGTTGCGGGCCAGCTCGGTCAGTTCGGCGTGCATTGCGGCGTCCACGCCCTTCTGCGCCCACCGCCCGTCGCTCCGGGTCAGCGCGCCGAGCCGCACGGTCACCCGGGGCATCACGCGCAGCCGGCGGTGCTCGGGCTGCGGGACGCGGTCGGGGGCGCCGTCGAACCAGTAGATGCGCAGCAACGGCCGCTCGGTGTCGGCCTCGGCGCGCTCGCGCAGCCCCTGGATGAGGGCGGCGTGATCGACGGTGATGCGGGAGCGGGAGGGTTCCCCGGCGAGGAGGCTGGCGGCCGCGCCGAGCAGATACCCGGCGTCCACCAGGACGATGCAGCGGTCCACGCGATCCACCCTCTTTCCGGGAGGTTTGCTTCGGGCTTCCTTCGAGTCTGCCCGACCACGCGGAGGTTAACGGCCGGAACTCGATCTTCGGCGTGGCGTCTTCACGCCGTGCCACGCCGTGCGCCCTTCCGCGACACGGCACGCGGTCCGACAACTCTCGTCACGGACGGTGATTTTCCGAAATGCGCGCCTTGTCATGCTATGTGAATCTGGTCGCGGCCCTGGCCCCTAGACCCCCTTCAGGAGGCAGATCACCATGGCCAAGAACAAGAAGCAGGACCGTAAGCAGCCGCAGTCCGAGCGTGGCCGGCAGGAGACCCAGCAGCCCTCACTGGAGTCGCAGACCGAGACCCGCATGACCCAGGTGACACCCGGCGACATGGCCCGCAAGGGCCGGCAGAAGCGCTTCGGCCACAACTGACATCGCGGGCCGGGCTGTTGCAGCCCGGACACACCGAGGGGCGCGTCCGCACCACCGGACGCGCCCCTCGCGAAGTTCACGCCTGTCGCGCTCCGCCGGGCCTCATCAGCCGGCCAGGCAGGACGGGCCGAGCAGCACCTTCAGATCGCCGAACAGGGCCGGGTCGGGCTTCACCCGGTGCCGGTCCAGGCGCAGCACGGTCGTCTTGGTGGGACCCTGGAGCCGGATCCGGACCTCGCTGTCGCCCCTGTGGTGAGTCAGGATCTCGCCGAGCCGGCTGACCATGGGCGGGGTGACACGGGTGGCCGGGATGGTGAGGATCACCGGCGCGTTGGTGCCCGCGTTCGACAGGTCGGGGACCTGCATCTCCATCGCGACCAGCCGCGGCACCTCCTCGCGCTTGTCGAGGCGGCCCTTGACGAACACGACCGCGTCCTCGACGAGTTGGGTCGAGACGAGCTGGTAGGACGCCGGGAAGAACATGCACTCGATGGAACCGGCGAGGTCCTCCACCGTGGCGATGGCCCAGGCGTTGCCCTGCTTGGTCATCTTGCGCTGGAGGCCCGAGATGATGCCGCCGATGGTGACGACCGCTCCGTCGCCGTGTTCACCGCCGGTGAGCTGGGCGATGCCCGCGTCGGCCTTGTCGGAGAGCACGTGCTCCAGACCGAAGAGCGGGTGGTCGGAGACGTAGAGGCCGAGCATCTCCCGCTCCTGGGCGAGGAGATAGGTCTTCTCCCACTCGTCGGTGGTGAACTCGACGTCGAGTCCGAAGCCGGGCTCGGTGCTCTCCTCCTCGCCCATGCCGCCGAAGAGGTCGAACTGGCCCTCGGCCTCCTTGCGCTTGACCGCGACCACGTTGTCGATCATCGAGTCGAAGTGCGCGGTGAGGCCCTTGCGGGTGTGCCCCATCGTGTCGAAGGCGCCCGCCTTGATCAGCGACTCGGTGGTGCGCTTGTTGCAGGCGACGGCCTCGACCTTGTCGAGGTAGTCGGGGAAGGAGGCGTACTTCCCCTTGGCCTTGCGGCTGCGGATGATCGACTCGACCACGTTCGTACCGACGTTGCGCACGGCTTCGAGGCCGAAGAGGATCACGTCGTCGCCCTGGGCGGCGAAGTTGTGCTCGGACTCGTTGACGTTCGGCGGGAGCACCTTGATCTTCATGCGTCGGCACTCGTTGAGGTAGACCGCCGACTTGTCCTTGTCGTCCTTGACCGAGGTGAGCAGCGCGGCCATGTACTCGGCCGGGTAGTTCGCCTTCAGATAGCCGGTCCAGTAGGAGACCAGTCCGTACGCGGCGGAGTGGGCCTTGTTGAAGGCGTAGCCGGCGAAGGGGACCAGGACGTCCCACAGGGCCTGGATGGCTTCGTCGCTGTAGCCGTTCTTCCGGGCGCCGGCCTGGAAGAGGACGAAGTTCTTCGCCAGTTCGTCGGGCTTCTTCTTGCCCATCACGCGGCGGAGGATGTCGGCCTCGCCGAGCGAGTACCCGGCGATGATCTGGGCGGCCTTCTGCACCTGCTCCTGGTAGACGATCAAACCGTAGGTGACCGCGAGGACCTCTTCGAGCGGCTCCTCCAGCTCCTTGTGGATCGGCGTGATCTCCTGGCGCTTGTTCTTGCGCTCCGCGTAGTTGATGTGCGAGTTCATGCCCATCGGGCCCGGTCGGTACAGGGCCGAGACGGCGGAGATGTCCTCGAAGTTGTCGGGCTGCATCTGGCGGAGCAGGGAGCGCATCGGGCCGCCGTCGAACTGGAAGACGCCGAGGGTGTCACCGCGGCAGAGCAGTTCGAAGGTCTTGGGGTCGTCCAGCGGGAGGGCGAGCATCTCCAGGTCGATGCCCTTGTTGGCCTTCACCATCTTGATGGCGTCGTCCATGATCGTGAGGTTGCGCAGGCCCAGGAAGTCCATCTTCAGCAGGCCGAGCGACTCGCACTGCGGGTAGTCCCACTGGGTGATGGTCACGCCGTCGGTGTGCCGCACCCAGATCGGGGCGTGGTCGACGATGGGCTCGCTGGACATGATCACGCCGGCCGCGTGCACACCCATCTGCCGGACCAGGCCCTCGACGCCCTTGGCGGTGTCGATGACCTTCTTGACGTCCGGTTCGTTCTCGTACATCGACCGGATCTCGCCCGCCTCGCTGTAGCGCGGGTGGGAGGGGTCGGTGATGCCGTTGAGGTCGATGCCCTTGCCGAGGACGTCGGCGGGCATCGCCTTGGTGAGCCGGTCGCCCATCGCGTACGGGTAGCCCAGCACGCGCGCGGAGTCCTTGATGGCGTTCTTCGCCTTGATCTTGCCGTAGGTGCCGATCATGGCGACCTTGTCGGCGCCGTACTTATCGGTGACGTACCGGATCACCTCGACGCGCCGGCGCTCGTCGAAGTCGATGTCGACATCGGGCATGGAGACGCGTTCGGGGTTGAGGAACCGCTCGAAGATCAGTCCGTGCGGGATCGGGTCGAGGTCGGTGATGCCCATGGCGTACGCGACGATCGAACCGGCGGCGGAGCCACGGCCGGGGCCGACCGCGATGCCCTGCTTCTTGGCCCACATGATGAAGTCGGCGACGACGAGGAAGTACCCCGGGAACCCCATCTGGATGATGACGTCCATCTCGTACTCGGCCTGCTTCTGCCGGTCGTCGGGGACGCCGCCCGGGAAGCGGCGGGCCATGCCGCGGCGGACCTCCTCCTGGAACCAGGTGACCTCGGTGAAGCCGTCGGGGATGTCGAACTTCGGCATGAGGTTCTTGGCCTCGAACATGCCGGAGGTGTCGATCTGCTCGGCGACCAGCAGGGTGTTGGCGCAGCCCTCCTGCCAGGCGTCCGAAGAGTCGACGGCGTACATCTCGTCCGTGGACTTCAGGTAGTAGCCGGTGCCGTCGAACTTGAAGCGGTCCGGGTCGGAGAGGTTCTTGCCGGTCTGGATGCACAGCAGGGCGTCGTGCGCGGTCGCCTCGTGCGCGTACGTGTAGTGCGAGTCGTTCGTGACCAGCGGCGGGATGCCGAGCTTCTTGCCGACCCGGAGCAGGTCCTCGCGGACCCGGTGCTCGATGTCGATGCCGTGGTCCATCAGCTCCAGGAAGTAGCGGTCCTTGCCGAAGATGTCCTGGTACTCGGAGGCCGCCTTCACCGCCTCGTCGAACTGGCCGAGACGCAGCCGGGTCTGCAGCTCGCCGGAGGGGCAGCCGGTGGAGGCGATGAGCCCCTCGGACCACTGGGAGATGGTCTCCTTGTCCATCCGGGGCCACTTCTGCAGCCAGCCCTCGGCGTACGCGTCGGAGGAGAGCTTGAAGAGGTTGTGCAGTCCCGTCCTGTTCGCCGCCCAGATCGTCTTGTGCGTGTAACCACCCGAACCGGACACGTCGTCGCGCTTCTGGTGCGGCTGGCCCCACTGGATCTTGCGCTTGTTGCGCCGGGACTCGGGGGCGACGTACGCCTCGATGCCGATGATCGGGGTGACGCCGGCCTTCTTGGCGGTGTGGAAGAAGTCGTAGGCCCCGTGGAGGTTGCCGTGGTCGGACATCGCGATGTGGGTCATGCCCATCTCGTTGCACGCGTTGAACATGTCCTTGAGCCGCGCGGCACCGTCCAGCAGCGAGTACTGGGTGTGGACGTGCAGGTGCGTGAACGGCGGCTTTGACACGGCTTCGGCCTCCAAGGGACACAACAGGGGAAACAGGCGTGAACGGCATCCCCACGGGCTGCGGACAGTCTGGGGGACAGCGTCGAAGTCTATGCCTCGGGACTGACACCGCGAGGGGTGTCCCCCGTACCTTTCGACGGAGGAGTCGCGGGCACTCGCGCGCGGCTTCGCACGTTGAGAGAGCGACCCACCCGTGATCATCAGGAGGCACCCCGCGATGTCGGTTCCACAGCTCGACGACGAGCGCCGCGGCGAGGAGATCCTCGCCGTCTTCGACACCGCCTTCGGCCAGCTCCTGGCCGCCGATCCGGCCGCGTTCCGCGTGAAGTTCCGGAAGATGGCGGCCTCGGCCTTCGCGTTCTACCGGGGCACGGCGTGCCTTTTCTACAACGACCTGGACGACGAGAAGGCCTCCGGTCCGTACCTGGACGAGCGCACCTCGCGCGTGTGGATCCACGGCGACCTGCACGCGGAGAACTTCGGCACGTACATGGACTCCACGGGCCGCCTGATCTTCAACGTGAACGACTTCGACGAGGCGTACGTCGCCCCCTTCACCTGGGACCTGAAGCGCTTCGCCGCCTCCGTGGCGCTCGTCGGGTACGCGAAGGCGCTCGGCGACGAGCAGATCACGGAGCTGGTGGAGACCTACGCGGCCGCCTACCGCGAGCGGATCCACGCGGTGGCGGCCGGCGCCAAGCGGGACGAGGTGCCTCCGTTCACGCTCGACACCGCCCAGGGCCCGCTGCTGGACGCGCTGCGCGACGCCCGCTCGCTGACCCGTTTCGGCCTGCTGGACTCGATGACGGAGATCCGCGACTTCGAGCGCCGCTTCGCGCCGGGGGGCGGCTCCATCGAGCTGGACGCGGCCACGCGCTACAAGGTGCTGGCCGCCTTCGACGGCTATCTGGAGACGCTCCCGGAGTCCTCGCTGACCCGCCCGGACTCCTACCGGGTGAAGGACGTCGTCGGCCGCCGGGGCATCGGCATCGGCTCGGCGGGCCTGCCGTCGTACAACATCCTGCTGGAGGGGCAGAGCGACGCCCTGGAGAACGATGTGGTGATCTACATCAAGCAGGCCCAGACCCCGGCCGTCTCCCGGCACATCACCGACCATCGGATCCGTGACTACTTCCAGCACGAGGGCCACCGCACGGTGATCTCGCAGCGCGCCCTGCAGGCCCACGCCGACCCGTGGCTGGGCTGGACCGAGCTGGACGGCGCCGGGCAGCTGGTCGCCGAGGTGTCGCCGTACGCGGTGGACCTGGACTGGAGCGACATCGACGACCTGGAGGAGATCGCGGCGGTCGTCGCCGACCTCGGCCGGGCCACGGCCACGATGCACGCGGCGGCGGACGACCTGACGGGGCAGTCCCTGGTGCCGTTCTCCACGGAGCGGGCCATCGACGCGGCGATCGCCGCCGACGAGGAGGGCTTCGCACCGCTCCTGGTGGACTTCGCGCACGCCTACGGGGCTCGCGCGCGCAAGGACCACCAGATCTTCGTCGACCTCTTCCGCAACGGCCGGATCCCCGGCCTGCGCAACCACTGAGCACTCGCGGAAGGACACCGACGAGGACGAGACGAGACGTCGGGCACTCACAGGGACCTTTTAGCGGTCCCTTACGTGCCTGCGTGGGAGACTCTCAGACGCCATGGACATATCCGGGACCCATTTCAGAGCCGTACGCGCGGCGCTGTTCACGGCTGTCGTCGTGACGCTCGGCACCGCGTCGCACGTGCTGCTGTCCGGGGTCCCGCTCCCGCTCACCGTCGTCGCCGCGATCACCGCCGCCGTCTTCCTCGTCGCCTACGCGCTGGCCGGCCGCGAGCGCGGCTTCGGGCGGATCGCCGGGGTGCTGATCCCGCTGGAGCTGACCGCCGACACGGTCTTCACCGCGGGTCAGCACGCCTGTTACGGCGAGGCGGGCGGCCCCGTCACGGGGCCGCTGCGCCAGGTCGGGCTGGACGTGCTGTGCGGCGGCAGTGTGGGCGCGCCACTGGCGCGGGTGGCCGGCGGTTCCGAGCGGGCGGCGGCGCTGCTCGCGGGCGCCGGTCCGGGGGTCGCCTGGCTGCTGCTCGCCGCGCACATCGGCGTCGGCCTGCTGGCCGCCACCTGGCTGCGGCGCGGCGAGCGGGCGCTGGCCCAGTTGCTGGACGCCGCGGTCGCCGCGGGTTTCCGGCCGCTGCTGATCGCGGTCGCCGCGGTCCTGGTGCGGCCCCCGCGGGCGCAGCACCGGCCGACGCGCACCGCGCACCGTACGGCCAGTGCCCGCACCCTTCTCCACACGCACTCCCTGGGGCGGCGTGGACCGCCGTGCTCGGTCACCTTCGCGTGACCACCTCCTGAGCACGAGCAGGTCCCCCTCACATCTCCGCGCACCACGTGTGCGCGTTTCCCAGGGAGTTCATCCACATGAGCAAGCGGAACAGCAGCGCGGCGAAGTCGGCGGCCCGTGAGCGGCTGCGTCTGGAGCGTGAGCGTCAGGCCAAGCGCGCGAAGGTCAGGCGGCAGGCGATCGTGGCGTCCTCGATCGTCGCGGTCCTCGCGATAGCCGGCGGCATCGGCTACGCCGTCGTCCAGAACAACCAGCCCGGCAAGTGGGAGGAGGCCGCCAAGGCCACGGTGGTGGCCCCGGGGAACACCTCGGGCAAGAACGGCACCACCGTGCTGATCGGCGACTCCACGACCAAGAACGTGGTCCACCTGTACGAGGACCCGCGCTGCCCGGCCTGCGCCGCCTTCGAGCAGACCGTCGGCGAGACGGTGAACAAGGGCATGAAGGACGGCGACTACAAGCTCTCCTTCACGCTGGGCACCTTCCTGGACGGCAACCTCACCGGCGAGGGCTCGAAGAACGCGCTGAGCGCCCTCGGCGCCGCCCTGGACGTCAGCCCCGAGGCCTTCCTCGACTACAAGACCGCGCTGTACTCGACGAAGTACCACCCGGAGGAGACCACCGACGAGTTCGCCAAGGACAGTTATCTGATCAAGGTGGCGAACACGGTCGACGCGCTGAAGAACAACACGAAGTTCCAGGACGCCGTGAAGGAGGGCACCTACGACGCCTGGGCGATGAGGATGAGCAAGTCCTTCGACGACGCCGAGGGGGTCAAGTCGACCCCCACCATCAAGATCAACGACAAGACGATCGCCAACCCGTCGACGGTCGCGGACTGGGAGAAGGCGCTCAAGGACGCGGGCGTCACCAAGTAGCGGGCCGTAGGCGGCGGCAGGCGGCCGCCGCAGGGCGCGCGTGAACGGGCGGGCGCCCCGGAGAACGACTCCGGGGCGCCCGCCCGGCTACGGCTACGGCTAGGACGGCTCGGCGGCTACGGCGGCTACGGCGGCTACGGCGCGATGTACGGCTTCACGCGCTTGCGGTAGTCCTCGGCACGGACCTCGTTGTAGTACTTGTCGGCGTCCTCGTCGTCCGAGGTGAAGATGTAGACCGGGCACTCGTCGGACTCGGCCTTGCCCTTGTACGCGTACTGCTCCTTGCCGGTGCGCGCCTCGACGACCCGCACCCGGTACGAGGTGTTGTACGTCCGGATCTTCAGCGGCTTGCCGTCGGCCTCCATGTCGCAGACCTTGCCGGTCGCGGTGGCCTTCGTGCGCTCGACGCAGACGACCAGCTCCGCCTCCTCCGGCTTGTCCTCGTAGCCGAGGAACCAGCCCTTGGGGAAGTCGCCGTCGACCGGCACGCTGCTCGTCCAGCCGTCGCCGGTGCTGTTCATGAGCTGCGCCGGGTGCACGGTCTTCTTCGCACGGTCGTAGGCCGGCAGCCCCTCGAAGCCGAGCCCGTCCGTGCAGACCCGCTCCAGGTCCTGGGTCGTCACCGGAACCTCCGGTGCGTCCGCGGCGGCCCCGCCCGACGACGATCCGCCGCCGCTCCCGGCCCCCGTGGTCGCGGCGGGTGACGAACACCCGCACAGGACCGCGCCCAGCACTCCTGCGGCGACCCAGATCCGGGCACGCTGCATGACGACCTCCCTGCCGAAAGAAAGAGCGGCAGGCAGGGCATGTCCCCCCGGGTCATGCCCTGTCCCCCTGCCCTGCCGAACAGAAGCCTGCCGGACTCCGGGCCCCCGGATATCGGGGAAGATCCCCCATGTAGTGGTGCGACCCCCGGGGAAGTGGGGGCTACCCTGTACGCGCCTCGAAGGCACATTCGAGGGGTGCCCGGCGGGGGTTGCGTACGGGGGCGTACGAGGGTTGCCACGACCATCCCGACAGGGCGCAGGGGGCCTGCAGTTGTCGTCGTTCTCTTCGATGCCGTCGTCGTTCTCCTCGACGCGGTCCTCGGCGTTCTCGTCGGTTCCGGCGTTCTCGTCCCTCACGTCCCTCACGTCCCTCACGTCCTTCTCGTCGTTGTCGTCGCCCGCTCCGGTCGGCAGACAGGCGGAGCGGGACCTGCTGACGGCTGCCGTCGGGGCGGCCCGGGACGGGCGGGGTTCGTCGGTGTTCGTGCTGGGCGAGCCCGGTATCGGCAAGTCCCGGCTCGTCGAGGACGCGGCGGCGGCCGCCGCCGGTGCCGGGGCACGGGTCCTGCGCGGGCGCGCCGCGTCCGCCGGGCGGGCCGTACCCCTGCGTCCGCTGGCGGAGGCGGTGTTCTCGGGGTTACGGGGCGAGGGGGCGCCCTCGGGCGGGGACCTGGGCCTCTACGAACCGCTGCTGTCCCGGCTGTGCGGGCTGGCACCGCAGGACGGCGCCCCGCTCGTCGGGTACGCCGAGGCGGTGCTCCGGCTCCTGCACGTCCTCGGCCGGGAGGGCGGCTGTGTCCTGGTGCTGGAGGATCTGCACGACGCGGACGCCGACACGCTCGCCATCGTCGACTATCTGACGGACAACCTCTCCGGCCAGCGTGCCGTGCTGCTGGCCACCCTGCGCGGCGAGCCCGGCCCGGCACTCGCCCTCGCCGAGGGCGCCACGTCCCGTCGTACGGCCCGCACGGTCCGCCTCGCCCGCCTCGGGCCGGCCGGCACCGCCGAGCTGGCCGCCCGGTGTCTGGGCCACGACACCGCCGAGGACGTACCGGCAGCGGTGCTGGACCGGCTGCACACCGTGTCCGAGGGCGTCCCCTTCGTGGTGGAGGAACTGCTGCGGGCCATGGTCGACGGCGGCGGTCTCGTCCGGGACGGGGGCTCCCGCTGGACGGTGACCGGCTCGCTGGACGCCGGCGTGCCCGACACCGTCGCCGCCGCCGTCCTGCAGCGTGTGGACCAGCTGCCACCGGCCGGCATCGCCCTGCTGGAGGCGGCGGCGGTCCTCGGCAGACGCTTTCCCGTGGACATCGCCGCCCGCGCGGCGGGCCTGGACCACGCCACCGCCCTCACCCAGCTCCGCCACGCGGCCCACGCCCATCTGGTCTCCGACGCCACCACCGCGTCGGACCCCGGCTGGCACACCTTCCGCCACGCCCTCACCGCCGACGCCATCACCCGCCGCCTCCTCCCACCGGAGCGCACGGCCCTGTGCCTGGCGGCGGCGGACGCGATCGAGGCGGCGGAGGGGGTGGGGCGTCAGGAGGCGAGCGCCGGCGGGCCGGGCTTCGACCGGGCAGGCATCGACGGGGCGGACCGTGACGAGGCGGGCCTCGAAGGGACGACCGCCGACGGGACCGATCCGACACGCCCGAGCAGCTGGGGTGGGCGCGGCGGAGGCGAGGGCGGCGGGAGCCACCGCGTCGGCCTCTCCCCCGGGCCGGACCACCCCCGCCGGCCCCTGGGCGCAGACGCCGACGACGACCTGTACCGGCTCGCCGCGGAGCTGTGCGTGGCCGGAGGGCGGTCGGCGCGGGCGGCCGTGCTGCTCGTCCGGGCCGGACGGCAGGCGGTCGCGCGGGGTGCGTTGTTGACCGCCGTCGAACTCCTCGACCGGGGTCTGGAACTGACCGCCGACACACCGGACGCGCCGCCCGAGGCCGTGGCCCGGCTGCTGGAGGAGCTGCTCGACACGCTGGTCCTCACCGGAGACGTACGGCGCGTGCCCGAGCTGGGAGACCGGCTGGACCGGGTCCTGACGGTCTCGGGCGCGCTGGCCACGCGCCGGGCGGCGGGCTTTCTGACCCGCGCGCGGGCCGCCGCGACCGCCCAGCAGTGGGAGGGCGGCCTGACCGCCGTACGGCAGGCGAGGGAGCTGCTCGGCGACACGCCCGACCCGGCGGCCCGCGCGGCCCTGGACGCGGTCGCCGCCCACCTGGTGCTCAACTCGCAGCGCCCGGACCGGCTGGAGGGCGCCCGCGCGCTCGCCGAGGGCGCCGTCGCGACCGCCGAGGAGGTGGGGCTGCCGGAGGTGGCGTGCAAGGCGCTGAACATGCTCGGCTACTGCCTGCGGCCCCGGGACCTCGCCGAGGCGGAGGACGCGTTCGCGCGGCTGGTCGCCATCGCCGAGGCCCACGCGCTGCCGGTGTGGCGGATCCGCGGCCTGCTGGAGCTGGGCGTGCTCGACCGCGTCCGGTTCACCGGCACGGACCGGCTGCTGGCCGCCCGCGCGGCCGCCGAGGACACCGGCGCGGTGCTCCTGACGGCCTGGGCCGACATGCATCTGACCCTCGCCCACATCCTGCGCGACGAACACGACCGGGCGACGGAGTCCGCGCGCCGGCTCCGGACGACGGCCCGCAGACTGCGGCTGCGCGAGGTGGAGCTGATCGGCACCGGCGTGGACGGCATCATCGCCGCCTCGCTCGGGGAGCGGGAGAAGCTCGACGCCACCCTGCGCACCCTGGAGCGCGCACTCGCGGGGCGGAGCGCCGGGGCCCTGTGGGGCTACGCCGACACCTCCGTGTGGGGCTGGGCCCAGGGCATCTGCTCCCTGCTGCGGGAGGAACCCGACCGCGCGCTGGCCGAGTTCACGGAGGCGGACGGGGTCATGCGGGCACTGCCCAGCACCGGTGGCGTGACCGGCTTCCTCGGCCCCTACCTCCTCCTGCGCACCCTGCGCGGCACGGCCGACTGGGGCGAACTGGACGGCCCCGGCACCGAACGGCTCGCCCAGGTCCAGTGGGACCGCCCCTTCGCCGGCTGGTCCCGAGCCGTCCTGCTGGGCCGCGAGGGCCGCGCCGCCGAGGCCGCCAAGGCGGCGGAGGAGGCGCTGACCGGGACCGCCGGGACCCCCCTGGCCGCGCATCTCTGTCTGCGCCTGGGCGCCGAGGCCGCACTCGCCGACGGCTGGGGCTGGCCCGTCGAATGGCTGCGTGCCGCCGAGCAGTTCTTCCACGAGCGGGGCACGACCCGCGTGTCGGCCGCGTGCCGGGCGCTGCTGCGCGACGCGGGCTCCCCCGTGCCCCGCCGCCGCCGGGGCCACGACACCATCCCGGCAGAGCTGCGGCGCGCGGGGGTGACCGCACGGGAGTACGAGGTCCTGCGGCTGCTCGGTGCCCGGCTGGGCAACCAGGAGATCGCCGAGCACCTGTTCCTCTCCCCCCGCACCGTCGAGAAGCACCTCGCCAGCCTCCGTGACCGCACCGGCCGCCCCGACCGCGCCGCCCTGATCGCCCTGGCCAGGAAATACGCCGACGAGCGGTGACCGGCGGGCCGGCTCCTCGGCGCCTGCCCGCCGTGGCACGGCCGCTGACGACTCCTCAGCCCGCGCCGGAACGCGATCACCACCCCACGCGCAGCGCACAACCGTCTGAACTCTGCGCGGATTTCGGGCTTCTGTCTTACCCCCGGCTCTACTGATCAGTAATCTCATCGGCCGTGACCAGTCGCAGATCTCACTCCCGCCCCGACTCCCCCGCCCAGCCCCCGGGTTCGGCCGCTCCGAGTCGCCGCACGGTCGTCAAGGCGGCCGCCGCCGGGGCCGTTCTCGCCGCGCCGCTCGCCGCCGTGATCCCGGCCCACGCGGCGCAGTCCCCCGCCTTCCTCCACGGCGTCGCCTCCGGCGACCCGCTGCCCGACGGTGTCCTGCTGTGGACCCGGGTGACACCCGTCGCCGCCGCGATACCCGGTTCCGGTCTCGGCCCGGACGTCGAGGTCGGCTGGACCGTCGCCCTGGACAAGGCGTTCACGAACATCGTCGCCAAGGGCTCGACGACCGCGACCGCCGCCTCCGACCACACCGTCAAGGCCGACGTCCGCGGCCTGGTGCCCGCCACGAACTACTGGTTCCGCTTCTCGGCCGGCGGCACCGACTCACCCGCCGCCCGCACCCGCACCGCCCCGGCCGCCGACGCCGCCACCGCCAACCTGCGCTTCGGCGTGGTCTCCTGCGCCAACTGGGAGGGCGGCCACTTCTCCGCCTACCGCCATCTGGCCGCGCGCGGCGACCTGGACGCCTGGCTGCACCTCGGCGACTACATCTACGAGTACGGCACCGGCGAGTACGCCACCCGCGGCAAGGTCGTACGCCCGCACGCGCCGACCCACGAGATCGTCTCCCTCGCCGACTACCGCGTCCGGCACGCCCGTTACAAGACCGACCCGGATCTGCAGGCCCTGCACGCGGTCGCGCCGGTCGTGGCCGTCTGGGACGACCACGAGATCGCCAACGACGCGTGGTCGGGCGGCGCCGAGAACCACACCGAGGGCGCGGAAGGCACCTGGGCGGCACGTCAGGCGGCGGCCAAGCAGGCGTACTTCGAGTGGATGCCGGTGCGCCCGGCGCTCGCGGGCACCACCTACCGCCGCCTGCGCTTCGGCAAGCTCGTCGACCTCTCGCTGCTGGACCTGCGCTCCTTCCGCTCGCAGCAGGTGGGCGTGGGCGACGGCGAGGTCGACGACCCGGACCGTACGCTGACGGGCCGGGCCCAGCTCGACTGGCTGAAGGCCGGGCTGAAGTCGTCCGACACGACGTGGCGGCTGGTCGGCAACTCGGTGATGATGGCGCCGTTCGCCCTCGGCAACCTCACGGCCGACCTCTTCGAACCCCTCGCGGAGCTGCTCGGTCTGCCGAAGGAGGGCCTCGCCCTCAACCCCGACCAGTGGGACGGCTACACCGACGACCGCCGCGAACTCCTCGCGCATCTGCGGCAGAACGCGATCGGCAACACGGTCTTCCTCACCGGCGACATCCACATGGCCTGGGCCAACGACGTACCGGTCAACGCCGGGACGTACCCGCTGTCGGCCTCCGCCGCCACCGAGTTCGTGGTCACCTCGGTCACCTCCGACAACCTTGACGACCTCGTCAAGGTCCCCGAGGGCACCGTCTCCGCGCTGGCCTCCCCGCTGATCCGCGCCGCCAACCGGCATGTGCACTGGGTCGACACCGACCGCCACGGCTACGGCGTCCTGGACATCACCGCCGCGCGGGCCCAGATGGACTTCTACGTCCTCTCCGACCGTACGAAGCCCGACGCGACGTCCTCCTGGGCACGCTCGTACCGGACACGGAGCGGAACCCAGAAGGTGGAGCGGACGTACGACCCCGTGTAGGCCGCGATGAACCGGCGGCGGGACTAGAGGGTTTCGAGGAAGCCGAGCGCCACCCGCCAGGTGGCCTCGGCGGCCTCCTCGTCGTAGTCCGGCAGCTCGGGGTCGGTGTAGAGGTGGCCGGCTCCGGCGTATCTGTAGACCTCGACGTCGGCCCCGGCCCTGCGCATCTGGAGGTACCAGGCGCTCAGCCAGTCGTCCGGCTCGAAGGGGTCGGGCTCGGCGACGTGCAGCTGGACGGGCAGGTCGTCCACGGACGCGGTGGCGGCGATGTCCGAGGTGCCGTGCAGAAGCAGCAGCCCGCGCGCGTTCTTGTCGCCCAGGGCCAACGTCTGGGCGGTCGCGGCGCCCAGGGAGAACCCGGCGTAGACGAGGCCCCGCTCCGAGTACGGCGCGGCGGCCAGGACCGCCCGCTTGAGAAGCTCCTCCCTGCCCAGCTCCTCGTTGAAGGCCATGCCGTCCTCGACCGTGTCGAACGTCCGGCCGGCGAAGAGGTCGGGGGTCCACACCTCGTGTCCGGCGGCGCGCAGCCGGTCCGCCGCGTGGCGCACCGCGGGCCGCAAACCGTAGGTCGAGTGGAAGAGCACGATGTTCATGAGGCCATCGTGCCAGCCGGGTCCGGCAGCCGGCCCGCCGACCGGTTCCCCGAGCAGCCCGCCGGCCGGTTCGCCGACCGATTCGCCGTAGGGCCGCGGCGCCCGTACCCAGAGCGCGTCGGAAGTCACATGTTCATGACCCCGCGCGGCCGGTTACGTTCGAAGGCATGGAGAATCTACTCCGCCCATTGATCGTCGTCGGCGGTTCGGTCGTCCTCACGCTGCTCATCGGCTGGACGACCGACCTGCTGCTGCGCAAAGCGGACCAGCGGCACCACGAGACACCTCTGTGGGGCCTGCTGCGCCGCGGCCGCATCCCCTACCAGCTGGTCCTGTGCGCGGCCTTCCTCAGAGCGACGTACGACGAGGCGCAACTGCTGGAGCAGCACCGGACCGCCGTCGGCCGCACCCTGACGCTGGTGCTGATCGGTTCGACGGCCTGGCTGGTGATCCGCATCGCGGCGGCGATAGTGGAGACGACGTACAGCCGTTACGCCCGTGTCCACCGCGACGCCGCCCGGGTACGCCGGGTGCGCACCCAGGTGACGCTGATCATGCGGGTGGTCGCGGCGATCGTCGGTGTGGTCGCCGCGGCCGCGATGCTGCTGACCTTCCCGGCGATGCGCGCGGCCGGCGCATCGCTGCTGGCCTCGGCCGGGCTGCTCGGCATCGTCGCCGGTATCGCCGCGCAGTCCACGCTGAGCAACCTCTTCGCCGGGCTGCAGATCGCCTTCGGCGACATGGTCCGCCTCGGTGACGTGGTCGTGGTGGAGGACGAGTGGGGCACGGTCGACGAGATCACCCTCACCTTCCTGACGGTCCGCACGTGGGACGAGCGCCGCATCACGATGCCGGTCTCGTACTTCACCTCGAAGCCCTTCGAGAACTGGTCCCGCGGCGGCGCCCAGATGACCGGCACGGTCTTCCTCCACGTCGACCACGCCGCGCCGCTGCCCGCGATGCGCGACAAGCTCCGCGACATCCTGCGGTCCTGCCCCGCGTGGGACGGCCGTCACTACGACCTGACCGTCACCGACACGACCCCCTCCACCATGGAGGTCCGCGCCCTCGTCACCGCCAAGGACCCGGACGACCTGTGGACCGTCCGCGTCACCGTCCGCGAACAGCTCATCCACTGGCTCACCGAGACCCACCCGTACGCCCTCCCCCGCGTCAACACCGCCGACGCGGTCCTCTCCCCGGCCCACCCGGGCGGCCACGCCGACGGCCGCGTCCCCCGCCTCACGCGCGGCCGAGTCCACGAGCCCCCGAGGTCGACGGGCCGAGGCTGACAGACCGCGGGTGCGGGCTCAGCGGCCGTTCACGCCCCCTGAGCCCGCACCCGCACCCGCACCCGCACCCGCCGACTCACCGCAGACTGCGCACATCCAGATGCCGCAGCACCCGGTCCACCACCTCGGGATTCGCCCCCGGCTCACTGCGCGCGGCCAGCACCTCGTGCCGAGCCGCGCTCAACATCTCCCCCTGGATCCGCCGCATCCGGCGAAGCCTGTGCACCCGCTGCTCGTGTCCTTCCCGGCGCTCGTCCTCCCCCACCTCCGGACTGATCCGCACGCCGATCTCGAAGGCCCGCCGCAGCAGCCGCTCGGACATCTCCTCCGGCAGCTCCTCCGTCTCCTCGATCTCCTTCAGCCGCCGCTTCGCCGCCTTCGCCGCCCGCACGGCCAACGCCTTCTCGAACTCCTTCTCGGCCCCCTCGTCCGCCCGCACCCCCAACCACCGCACCAGCCGCGGCAGGGTCAGCCCCTGAAGCACCAGCGTCGCCATGATCACGCCGAACGCGATGAACACGATCTCGTCCCGGTCGGGGAACGGCGCCCCGCTCTCGGTCTCCAGCGGAATCGCGAGCGCCAGCGCCACGGACGCCACCCCCCGCATCCCCGACCACCACATCACCACGGTCTCGCGCCACGACACCGGGATCTCCTCGTCGTAGTCCCGCTTCGCGTGCAGCCGCCGGGCCAGCCAGGTGGCAGGCAGCAGCCATGCCAGACGTACGAGCACCACGACCACCACGACGGCCGCCGCCCAGCCGAGCATCTCCTGCCACCGCCCGGACGCCGTACGGATCGCGTTGTGCAGCTCCAGCCCGATCAGCCCGAAGGCGACGCCGGTGACGAGCGTGTCCACGACGTCCCAGACGGTGTGCCCGGCGAGCCGTGTCAGGACGTCGTCCGCCCCGAGCGCGTACTCCGCGAGGAACAACGCGGTCGTCAGCACCGCGAGCACCCCGGACCCGTGCAACTCCTCGGCCATCACGTACGACGCGTACGGCACGAGCAGGGTCAGCCCGATCTGCAGCGTCGCGTCCTCCAGGAAGTCCATCAGCCTGTTGGCGGCCCAGCCGAGCACGATCCCCACGACGACGGCGACGACCCCCGACAGCACGAGCTGGAGCGCGGCCCGGGGCCAGGAGAAGGATCCGCTGACGGCCGCGGCGATGGCCACGTGGTAGAGCACGATGGCCGTGACGTCGTTGAAGAGACCCTCGCCCTCCAGGATCGACACCAGTCGGCGCGGCAGCCCGAGTTGGCCCGCCACGGCCGTCGCCGCCACCGGGTCGGGCGGCGCGACCAGAGCGCCGAGCGCGAGGGCCGCCGCGATCGGCAGTCCGGGCACGATCGCGTGCGCCACGGCGGCCACGGCGGCGGTGGTGACGAACACCAGCGCCACGGCCAGCAGGAGGATCGGCCGCAGGTTCGCCGTGAACTGCCGCCAGGAGGTGCGCCGCACCGCCGCGTAGAGCAACGGCGGCAACAGCAGCGGCAGAATGAGCTCGGGCGGGATCTGCACGTTGGGCACGAAGCCGGGTACGGCGAGGGCGATGCCCAGCAGCGTCATCAGTACCGGCGCCGGCAGTTTCAGCCGCTCCCCCACCGGCACACTGACCACGGCCCCGACCAGCAACACGAAGAACAGGGCCAACTGATCCATGGGGGCGCTCCGCTGGTGCTAGACGATCACGACCGGCCGGTATTCAGAGTGCCCCACCCGCACCGTCGAACGCTAAATCGACCGCCGCATCGCCCGATGAGGTATCCCCGCGTCCAGGAACTCCGGCCCGTACGCCACGTACCCCAGCCGTTCGTAGAACCCGAGCGCGTGCGTCTGCGCCCCCAGGTCCACCGCGGTCAGCCCGCGCTCCCGCGCCGCCTCCTCGACGGCCCGCACCAGCGCGACCCCGACACCCAGCCCGCGGGCCTCCCCCACGACCGCGAGCCGCCCCAGGGAGCCGACGCCCGGAGCCCCACCGGTCTTGCCGGCGGCGGCCTCCCCGTACAGCAGCCGCCCGGCCCCGAGGGGCGTCCCGTCGTCCCGGACGGCGAGGACGTGCACGGCCCCGGCGTCGTACGCGTCGTACTCAAGGTCCTGCGGCACGCCCTGCTCGACGACGAAGACCTCCTTGCGCACCGCGAAGCACGCCTCGCGGTCGGCGGGACCGTCGGCGACGCGCACCTCGTAGGACACCGGCACGGGACTCACGCGTACGTCTCCTCGCGCACCTTGTCGAGGGCCTTCTGCAGATCGGCCGGGTAGTCGCTCTCGAACTCGACCCAGCTGCCGTCCCCGGGGTGCTCGAAGCCGAGCCGGACGGCGTGCAGCCACTGGCGGGTGATGCCGAGCCGCTTGGCGAGCGTCGGGTCGGCGCCGTACGTCAGGTCGCCGACGCAGGGGTGCCGGTGGGCGGACATGTGGACGCGGATCTGGTGGGTGCGCCCGGTCTCCAGCTTGATGTCGAGCAGCGAGGCGGCCCGGAACGCCTCGACCAGGTCGTAGTGCGTGACCGACGGCTTGCCCTCGGCGGTGACGGCCCATTTGTAGTCGTGGTTCGGGTGCCGTCCGATGGGCGCGTCGATGGTGCCGCTCGTGGGGTCGGGGTGGCCCTGGACCAGCGCGTGGTACCGCTTGTCGACGGTCCGCTCCTTGAACTGGCGCTTCAGTGAGGTGTAGGCCCGCTCCGACTTGGCGACCGTCATCAGTCCCGAGGTGCCCACGTCGAGCCGGTGCACGATGCCCTGGCGCTCGGCGGCGCCCGACGTCGAGATCCGGTACCCGGCGGCGGCGAGCCCGCCGATGACGGTCGGCCCGGACCAGCCGGGGCTGGGGTGCGCGGCCACGCCGACCGGCTTGACGATCACCAGCACGTCATCGTCGTCGTGCACGATCTCCATGCCCTCGACCGGCTCGGCGACGATCTGCACCGGCGCGGGCGCCTGCGGCATCTCGACCTCCATCCAGGCCCCGCCGTGCACCCGCTCCGACTTGCCGACCACCGACCCGTCGACCGTGACCTTCCCCGCGGCGGCGAGCTCGGCCGCCTTGGTACGGGAGAAGCCGAACATGCGGGAGATGGCGGCGTCGACACGCTCGCCCTCCAGGCCGTCGGGCACGGGCAGGGTACGGATCTCGGGAATCGTGCTCACCCGTCGAGTATGCCGGACGGGTGAGAGCCGCCCGACCGTGCCTGTGGACAACCTCCTCGACGCGGCGGCCCCGCTCTCAGCCCTTGTGGACGGTCCCGTCCGGGTCGAGCCCCCGGAACGACAGCAGCACGATCAGGATGCCGCCGCACACGATGGCCGAGTCGGCGAGATTGAAGACCGCGAAGCCCTTGGGCGCGATGAAGTCGACGACCGCGCCCTCGAAGACTCCCGGCGCACGGAAGATCCGGTCCGTGAGGTTGCCCAGCGCGCCCCCGAGCAGCAGGCCGAGCGCGATCGCCCAGGGCAGGCTGTAGAGCTTGCGGGCGAGCCGGGCGATGACCACGATCACGATCGTCGCGATCACCGTGAAGATGATCGTGAAGGCCTCGCCGAAGCCGAAGGCCGCACCCGCGTTGCGGATCGCCTCGAACTTCAGCCAGTCCCCGATGATCTCGATCGGTTCGTGGTGCTCCAGCTTGGCGACCACAATCATCTTGCTGACCAGGTCGAGCGCGTACGCCAGCGCGGCGACCCCGAACAGCACGGCGATGCGGCGCTTGCCGCGCGGGCGCGCGGGCGCGTCGGCCTGCTCCGCCACGGCACCGTTCCCGCCGTCGGACTGCTCCGGGTCGGTCCCCGCCGCGTCTGGGATGTCCGGCGTACCGATGATGCGCTCCGCCTCTGCCACGTGAGTCCCTCAACCTAGGTTCCTGACTGAGGACAAAGGTACGACACGACCCTCACGGACCAGGGGCTCAGGCCGCGATCACTAGCGGCGTTCCTGCTTCTGCTTGCACTCCACACAGAGAGTGGCCCGGGGAAACGCCTGCATCCGTGCCTTTCCGATCGGATTGCCGCAGTTCTCGCAGAGGCCGTACGTGCCCGAGGCCAGCCGGTCCAGGGCGCGCTCGGTCTGGTCGAGCATCTCGCGCGCGTTGTGGGCGAGCGACAGCTCGTGCTCGCGCGTGATGTTCTTCGCCCCGGTGTCGGCCTGGTCGTCGCCGGCGCCGTCCCCCGAGTCCCGCATCAGGCCCGTGAGCGACCGCTCGGAGGCCTCCAGCTCGGCCCTCAGCCGCACGGCCTCGGACTGCAGCTCCGTGCGGGCCTCGGTGACCTCGTCCGGGCTCCAGGGGTCCTCGCCGGGCCGTACGGCCAGCTCGCCGGGCTCCACCGCGGCGGGCCGCGCCTTGGGGACGGCGGAGGGCTTCCGCTTCGCCGCCGTAGCCGTACCAGGAGTGTTCTTCGCAACCACCGTCGTGGCTCCCGTCGTCTCGGCGGCCTGGGCCGCGTCCGCCTTCTTGACCGTGCTCTTCTTCGCAGAGGGGCTCTTCGCCACGCTCTTCGCCGTGCTCTTCCTGCCCGCGCTCTTCCTCGCGGCGGGCTTGCGCGCGTCGGCCTTCCCGGCCGCCGCGGCCTCCTCGGCCGCCACCGCCGTCTCGGTCGCCGTCGCCTTCTCGGTCGCCGTCGCCTTCTCGGTCGCCGTCGCCTTCTCGGTCGCCGTCGCCTTCCTGGCCGCGGTCTTCTTCACGGCCGTCCTCGCGGCGACCGTCCCTTCGGCCGCGGTCTTCTTCGCCACCGCCTTCTTCGCCACCGTCTTCCCGCCGGCCGCCTTCACCGCCGCGGCCTTCGCACCCTCGCCTCCGCCGCCGGAGGCCACCGTGGATCCACCGGACGCCGGCTGCTGTACGGCGGTCTTCTTCGCCACCATGGCCGCGGCCCCTTCACATATTGTGATCTTGCACGCGAATCGTGCTGGGACGATAAATCGACCTGAGTCCCTCGGCAACGGGGCAGACCACCCGATTCTCCCACCTCACGGCCGTCACGCGACGAGCCTGCAAGCGTTGTGCCCAGCTCCCCGCCGGGTATTCCGGCCCGGCGGACGTCCCAGGATCCGGACGCCCCGCCCGCGCCATTCGGGTCACCCCGCAGGTCACCGCGCGCCCGGCCGCGAGGCCCGCCGAAGGCCCCGCCCCACCCCTCCCACGCGCCCTCGAAAACCGGTCGGCCGCCGTCCGTGCGGCGCCGTACACTGGGCGCAGCGAGAAGCGTGGATGGGGACGAGTAGCGTCGTACGCAGCCCAGAGCGACCCGGGGACGGTGGAAGCCCGGGGGCGAGCGCGATGTGAAGATCACCCCGGAGCCGCCGGAAGAAAGCCGCAGCCCATGGCGCCGTCCGTGGGGCGCGGCGAGTAGACCCGGTATCGCGACCCCAATGAGGGGGCTCACCGGCGCGTACGGCGCACAGGGGAGCCAAGGAGGGTGGTACCGCGGGAGCGCGCCGCACACGGCGTACGAAGGATCGAAGCTCTCGTCCCTCCGACGGAAGGCAGCAAGTCCGTTGGAGGAAGCCCGCTCATGACAGAGCCGACGTACCGCCAGGTGCCCGCCCAGGTCGATCTGCCCGCGCTCGAGCACGCGGTGCTCGACTTCTGGCGCGACCAGAAGATCTTCGCCAAGAGCCTGGAGCAGTCCGAGGGCCGCCCCGAGTGGGTGTTCTACGAGGGACCGCCCACCGCCAACGGCATGCCGGGCGCCCACCACATCGAGGCCCGCGTCTTCAAGGACGTCTTCCCGCGCTTCCGCACGATGCGCGGCTACCACGTGGCCCGCAAGGCCGGCTGGGACTGCCACGGCCTCCCGGTGGAGCTGGCGGTCGAGAAGGAACTCGGCTTCAACGGCAAGAAGGACATCGAGGCGTACGGCATCGCCGAGTTCAACGCCAGGTGCCGCGACTCGGTGACCCGGCACACCGACGCCTTCACCGAGCTGACGACCCGCATGGGCTACTGGGTCGACCTCGACGACGCCTACCGGACCATGGACCCCGAGTACGTGGAGTCCGTCTGGTGGTCGCTCAAGGAGATCTTCGGCAAGGGTCTGCTGGTCCAGGACCACCGCGTCGCCCCCTGGTGCCCCCGCTGCGGCACCGGCCTGTCGGACCACGAGCTGGCGCAGGGCTACGAGACGGTCGTCGACCCCTCGGTGTACGTCCGTTTCCCGCTCACCTCCGGTCCTCTCGCCGGCGAGGCAGCGCTCCTGGTGTGGACGACCACGCCGTGGACGCTGGTGTCCAACACCGCGGTCGCCGCCCACCCCGAGGTCACCTACGTGGTCGCCACGGACGGCACGGAGAAGCTCGTCGTCGCCGAGCCGCTCGTCGCCAAGGCGCTCGGCGAGGGCTGGGAGACCACCGGCCAGACCTTCACCGGCGCCGAAATGGAGCGCTGGACCTATCAACGTCCGTTCGAGCTCGTGGAGTTCCCGGAAACGGCCCATTTCGTCGTCAACGCCGAATACGTCACGACCGAGGACGGTACGGGCCTGGTCCACCAGTCCCCCGCCTTCGGCGAGGACGACCTCAAGGTCTGCCGCGCGTACGGCCTGCCCGTGGTGAACCCCGTCCGTCCCGACGGCACCTTCGAGGAGGACGTCCCCCTCGTCGGCGGCGTCTTCTTCAAGAAGGCGGACGAAAAGCTCACCGAGGACCTCCAGCAGCGCGGCCTGCTCTTCAGGCACATCCCGTACGAGCACAGCTACCCGCACTGCTGGCGCTGCCACACCGCGCTCCTGTACTACGCGCAGCCGTCCTGGTACATCCGCACCACCGCCGTCAAGGACCGTCTCCTCCAGGAGAACGAGAAGACCAACTGGTTCCCGGACTCGGTCAAGCACGGCCGCTTCGGCGACTGGCTCAACAACAACATCGACTGGGCGCTCTCCCGCAGCCGCTACTGGGGCACCCCGCTGCCGATCTGGCGCTGCGAGGAGAACCACCTCACCTGCGTGGGCTCCCGCGAGGAGCTGAGCCGCCTCTCCGGCACCGACCAGTCCGAGCTGGACCCGCACCGCCCGTTCATCGACGCGGTCACCTTCCCGTGCCCCGAGGACGGCTGCGGCGCCACCGCCACGCGCGTCCCGGAGGTCATCGACGCCTGGTACGACTCGGGTTCGATGCCGTTCGCGCAGTGGGGCTACCCGTACAAGAACAAGGAACTCTTCGAGTCCCGCTACCCGGCCCAGTTCATCAGCGAGGCCATCGACCAGACCCGCGGCTGGTTCTACACGCTGATGGCCGTCGGCACCCTGGTCTTCGACAAGTCGAGTTACGAGAACGTCGTCTGCCTCGGCCACATCCTCGCCGAGGACGGCCGCAAGATGTCCAAGCATCTGGGCAACATCCTGCAGCCGATCCCGCTCATGGACCAGCACGGCGCCGACGCCGTCCGCTGGTTCATGGCGGCCGGCGGCTCCCCCTGGGCGGCCCGTCGCGTGGGCCACGGCACCATCCAGGAGGTCGTCCGCAAGACCCTCCTCACCTACTGGAACACGGTCGCCTTCCAGGCCCTGTACGCCCGCACGTCGAACTGGGCGCCCAGCGCGGCGGACCCGGCCCCGGCCGACCGCCCGGTCCTGGACCGCTGGCTGCTGTCGGAACTCCACGCCCTCACCGACCAGGTGACCGGGGCCCTGGAGGCCTACGACACCCAACGCGCCGGCAAGCTCCTCTCGGCGTTCGTCGACGATCTGTCGAACTGGTACGTACGCCGGTCGCGCCGCCGTTTCTGGCAGGGCGACAAGGCGGCGCTGCGCACCCTGCACGAGGTCGTCGAGACGGTCACGAAGCTGATGGCCCCGCTGACCCCGTTCATCACCGAGCGCGTCTGGCAGGACCTGATCGTGCCGGTCTCCCCACAGGCCCCCGAGTCCGTGCACCTGTCCTCCTGGCCGGAGGCCGACCTCTCCGCGATCGACCCCGAGCTGTCCAGGCAGATGGTCCTGGTCCGCCGCCTGGTGGAGCTGGGCCGCGCCACGCGCGCGGAGTCGGGCGTCAAGACCCGCCAGCCCCTCTCGCGCGCCCTGGTGGCCGCCACGGGCTTCGACTCCCTCGACCCCGAACTGCACGCGCAGATCACGGAGGAGCTGAACGTCAGCTCGCTCGCCTCGCTCTCCGAGGTCGGTGGCTCCCTGGTGGACACCACCGCCAAGGCCAACTTCCGCGCGCTGGGCAAGCGCTTCGGCAAGCGCGTCCAGGACGTGGCCAAGGCCGTGGCGAACGCCGACGCGGCCGCCCTGTCCCTGGCCCTGCGCGAGGGCACCGCCTCGGTCGAGGTCGACGGCGAGACCGTCACCCTCGCCCCCGACGAGGTCATCATCACGGAGACCCCGCGCGAGGGCTGGTCGGTGGCCTCCGACTCCGGCGCCACGGTAGCCCTCGACCTGGAGATCACGGAGGAGCTGCGGCGGGCGGGCCTGGCCCGTGACGCGATCCGCCTGATCCAGGAGGCCCGCAAGAACAGCGGCCTCGACGTCGCCGACCGTATCGCCCTGCGCTGGACGGCCACGGACCCGGCGGTCACGGCCGCCCTGACCGAACACTCGCCGCTGATCGCCGACGAGGTCCTCGCCACGGACTTCACCACCGGCGAGGGCGACGAGACCTTCGGCACGCCCTTCACGGACGAGGGCCTGACCCTGACGTTCCGCCTCCGCAAGGCGTAGGCCCGTCGCCCTGCTCGGCCGGGCCGGCGAGCAGGGCCCCGCTCCGCACCACCCCGGGTGACCATGAAGGCCCGGGCGCCGTGAGAGATCTCGGTGTCCCGGGCCTTCGGCGTTGCGTCCGCCGCACATCCGCGCGCATCCCCGCGCGACCGCCCCGTCCCGGGGGCACGCACGGCAAAAGGGCGGGGCCCCGGAAAGAAATCCGGGGCCCCGCCCTGAACGCTGCCGACGCCTACGGCGTACCAGTAATCGTCAGTTGTCGTCCTCGTCGATCAGGAACCCGCGCATCGGCGAGGGAGCCTGCCCCATCGGAGAGGGACCCTGCGGCCGGACCGGAGCCATCGGCTGGGTCATGGCGGGCGACATCTGCTGCTGACCGCCGTAGGAGGGCGCGGCCGGAGACGGGGCGCCGCCCATGCCTCCACCCATGCCTCCGCCCATACCGCCCGGGTTGCCGCCGTACGACGGGGCGCTCGCGCCGGCCGGAGCCATCGAGGGCGCCGGGGACGGCGGCAGCGACGCGGTCGCCGGGGTACGCGGCGGGGCCAGCGAGTCGTCCGCCTGGGTCTCCAGCTGACGCAGCTGCGACTCCAGGTACGACTTCAGACGCGTGCGGTACTCGCGCTCGAAGCCGCGCAGGTCCTCGACCTTGCGCTCCAGCGTGGCGCGGGCGGACTCCAGGGAGCCCATCGCGACGCGGTGCTTCTCCTGCGCGTCCCGCTCCAGCGCGTCGGCCTTGGCACGGGCGTCCCGCTCCAGACCCTCGGCGCGGCTACGGGCCTCACCGACGATCTTGTTGGCCTCGGAACGGGCCTCGGCGATCGCCTGGTCGGCGGTCTGCTGGGCCAGCGAGAGCACACGCGCGGCGCTGTCGCCGCCGGGACCCTGGCCGGGGCCGCCCATCGGACCGCCCATGGGGCCGCCCATCGGACCGCCCATCTGCTGCATGGGAGGCTGGCCGCCCATGGGACCCTGGCCCATCTGGCCCTGGCCCATCTGCGGCTGCATCTGGCCCTGACCCATGGGGCCCTGGCCCATCGGTCCCTGACCCATCGGGCCGGGACCCTGCTGCCCACCCTGGCCACCGGGGCCGGCGGGCAGCTGCGGAGCACCGCTCGGCAGCTGGGGCGGGCCACCCATGTGGCCCCCCATCTGCTGCGGCGGGCCCGATATCCCAGCGGGTACGGGTCCACCGGGACCGCGCATACCCTGCTGCTGCATACCGCCCTGCTGCATGCCGCCTTGCTGCATGCCACCCTGCTGCATGCCGCCCTGCTGCATACCCTGCTGCTGCATGCCACCCTGCTGCATGCCACCCTGCTGCTGGTCCTGAGGCTCCGGGGGCTTGCGCATGTTCTGCTGGTTCTGGGCAGCAGCACGCGTGGCCGCGGCCAGTTTGGCGCGCAGGTCCTCGTTCTCGCGTAGCAGGCGCGTCAGTTCGGCTTCGACCTCATCGAGGAAGGCATCGACCTCGTCCTCGTCATAGCCTTCTCGGAGGCGGACGGTCGTGAACTGCTTGTTCCGCACGTCCTCGGGGGTCAACGGCATCTCTTCACCTCAACGTAGTCATCGGCAGTCGGCAAGACCGGATCGTCCACAGTCACCTCGCGAGTCCACCCACGATGTTGATCAGGATGTAGACGATGATCATCAGTACGAAGAAGGACAGGTCGAGCGCCACGCCCCCGAGACGCAGCGGCGGGATGACCCGCCGCAGAAGCTTCAGCGGTGGATCGGTGACAGTGTAGGTGGCCTCCAGAACGACCACCATCGCCTTGCCGGGTTGCCACGAGCGGGCGAACTGGAACACATAGTCCATGACCAACCGGAAGATCAGCACGATGAGGAAACACATCAGAGCGATCCAGAGCACTTGCCAAACCACGCTCATGATCCGTGCTTCCCTCTCCCCTGTCCCACGTCTTGTTCCGGTCCTGCGTCTCAGCTCTGGTTGAAGAACCCGCCCTCTGCGATACGGGCCTTGTCCTCCGCCGTGACATCGACGTTAGCAGGCGACAACAGGAACACCTTCTGCGTCACCCGCTCGATGCTGCCGTGAAGACCAAACACCAAACCGGCCGCAAAGTCGACAAGTCGCTTCGCGTCTGTGTCGTCCATCTCAGTCAGATTCATGATCACCGGGGTGCCCTCACGGAAGTGTTCCCCGATGGTACGGGCCTCGTTGTAGGTCCGCGGGTGCAACGTGGTGATCCGGTAAGGCTCTCGCTCGGACACGACCTTGGGCATGATCACCGGTGCGTTCTTCTCCAGACTCGAACGTTCTTGTGTGATGGACGCCACGGGCGCGATCCGGGCGGGTCGCGCCGATTCCGCGGGGAGCGAAGTGGCGTGCGACACCGGTTCGCGCTGCACGGGGGGCTGTACCACTCGCACCGATTCATCCCTTTGGGACTGGTGTGACTGGTGTGCCTGATGCACCGGCTCGTGCCGGCGGTGGTCCCGCTCGGGCTCCGGGTCGAGCTCGGGCTCGAAGTCGTCATCGGGGTCGAAGCCCCTGCCGTCGTACCCATCGTCCTCCACGAGGCCGAGGTAGACCGCCATCTTGCGCATCGCGCCGGCCATGCTCTGAGTCCTCCGCTCTGTGGTGGATCCACTGACGACTTCCAAGTGCCCGCGATCCACGAGGTCGTTGCGCCCGCCTCTCGACGGAATGACCATATTTTCTGCTGTGGTCCGACTTCTTGGCGACGTTACCCGAGCCCGGGACGGACTCCGAGTACCGCAGTGCCGACGCGCACATGTGTCGCTCCGGCCGCGACGGCCTCCTCAAGGTCCGCACTCATCCCGGCGGAGACCATGTTCGCAGCCGGATGGGCTCGGCGCAGGTCGGTCGACAAATCCATCAACCGCTCGAAAGCGGCCCGTTGCCGTCCGGCGTACTCCCCGGTGAGCGGCGCGACGGTCATCAGACCATCGACCCGCAGCCCCGGCGCCCCCGCGAGGAGGTCGGCCAACTCTTCGATTCCGTCCGGCCCGACACCCCCTCGTTCCCCGCGGCCGCTCGCGTCGGCGTCGAGCGCGACCTGGATGAGACATCCCACCTCGCGCCCGGCCCGGACGGCCTCCTTCGACAGAGTCGTGACAAGCCTGGAACGATCGACGGACTGCACGAGATCCGCATAACGCACCACAGAGCGGACTTTATTGGTCTGCAATTGCCCCACGAAATGCCACACAAGGGGCAGATCCGAGCATTCGGCAGCCTTGGGCGCCGCGTCCTGGTCCTTGTTCTCGGCGACATGACGCACACCGAGTTCCGACAGGATCCGCACATCGTCCGCCGGATAGGTCTTGGTCACCACGACCAGGGTGACCTCGTCCCGCCCGCGCCCCGCGGCCGCGCACGCCGCCGCGATGCGACCCTCCACCTTCGCCAGGTTCGCGGCGAGTTGTGCCTTACGGTCCGTCATGCCCATCAGTCCAGCCAGACATATCCCGCGAGTCGCCCTGTGGCGCCGTCGCGGCGGTACGAGAAGTGATCGCGCGACTCCAGCGTGCACACCGGCGACTGCTCCCGGTCGTGCACCCCGAGGCGCTCCAGCTGTGCGTGCACTCCGGCGCACACATCCACGGACGGCGTGCCCCAACTGGTCTCGGCGTACGCGGCCGGCTCGACGGTGGCCACCTCGGCGCGCATCGCTTCGGGCACTTCGTAGCACCGGCCGCAGACGGCGGGTCCGGTCCGGGCGACGATCCGGGCGGGTTCGGCGCCGAGTTCGGTCATGGCCCGAACGGCGGCGGGGACGACGCCGGCGACCATGCCGGGCCGGCCCGCGTGGGCGGCGGCCGCGACCCCGGCGACGGGGTCGGTCAGCAGGACGGGTACGCAGTCGGCGGTGAGGACGGCGAGGGCGAGACCGCGCCGGGTGGTGACGATCGCGTCGACGGACGGGATGTCGCCGGAACCCGAGCCTGGGCCGGAGCCCGGGCCCGAGCCGGAACCCCAGGGTCCGTCGACCACGGCCACGTCCGCGCCGTGCACCTGGTTCATCCAGACGACCCGGTCCGGTTCCAGACCCAGCGACTTGGCCGCCAGCTCCCGGTTCGTCGTCACGGCGCCGGCGTCGTCCCCGACCGCCCCGCCGAGATTGAGCTGCTCATACGGAGCGGCGCTCACCCCGCCCCACCTGTCGGTGAAGGCGAAGCGCGCGCCGCCCACGTGCTCGTGCCGTCCTATCACTTGAGGAAGTCCGGCACGTCCAGCTCCTCCGCCGCACTGTCCGAGTAGGACCGGGACGGCGGGACCGGCGGGGTGACAGGCGCCTCGTTCACCGGCTCCGGGGCGGGCGCCGGCTCCTCCTTCGGCTTGACGCTGCCGAGCGAGCCGAAGGACGGCCGGCTCTCGGCGGGCCGGACCGGCGCCGGCTCCTCGCGCTTGGCCGCGGCCGAGCCGAGGATGTTGTCGCGCTTGGCCGGGGGCTGACCACCGTCGAACCCGGCCGCGATGACCGTGACCCGGACCTCGTCGCCGAGCGCGTCGTCGATGACCGCGCCGAAGATGATGTTGGCCTCGGGGTGGGCGGCCTCGCTGACCAGCTGTGCGGCCTCGTTGATCTCGAACAGACCGAGGTCGGAGCCACCGGAGATGGAGAGCAGCACGCCCCGGGCACCGTCGATGGACGCCTCCAGCAGCGGCGAGGAGATCGCCATCTCGGCGGCGGCCACCGCGCGGTCGTCGCCGCGGGCCGAGCCGATGCCCATGAGGGCCGAACCGGCCTCGGACATCACGGACTTGACGTCGGCGAAGTCGAGGTTGATCAGGCCGGGCGTGGTGATGAGGTCGGTGATGCCCTGGACACCGGAGAGCAGGACCTGGTCGGCCGACTTGAACGCGTCCAGAACGGAGACCTGGCGGTCCGAGATGGAGAGCAGCCGGTCGTTCGGGATGACGATGAGGGTGTCGACCTCTTCGCGGAGTTCCGCGATGCCGTCCTCTGCCTGGTTGGCGCGGCGGCGGCCCTCGAAGGTGAAGGGGCGGGTGACCACGCCGATGGTGAGGGCGCCCAGCGAGCGTGCGATGTTGGCCACGACGGGCGCGCCGCCGGTGCCGGTGCCGCCGCCTTCGCCGGCCGTCACGAAGACCATGTCGGCCCCCTTGAGGACCTCCTCGATCTCCTCGCGGTGGTCCTCGGCCGCCTTGCGGCCGACGGCCGGGTTGGCACCGGCGCCGAGTCCGCGGGTGAGTTCGCGGCCGACGTCGAGCTTGACGTCGGCGTCGCTCATCAACAGAGCTTGCGCGTCGGTGTTGATGGCGATGAACTCGACGCCCTTGAGACCGACCTCGATCATCCGGTTGATGGCATTGACACCACCGCCGCCGACACCGATGACTTTGATGACTGCGAGGTAGTTCTGCGGTGCTGCCACGTCGAAGGCCTCTCGCCTCGAGTTACGTGTCGCCGCTTCGCGGGGTACCCGTGATGCGACGACTGATGCCGAAGTGGGACGGTCCGAACGCCGACCCGAACCCTAACGCTGAAGTTTAGGGTTACCAGTGTGACTGTTCCTTGGACTCTTCCGAACAGGACACTAAGTCGACAAGTGGCGCACGTTCAACGAACACGCCGAACCTCCCGTTTTTCTTTTCACCCTATGTGATCAGGCATAGCGATGCCCAACCAGGGTGCTGGCCTGCACGGATGCGCGTCAACTCCCTGATGACGCGGGCGCGGTGGGGGCGCTCACGTCGAAGTGCCCCGCGTCCGGGGCTGCTTTGATCAGGGCGGCGAGCGCGCGGGCCTTCGCGCGCCCCTTCTCCGCACTCCCCCACGCGACGGTGCGGTCCCCGGCCAGCTCCAGCGTGATGGAGTCGTAGGAACGGACCTTGACGACCAGGGTCTCGTGCGCGATCACGGCCGGAATGTCACCGGCGACCCGTACGGCCCCCCGTACGAGCCGGTCCTCCCCGAATCGCCGCAGCCCGGCGGCGGACGTACTCGCCCGGGTCACCGTCAATTCCAGTACGGGAACCCCTTCCGGGGCGCGCGAAACCGTGGCAAAACGCACCCCTTTCGCGTCCACTTCGACGTACTTGCCCGCATTTCCGGCCGCTTCGACAATCAGGACCGGAGTACGTTCGCGCACTTTCAGCCCGATTCCGTGGGGCCAGGAGCGGGTGACCTCGACCGAGTCGATTCGCGGCAATTTCCGCAGCAGACGTGACTCGATCCCGTCGAGGTCGACGGAGATCAGCGGGTCGCCGAGCGGTACGCCGGCGGCCCGGCGCACCTCCCCCACGGTGAGCACGCGGGTGCCCGACACGGACACCCGCTCCGCCCGTAGCCACGAGGAGCCGTACAGGGCCCAGACCGAGGCGCCGCCGGTCAGCACGAGGGCGACCGCGACGGCGATCAGCGCCCGGGGGCCGGGGAGCCGCCGCCGGGGCGGCGGGCCGGGGTCCAGATCCTCGTCTGCGCCGCGTTCGGCGGTGGTCGGTCCGGCCACGCCCACTCCCTCTCCTGGCCCGGTTCGCCTCCGGGCGCCTCAGCCGGCGAACCGCTCCCTAGCGGTGTCCACGCCTGGCGGCGATCGCCTCGTACACCATCCCGACGAGCAGGTCGTCGGCGTCCCTGCGGCCGAACTCGCTGGCCGCGCGGGACATCTCGTACAGCCGGTGCGGGTCGGCGAGGACGGGCAGGACGTTCTGCTGCACCCACTGGGGCGTCAGCTCCGCGTCGTCGACCAGCAGTCCGCCGCCGGCCTTGACCACCGGCTGGGCGTTCAGTCGCTGTTCGCCGTTGCCGATGGGCAGCGGGACGTAGGCGGCCGGGAGCCCGACGGCGGAGAGTTCGGCGACGGTCATCGCGCCCGCGCGGCAGAGCATCATGTCGGCCGCGGCGTACGCGAGGTCCATCCGGTCCACGTACGGTACCGGGATGTACGGGGGCATCCCCGGCATCTGGTGCACCTGCGGCAGTTCGTTCTTCGGGCCGACCGCGTGCAGGATCTGGATCCCGGCCTGCTGGAGGTAGGGCGCGACCTGCTGGACGACCTCGTTGAGGCGGCGGGCGCCCTGGGAGCCGCCGGAGACCAGCAGGGTCGGCAGGTTCGGGTCGAGGCCGAACATCGCGCGGGCCTCGGGGCGGGCGGCGGCCCGGTCGAGGGTGGCGATGGCACGGCGCAGCGGGATGCCGATGTAGCGGGCGTCACGGAGCTTGCTGTCCGGCGTGGAGACGGCGACCTGGGCCGCGTACCGGGAGCCGATCTTGTTGGCGAGGCCGGGGCGGGCGTTGGCCTCGTGGACGACGATCGGCACGCCGAGGCGCTTGGCGGCCAGATAGCCGGGCAGGGCGACGTAGCCGCCGAAGCCGACGACGGCGTCGGCCTTGGTGCGCTCCAGGATCTGCTCGGTCGCCTTGATCGTGCCGCGCAGCCGGCCGGGCACGGTGATCAGCTCGGGGGTGGGCTTGCGCGGCAGGGGCACGGCGGGGATCAGCGCGAGTTCGTAGCCGCGCTCGGGGACGAGGCGTGTTTCGAGGCCGCGCTCCGTGCCCAGGGCCGTGATGCCCACGGTCGGGTCCTGCCTGCGCAGGGCGTCCGCGAGCGCGAGCGCGGGCTCGATGTGACCGGCGGTTCCGCCACCGGCGAGTACGACATGCACCGAAATTCACCGCTCTCCGGACGAACGTGCCGAGACACGCCGTCGCATCGTGTTCCATCTCCCTGGCCCCGAAGGGCCGCCGCCACGCTTTCTACCAAAGCGGGGTTGCCGCATGGCCAGCGCCGCCCGCGCTGCGGGTTCGTCGCGCGCGAAGGCGATCAGCAACCCGATGGCGAACATGGTCGGCAGCAGGGCGGAACCTCCGTAGGAGAACAGCGGGAGCGGGACTCCGGCGATCGGCAGCAGACCGAGCACCGCACCGATGTTGATCACTGCCTGAGCGGTGATCCAGGTGGTCACGCCTCCCGCGGCATACCTGACGAAGGGGTCCTCCGTGCGTCCGGCCACGCGGATACCCGCATAGCCTAGAGCCGCGAAGAGGGCGAGCACCGACAGCGTCCCCGCGAGGCCCAGTTCCTCGCCGGTGACGGCGAAGATGAAGTCGGTGTGCGCTTCCGGGAGTTGGCCCCATTTTTCCACACTGGCGCCCAGTCCCGAGCCGAAGATCCCGCCCGAGGCGAGCGCGTAGATGCCGTGCACGGCCTGCCAGCAGTCGGCGCCGTCGGTACGGGGTTCGGTGGCTCCGATGCAGGCCAGGCGGGCCATGCGGTTCTCGCTGGTCCTGATCAGGACGAATCCGATGAGCCCGGCGACGGACAGCACGCCCACGAACAACCGCGTCGGCGCCCCGGCCAGCCACAGCAGGCCGAACAGGATCGCCGTGAGAATGATCGCGGTGCCCATGTCGCCGCCGAGCATGATCAGCCCGAGCAGCATGAACGCGACCGGAACGAGCGGCACGAGCATGTGCTTCCACTGTGTCAGCAGCCGCTTGTCCTCCTTGCGGGCCATCAGGTCGGCACCCCAGAGCACCAGCGCCAGCTTGCCGAACTCGCTGGGCTGGATCTGGAAGGAACCGCCGATGGCGATCCAGTTCTGGTTGCCGTTGATCGACTGCCCTATTCCGGGCACCTGAACCAGGGCCATCAGGAACACACAGCCGGCCAGCAGCGGATAGGCCAGCGCCCGGTGCAGCTTGACCGGCATCCGTGAGGCCGTGAGCAGCAGCGCGGTGCCGATCGCGGCCGCGAGGAACTGCTTGCGGAAGAAGAAGGTCCCCGGCAGCGACTTCTGCAGCGCCGTGATCTGCGAGGCCGAGTAGACCATCACCAGGCCCAGCACGGTGATCAGCAGGCTGCCGCCGAGGATCAGGTAGTACGCGGTCAGCGGCCGGTCCCAGGCCTTGCGCGCCCGGGTGACGAACCGCCGCACGGGGTTCTCGCGCGGCGGCCGGGAGACGGGCGGCCGTCGTGTGACGCGCTGGAGGGGCGCACGGCTCGTACGGCTACCGGGCATCGGGGGCACCCTCGCCGCCGACCGAACGGATCCGTGTCACGCGTCCCTCCCAGGGTCACCCGGCGCCGCCAGGCGAGGCCTGGCCGGGTCAGCCGTCCGCGGAGGAGAGTTCGCGCACAGCCTCCGCGAACGCGTCCCCACGCTTGTTGTAGTTGACGAACATGTCCATCGACGCACAGGCCGGCGCCAGGAGCACGGTGTCGCCCGCCCGCGCCAGCGTCCGCGCCTCGCGGACGGCGGCGAGCATCGCCCCAGTGTCGGTCCGGTCGAGGTCGACCACCGGCACTTCGGGCGCGTGTCGCGCGAGCGCTTCCCGGATCAGCGCGCGATCCGCGCCGATCAGCACGGCGCCCCGCAGCCGCCCGGCCGCACCGGCGACCAGTTCGTCGAAGGTGGCTCCCTTGGCGAGTCCGCCGGCGATCCACACGATCGACTCGTACGCGGCCAACGAGGCCTGCGCCGCGTGCGTGTTGGTGGCCTTGGAGTCGTCGATGTAGGCGATGCCGTCCACGTCGGCCACGTGCGCGATGCGGTGCGCGTCCGGGGTGAAGGCCCGCAGGCCGTCCCGTACGGCAGCGGCGGGTACCCCGTAGGCGCGGGCGAGGGCGGCCGCGGCGAGGGCGTTGGCGATGTTGTGGGGGGCGGGCGGGTTCACGTCCGAGACCTCGGCGAGTTCCTGGGCGTTCTTCTGCCGGTTCTCGACGAAGGCGCGGTCGACCAGGATGCCGTCCACGACGCCCAGTTGGGACGGCCCCGGGGTGCCGAGCGTGAACCCGACGGCCCGGCAGCCCTCCTCGACGTCCGCCTCGCGCACCAGGTCCTCGGTCGCCTTGTCGGCCACGTTGTAGACGCAGGCCACCCGGTTGCCCTCGTAGATGCGGCCCTTGTCGGCGGCGTACGCCTCCATGGAGCCGTGCCAGTCGAGGTGGTCGGGGGCGAGGTTGAGGACGGCTGCGGAGTGGGCGCGCAGGGAGGGCGCCCAGTGGAGCTGGTAGCTGGACAGCTCGACGGCCAGGACGTCGTAGGGCTCGTCACCGAGGACCACGTCCAGGAGCGAGACGCCGATGTTGCCGACGGCGGCCGTGCGCAGGCCCGCGGCCTCCAGGATGGAGGCGAGCATCTGGACGGTGGTGGTCTTGCCGTTGGTGCCCGTGACGGCCAGCCAGGGGGCGGCCTCGGGCCCCCGCAGCCGCCAGGCCAGCTCGACGTCGCCCCAGATCTCCAGGCCGGCCGCGCGGGCCGCGTCGAACAGGGGCTTGTCGGGCTTCCAGCCGGGGGCGGTGACGACGAGTTCGGTGCCCTCGGGCAGGGTGGCGCCGTCGCCCAGGCGCACGGTGATGCCGAGCGCCTCCAGGTCTGCGGCCTGCGCGCGGGCGCGTTCGTCGTCGCCGTCGTTGACGACGGTGACGGCCGCGCCGAGGCCGTGCAGGACCCTGGCCGCCGGGATGCCCGAGACGCCGAGCCCGGCGACGGTGACGCGCTTGCCCTGCCAGTCGGTCACTTGTCGGCCGCCCATCCCGCGTAGAAGAGGCCCAGTCCGACGATCACACAGATGCCCTGGATGATCCAGAAACGGACCACGACGAGGACCTCGGACCAGCCCTTGAGCTCGAAGTGGTGCTGGAGCGGGGCCATGCGGAAGACCCGCTTGCCGGTCAGCTTGAAGGAGCCGACCTGGATGACGACCGACATCGTGATGAGGACGAACAGACCGCCGAGGAGCGCGAGCAGCAGCTCGGTGCGGGAGCAGATCGCGAGACCGGCGAGCGCGCCGCCGAGGGCCAGCGAACCGGTGTCACCCATGAAGATCTTCGCGGGCGAGGTGTTCCACCACAGGAAGCCCAGGCAGGCGCCCATCAGCGCGGAGGCCACGATCGCCAGGTCGAGCGGATCTCGTACCTCGTAGCAGGCGGAGGGGTTGGTCAGGGTCTGCGTGTTGGCGCAGGACTCCTGGAACTGCCAGACGCCGATGAAGGTGTACGCGCCGAAGACGAGGACGGAGGCGCCGGTGGCGAGGCCGTCCAGACCGTCGGTCAGGTTCACGCCGTTCGACATGGCGAGGATCATGAACAGCGCCCAGATGACGAACAGCACCGGGCCGATGGTCCAGCCGAAGTCCTGGACGAAGGAGATCTTGGTGGAGGCCGGCGTCTGGTCGCGGGCGTCCGGGAACTGCAGCGCCAGGACCGCGAAGCCGATGCCGACGATCAGCTGGCCGGCCATCTTCGCCTTGGCCCGCAGACCGAGCGAACGGCGCTTGACGATCTTGATGTAGTCGTCGAGGAAGCCGACGAGACCCATGCCCGCCATCAGGCCGAGCACCAGCAGACCGGAGAAGGTCGGCGGCTGTCCCGAGATCACCTTGGCGAGGAAGTACGCCACGACCGTCGCCAGGATGAAGGCGATACCACCCATGGTCGGCGTACCGCGCTTGCTGGCGTGCTCGCGCGGGCCGTCGTCGCGGATGTACTGGCCGTAGCCCTTGCGGGCCAGCAGCTTGATCAGCAGCGGCGTGCCGACCAGGGTCAGGAAGAGGCCAATGACTCCTGCGAACAGGATCTGATTCATCATCGGGCGGCGACCTCACCCTCGTTGCCGCTGTCGAGCAGCGCCTGCGCCACGCTCTCGAGCCCGACCGACCGGGACGCCTTCACGAGCACGACGTCCCCCGGGCGCAACTGACTGCGCAACAGGTCGATCGCCGCCTGTGCGTCGGACACGTGCACCGACTCCTCACCCCACGAACCCTCGTTATATGCGCCCAGTTGCAGCCAGGACGCTTCCCTGCCCCCGACCGCGACGAGCTTGCCGACATTGAGCCGGACGGCGAGCCGTCCGACCGCGTCGTGCTCGGCGAGCGATTCGTCCCCGAGCTCGGCCATCTTGCCGAGCACCGCCCAGGTCCGCCGCCCCTTGCCCATGGCTGCGAGGGCGCGCAGAGCGGCCCTCATGGACTCGGGGTTCGCGTTGTAGGCGTCGTTGACGACCGTCACGCCGTCCGGGCGCTCGGTGACCTCCATGCGCCAGCGGGAGAGGGAGCCCGCCTCGGAGAGCGCGGTGGCGATCTCGTCTGCGGACATGCCCAGCTCATGGGCGACGGCGGCCGCGGCGAGCGCGTTCGACACGTGGTGCTCACCGTACAGGCGCATGGTCACATCGCTTGCACCGGAGGGTGTGTGAAGCCTGAAGGCGGGCTGTCCGGCGTCCGTGAGCGTCACGTTCTCGGCGCGTACGTCCGCTTCGCCGGACTCTCCGAAGAGGATCACCCGGGCCTTCGTACGGGACGCCATGGCCCGCACGAGGGGGTCGTCGGCGTTGAGGATCGCCGCGCCGCCCTCCTGCGCGGACGGCAGGGCCTCCACCAGCTCGCCCTTGGCCTGCGCGATCTGCTCGCGGCCGCCGAACTCGCCGATGTGGGCGGTGCCGACGTTCAGGACGAGGCCGATCCTCGGCGGGGTCAGGTCGGTGAGGTACCGGATGTGGCCGATGCCCCGGGCGCCCATCTCCAGCACCAGGAAACGGGTCTCCTCGGTGGCGCTGAGCGCGGTGAGGGGCAGCCCGATCTCGTTGTTGAGGGAGCCGGGCGTGAACACGGTCGGCGCCTTGCGCCGGAGCACCTGGGCGACGAGGTCCTTGGTGCTGGTCTTGCCCGCGGAGCCGGTGAGGGCCACAAGGGTCGTGCCGAGCTTGCGGACGACGTGCCGGGCGAGGGCGCCGAGCGCCGCCTGGACGTCGGGCACGACGATCGCGGGCACGCCGACGGGACGGGACGCCAGCACCGCTGCCGCACCCGCCTCGACGACCGCGGCCGCGAAGTCGTGTCCGTCCACGCGCTCGCCCGCGAAGGCGACGAAGAGGCTGCCGGGACCCGCCTCACGGGAGTCCCGGACGACCGGTCCGGTGACCAGAGCCGACGGATCCGGTATGTCGTGCGTCTGCCCGCCGACGACTTCTGCGATCTCGGCGAGAGAGAGGGCGATCACAAGTTCATCCCTGGGTCTGCTGGATAGCTTCGCGAAGCACCTGGCGGTCGTCGAAGGGACGTACCACGCCGGCGATGTCCTGGCCCTGCTCGTGGCCCTTGCCCGCGACCAGCACGGTGTCGCCCGGCCGCGCGCGGGCCACCGCGGCGGCGATCGCGGCGGCCCGGTCCTCGAACAGGAGGACCTCGCCGCGCTCGTGCGCCGGCACGGACGCCGCGCCCTGGAGCATGGTCGCGAGGATCGCGAGGGGGTCCTCGGAGCGGGGGTTGTCGGAGGTCAGTACGGCCGTGTCGGAGAGCCGGGCCATGGCGGCGCCCATCGGCGCGCGCTTGGTCGTGTCCCGGTCGCCGCCGCAGCCGAGCACGATGTGCAGGCTGCCCTCGGTGACCTTGCGCAGCGCCTTGAGGACCGACTCGACCGCGTCCGTCTTGTGGGCGTAGTCGACGACCGCGAGGTAGGGCTGCCCGGCGTCCACGCGCTCCAGCCGGCCCGGCACGCCCGGTACGGCGGCGACACCGTCCGCGGCGGTCTGCGGGTCGATCCCGGCGACGGCCAGCGCGGCGACGGCCGCCAGGGTGTTGGCGACGTTGAAGGAGCCCGGCAGCGGCGACCTGGCGGTGATCCGCTCGCCCTTGGGCCCCACCACCGTGAACGTCGAGTCCATGGGGCCGACCCGGACGCCCTCGGCACGCCAGTCGGCGTCCGGGTGCCCCTCGGCGGAGAAGGTGACGACGGGGACCGTGGCCTCGTCGACGAGCCGGCGGCCGTACTCGTCGTCGAGGTTGACGACGCCGAGCCGGCTGCGTTCCGGGGTGAACAGCTGCGCCTTGGCCCGGAAGTAGTCCTCCATGCCGGAGTGGAACTCCATGTGTTCCGGGCTGAGGTTGTTGAAGACCGCCACGTCGAAGACGCAGCCGTCGACCCGGCCGAGGACCAGTGCGTGGCTGGACACCTCCATCACGACCGAGTCGACGCCGCGTTCGCGCATGACCGCGAACAGGGCCTGGAGGTCGGTGGCCTCGGGGGTGGTCCGCTCGGACTTGATGCGCTCGTCGCCGATGCGCGTCTCGACCGTGCCGATGAGCCCCGTGGAGCGCACGGCCCGCAGACCGCCCTCGACGAGGTACGCGGTGGTGGTCTTGCCGGACGTGCCGGTGATGCCGATCTGGAGCAGGTCGCGGCCCGGCCGGCCGTAGATCGTGGCCGCCAGTTCGCCCATCCGCGCGCGCGGGTTCTCCACGACGAGCGCGGGGAGCCCGGAGGCGGCGACGCGCTCGGCGCCGCTCGGGTCGGTGAGGACGGCGACGGCGCCGAGGCCGGCCGCCTGGTCCACGAAGTCGGCGCCGTGCAGACGGGCGCCGGGCAGGGCGGCGTACAGGTCGCCTGGGCGGACGGCCCGCGAGTCGTGGGTGATGCCCGTGACCTCCGCGGCGCTCCCCGGCTGCTCGGCACCCACCTGGCCGGCGAGGTCCGCGAGGGATGTGGCGGAGACCTGGAGCGGCCTGGGCGGTCCCGGATATGTCACGGGAACGTCCTTCTGGGTGGTTTGGGACTGATCAGCGTGTGGCACGGCGGTGAGCGTACCGGGCGCACCCCCACGGGAGCGAAGCGAGGGTTTGTGCGAGCGGGGCTCGGAGGTGTGGTTCCCGGGGTCGGGAGTGATCATGGTCACGAGTCGGTTCCTGGCTGGTTGCGCTGATCAGCGGGTGGATCAGGACGTGGTCAGGCGGCGAGTCAGGGCGTGAAGGCGACCGGCAGGTTCGCCGGCTTCGCCCCGGTGGGCGGGACCTGGAGGGTCTTCAGGGCGAACTCCATGACCTCCTTGTAGATGGGTCCACAGATCTGACCGCCGAAGTAGTTGCCCTTGGTGGCGTTCTGGATCGCGCAGTAGACGGTGATCCTCGGCTTGTCGGCGGGCGCGAAGCCGGCGAAGGACGAGGTGTAGCCGCGGTAGCGGCCGGTGGCCGGATCCACACGGTTGGCCGTACCCGTCTTGCCCGCGACCCGGTAGCCGGGGATGCGCGCCTTGGTGCCGGTGCCCTCCTCGTCGTCCACGACGGACTCCAGCATCCGGGCCAGGGCCTTCGCCGTCTTCTCGCTCACGACCCGGTTCTTCTCGGGCTTGGGCGCGGGGGTGAAGCGGCCGTCCGGCCCCTTGGTGCCTCGTACGAGGGTCGGTTCGACGCGTACGCCGCCGTTGGCGATCGTCGAGTAGACGGAGGCCGCCTGCATGGCGTTTATCGACACGCCCTGGCCGAAAGGGATCGTGTACTGCTGCGAGGTCGACCAGTCGCCGGGCGCGGCGAGGATGCCCTTGGTCTCGCCCGGGAAGCCGAGGCCGGTGTAGCTGCCGATGCCGAACTTGCGCAGGTAGGAGTGGAGGATCTGGTTCGACTCGCGCTGATTCCGGCCGAGTTCGCCGGTGGCGAGGATGGTGCCGATGTTGCTGGACTTGGCGAGGACGCCGTTGAGCGTCAGGTACCAGGTCGGGTGGTCGATGTCGTCCTTGAACAGCCGGTCGCCGCGGTGCAGCCGGTTGGGCACGGTGACGTGGGTGCCCGGTGTGGCGACGTTCTCCTCCAGTACGGCGGCCATCGACATGACCTTGGCGGTGGAGCCGGGCTCGAAGGCGTCCTGGAGGGCCGCGTTGCCCAGCGCGTCCGGGTTCGCCTTCGTGAGGTCGTTGGGGTCGAAGCCGGGTGAGTTGGCCATGGCGAGGATCTCGCCGGTACGGGTGTCCTGCACTATCACGTACCCGCGGTCGGCCTTGGACTTCTTCACCTGCTCGGTGATGGCGTTCTGCGCGGCCCACTGGATGTCACGGTCGATGGTCAGCTCGACGTCGGAGCCGGCCACGGCGGGGGTCTCGGTGGAGCCCGCGGTGGGCACCAGACGGCCGCCGGACTGGGCGTAGCGGATCTTGCCGTCCTTGCCCGCCAGACGGCTGTTCCACTGCTGCTCGATGCCGCCGCCGCCCTTGCCCTCGGCGTTGACCCAGCCCAGTATCCCGGCGGCGAGGCCACCGTTGGGGTACACGCGCTTGCTGCTGGGCTCCTGGAAGACGCCGGCCAGGACGTTGACCGTGCCCTTCTCGTCGCCGGACCGCTGGACGAGCGCGGACTTCAGGTCGCGGATCTGGTTCCAGACCTGGGGGGTCTGGCGGCGGGCGAGGACGACGTAGCGGGTGTTCCTGGTACGCAGTCTCTCGGTGAGGGTCTCCTGGTCCGCGCCGAGGATCGGCGCGAGGAGCGCGGCCGCCTGCTCCGGTCCGTCGTCGATCCTCAGCTGCTCGCGCGTGAACATCGTCGGGTCGGCGGTGATGTCGTTGGCGTCGGCGCTGATCGCCAGGGCGACGCCGTTTCTGTCGGTGATCCCGCCCCGCTCGGCGGCCAGCACCCGGCCGACGTACCGGTTCCGGTCGGCCTTGGAGGCGTACTCGCTCGCGTCGACGGCCTGCACCTGGAGGAGCCGTACGACGAAGGCGATCATCACCAGCGTCAGCGCGAGGCTGACCATGCGCAGCCTCGGCCGCGGGCTGCCCAGCCGGATGGTGCGCGCGGCCGGCTGCCTGGGCGAGGCCGGGCGGCGCTGCGCGGCGGGCCGGGCGCCGGGGCCCGGTCGCTGCCGCGACCCGCCCGGGCGCGCGGGCCGGGCGGGTCCGGGTACGCGGCGGCGGGGGGGCTGCCTGCCTGAATCGGCCACTTCCGTCACCTGCCGGGGTTCGTCGGGAGCTGGGTGGACTGTGGGGACGCGCTGGTGGGCGTGGGGGCCGGGGTGGGGGTGTCCACGGGCGCCGGGGCCCGCGCGGGCTGCCGCGACGGCGTCGCGGAGGCCGGGGGCGTGGGGCTCGGGGTGGTGCTGGGAGTGGGGGCCGAGCTCGCGGGCGGGCCGGGGTCCAGGATCTCGGGCGCGAGGACGAGCGGCATACGGGCCACGGACTGCTGGGCCGCGCTCGGTACGCCCATGACGGTGCCGTCGGGGTTCAGGAAGGCCGGGTCCCCGCCGGGGACCATGCCCAGCTCGCGGGCGCGGCGCTGGAGGGCGTCGGGCGCGGAGTAGGCGTCCACGTCGCGCTGGAGCGCCTGTTCCTCGTCGGTGTAGCTCTTGACGTCGTCCTGGAGGTCGTCGAGCTTGAACGACCCTTCACTGAGGGCGGAGTTCAGCACGAGGAGTCCGATGAGGCCGCCGCCCAGCAGCAGGACGACGAGGAGGACGAACGGAGTGCGTGCGGCGCCTTTGGGCCGCACGGGCAGGAGCCGCGCGAGACGGGCGGCCCGGCCTCTCAGTTCGGGTTTCCTGCTCACGCGTCCTCCCTGTGCGTTCGGCTTCCGGACTCACTCACCGTCCCCGCGAGTTCGCTTCTCGGACTCACTCACCGTCACCCTTCACGCACCGTGTACGGCCGCCTCGTAGGCCTCATGCGGCTCACGTGCCTCACTCGACGTCTTCCCGCACGCGTTCCGCCCCGCGCAGACGTGCGGGGGCGGCGCGCCGGTTCTCGGCGACCTCTTCCTCGGTGGGAAGTTCGGCACCACGGGTGAGGAGCTTGAGCCTCGGCTGGTAGCGCTCGGGAACCACGGGCAGTCCGGGGGGCGCGGTGATGGCGGCGCCGGCGGCGAGCACCTGCTTGACGAGGCGGTCCTCCAGCGAGTGGTAGGACAGCACGGCGATCCGGCCGCCGACCGCGAGAGCCTGCACGGCGGCGGGGATCGCCCGCTCCAGGACGGTCAGTTCGCCGTTGACCTCGATGCGCAGTGCCTGGAAGGTGCGCTTGGCGGGGTTGCCTCCGGTGCGCTTGGCCGCCTGCGGCAGGGAATCGCGGATCAGTTCGACGAGGCGGGCGCTGTTGGTGAAGGGCTCCTTGTCGCGCTCGCGCACGATCGCGGAGACGATCCGCTTGGCCTGCTTCTCCTCGCCGTACGCCCGGAGGATCCGGACGAGCTCGCCCGCCGGGTAGGTGTTGAGGACCTCGGCCGCGCCGATGCCGGTCGTCTGGTCCATCCGCATGTCGAGGGGGGCGTCCTGGGCGTACGCGAAGCCCCGGTCGGCCTCGTCGAGCTGCATGGAGGAGACGCCGAGGTCGAACAGGACGCCCTGGACGCGCGGCAGGCCCAGGCGGCCCAGCACGTCGGGCAGTTCGTCGTAGACGGCGTGCACGAGGGTGGCGCGCTCGCCGAAGGGGGCGAGCCGTTCGCCGGAGAGGCGCAGGGCCTCCTTGTCGCGGTCGAGGGCGACGAGCCGCGCCTCGGGGAACCGGGTGAGGAGCGCCTCGCTGTGGCCGCCGAGGCCGAGCGTGCAGTCGACCACCACCGCGCCGGGCTCCGTGAGGGCCGGGGCCAGCATGTCCAGGCAGCGCTGGAGCATGACGGGGACGTGGCGGCTGTTGCTCAAGGGGCCCTCTCAGGTCCGGCGCGAGCCGCACGTACGCGCCGCGCACGCGGGGAGACGCCGGGCTGTCGCCGGTTCTCCTGGGGATTTCGAGTCCAGCAGGGGGCCTCGCCTCCCGCTCCGCGTCACTCTAGTCCACGGCATATCGCGGTCAATCAACCGGCCTGCGCGTCGCGCCGCCTCCTGCGGGTGAACCGGCGATGCCGGAGAAATCACCTGTACGGTCGAGATCCGGCCACTCCTGTGGGTTACCTCACAACAAGCCTCGATGACGTTCTTTGTCCTCTCTCACAGAGCGCCTCCGGCGGCGGTGACCAGTACCGTCATGGCTATGACGACCTCCGCAGCAATTCCCACCGGCCCCGAAGGCGCCATATCCGACGGCACCGTCACCGACCGTCTCGTCGAGGCGAACCAGCGGTACGCCGCCGCGTTCACCGACCCCGGGATGGACGCGCGCCCCGTCCTGCGCGTCGCGGTGGTGGCCTGTATGGACGCCCGCCTCGACCTGCACGACGCGCTCGGCCTGGAGCTGGGCGACTGTCACACCATCCGCAACGCGGGCGGCGTGGTCACCGACGACGTGATCCGCTCGCTCACCATCAGTCAGCGCAAGCTCGGCACCCGCAGCGTGGTCCTCATCCACCACACCGGTTGCGGACTGGAGTCCCTCACCGAGGACTTCCGGAACGAGCTGGAGACCGAGGTCGGGCAGCGGCCGGCCTGGGCGGTGGAGTCCTTCCGGGACGTGGACCAGGACGTACGGCAGTCCATGCAGCGGGTGCGCACCAACCCGTTCCTGTTGCACTCCGACGACGTGCGCGGCTTCGTCTTCGACGTGACGACGGGCCTGCTGCGGGAGGTCGACCCCGCCTGAGCCCGTCGAACCGGGCTGCGCGTGACCCCTCTCCTACCGCCTGAGGGAGGTCGCGCGCAGCCCCGGTTTCCTGTCAATCTGCTGGCATCTCGCCCTACAAAAGACCACAAATCCGACATATCGCAGACCGTTATCCACAGGCGAGTGACACGGATTGGTAACGGCAGCAAGAATGCGGATGTGACGTCACGCTGAGCAGTTTCCGCGTGGTGTCCGTGTTTCGGGGTGGGCCGGTCCGCATCGCAGAGCGACGGCCCGGAGAAAGAACGGGCCGAGGAGGGCCGGGTGACGACCTATGACGATCGAGCGAGCCTCACTGATCTGACCAGCACTGTGGAGCGAGTCCGCAGTTCGGTCGAAGGAGTGATCGAGGGCAAGCCTGAGGTCGTACGGCTTTCGCTGACAGTGCTGCTCGCCGAGGGGCATCTTCTGATCGAGGATGTGCCCGGCGTCGGCAAGACCATGCTGGCCAAGGCACTGGCGCGGTCCATCGACTGCTCGGTGCGGCGTATCCAGTTCACGCCGGACCTGCTGCCGTCGGACATCACGGGTGTGTCCATCTGGGATCAGCAGCGCAAGGAGTTCGAGTTCAAGCCGGGCGCGATCTTCTCGCAGATCGTGATCGGCGACGAGATCAACCGCGCCTCGCCGAAGACGCAGTCCGCGCTGCTGGAGTCGCTGGAGGAGCGCCAGGTCACGATCGACGGCACGACGTACGAGCTGCCCAGCCCCTTCATGGTGGTGGCCACGCAGAACCCCGTGGAGATGGAGGGCACCTACCCGCTGCCGGAGGCCCAGCGCGACCGCTTCATGGCCCGCGTCTCCGTCGGCTACCCCAGTCCGGAGGCCGAGCTGCAGATGCTCGACGTCCACGGCGGCGTCTCGCCGCTGGAGGACATGCAGCCGGTGGCGCACGCGCACGAGATCGTGAAGCTGATCGAGGCCGTCCGGGGCGTGCACGTCGCGGAAACGGTCCGGCGGTACGCGGTGGACCTGGTCGGCGCCACCCGTAGTCACCCCGATCTCAGACTCGGCGCCTCGCCGCGCGCCACGCTGCATCTGCTGCGCGCGGCGAGGGCGACCGCCGCCCTGAACGGCCGGGACTACGCCCTGCCGGACGACATCCAGTCGCTGGCCGTGGCCATCCTCGCCCACCGGCTGCTGCCGACCGCGCAGGCCCAGCTCAACCGCCGGACGCCGGAGCAGGTCGTGCAGGAGATCCTGCAGCGCACGCCGGTACCGCAGGCACCCCAGGCGCAGAGCGGCTTCGGCTCGGTCCACGCCACGCCCGCGTACCCGCAGCAGCCGCCGCGGAGGCTTGGATGACCACCCCCGGGCCGGCGCCCACCCCGGAGCAGGACAAGGGCGGGCTGCGCACGGCCCTCGCCGGCCTCACCACGCGCGGGCGCTCGTTCCTGGCCGCCGGCATCGCGGCCGCCATCTGCGCGTACGTCCTCGGGCAGAGCGATCTGCTGCGGGTGGGCCTGCTGCTGGCCGTGCTGCCGCTGGTCTGCACGACCGTGCTGTACCGCACCCGATACCGGGTCGCGGGCAGCCGCCGGCTCTCCCCCGCGCGGGTGCCGGCCGGCGGTGAGGCCCGCGTCCATCTGCGGATGGACAACGTCTCGCGGCTGCCCACCGGGCTGCTGATGCTCCAGGACCGGGTGCCCTACGTGCTCGGTCCGCGCCCGAGGTTCGTGCTGGACCGGGTGGAGGCGGGCGGCCGCCGCGAGGTGTCGTACCGCGTCCGTTCCGATCTGCGCGGCCGGTATCCGCTGGGTCCGCTCCAGCTGCGCCTGACCGACCCGTTCGGCATGTGCGAGCTGACCCGGTCCTTCTCCACGTACGACACCCTGACCGTCGTCCCGCGCGTGGAGGCGCTGTCGCCGGTGCGGCTGGGCGGGGAGGCGAAGGGGTACGGCGACGGCCGGCAGCGTTCACTGGCGCTGGCCGGCGAGGACGACGTGATCCCGCGTGGTTACCGGCACGGCGACGACCTGCGCCGGGTGCACTGGCGTTCGACCGCGCGCTACGGGGAGCTGATGGTGCGCCGCGAGGAGCAGCCGCAGCGCGCCCGCTGCACGGTGCTGCTGGACACCCGGGCCGAGGCGTTCCTCGGCGCGGGCCCGGACTCGGCCTTCGAGTGGGCCGTCTCCGGCGCCGCCTCCATGCTGGTCCACATGCTCGAACGGGGCTTCTCCGTACGGCTGTTGACGGACACCGGCAGTTCGGTGCCCGGCGAGGGCGCGGACGGGTTCGCGGGCGCCAGCCAGGAGTCCGCCGACGCGGCGGGACTGATGATGGACACCCTCGCGGTGATCGACCACTCCGACGGATCGGGTCTCTCGCCCGCGTACGACGTGCTGCGCGGCGGTAACGAAGGGCTGCTGATCGCCTTCCTCGGCGACCTCGACGAGGAACAGGCGACGGTGATCGGCAAGATGCGCCAGCGCGGTGGCGGGGCGGTCGCCTTCCTGCTGGACAGCGAGGCGTGGACGACCGAGGCGGGCGAGGTGCCCGGTGCCGGGAGCGCGAGCGAGGAGTCGCTGCGGCTGCTGCACGAGGCGGGCTGGACGGCGCTGACCGTCCCTCGGGGCGCCTCGCTGGCGGACCTGTGGCGGCAGGCGGACCGGCAGCGTCTCGGTGTGATGTCCGGGAGCGGCATGGAGGGACGGTCATGAGCGGGCGGGCGAGGCTGGCGCTGTGCGCCTGGGCCGCGACGATCATGGCGGCGTGCGCACTGCTGCCTCTGGTCGACCCGGCGACCTGGATCTTCCAGGCCGCCCTGATGCTGGGTGTGCTGACCGGCGTGGGAGCGCTCACGCGGCGGGTCCCGCTGGCCCGGCCGCTGACCGTGGCCGCGCAGGCGCTGGTCGCGCTGATGATGCTGACGCTGGTCTTCGCCCGGGAGCAGGCGGTGGCCGGGATCGTCCCCGGTCCGGAGGCCTTCCAGCAGTTCGCGGAGCTGCTGCGGGCGGGCGCCGACGACGTCGGGCGGTACGCCATCCCGGCCCCGCTGAGCGACGGCATCCAGCTGATGATCATCGGCGGTGTGCTGGTGATAGGCCTCATGGTCGACGCGCTCGCGGTGACGTTCCGCAGCGCGGCCCCGGCAGGCCTGCCGCTGCTCGCGCTGTACTCGGTCGCGGCGGGGCTCTCCGACGGCGCCGCGTGGCTGTGGTTCCTGCTGGCCTCCGCCGGCTATCTGCTGCTGCTCCTGACCGAGAGCCGCGACCGGCTCTCCCAGTGGGGCCGGGTCTTCGGCGGTGCGCCCCACGGTCCGCGCGCGGAGTCCGCGGGCGGCGCGGTGGCCCCGGTCCGCACCGGTCGGCGCATCGGCGCGGTCGCGCTGGGCATCGCCCTGGTGGTGCCCCTCGGACTGCCCTCCCTCGACGGGGGACTGCTGAGCGGTACGGGCACCGGCATCGGCGGGGGCTCCGGCGGTGGCACGATCTCCGCGGTGAACCCCGTGGTGGCGTTGAGCGGCAGCCTGAACGTGGACGAGGACCGCCAGGTCCTGTCCTACCGCACCAACACGGACAACATGCAGGAGATGTATCTGCGGATCGTCTCCCTGGACAGGTTCGACGGCACCTCCTGGACGCCGACCGAGCGCTCCATCACCGGGGTTCCGGAGGAGTTCGGCACCCCCATCGGCCTCGCCTCCGACGTGAAGCGGACCTCGATCGAGACCCGGATCGTCGCGGCGCAGGACTACGAGCAGAACTGGCTGCCGATGCCGTACCCGGTCACGAGCGTCGACATCGACGGCGACTGGCGGTTCGAGCCCGTGGGACGCACGCTCGTCGGTGACCACGGCCAGAACACCAAGGGCGCGCGGTACAAGGTCGAGAGCCTGATCGTGCAGCCCACGGCGGAGCAGCTGGCCTCGGCGCCGGAGCCGCCCCCGTCCCTGCGGCGGGAGTACACCAAGGTGCCGGCCTCGCTGCCGCCGGTGGTGGCGAAGACCGCGCTGGACGTCACCAAGGGCGCGACGAACGACTACGAGCGGGCGGTGAAGCTGCAGGACTGGTTCGCGTTCAGCGGCGAGTTCACGTACGACACCGAGGTGCGTTCCGGCACGGGGGCGCGCGCGATCGCCCGGTTCCTCCAGGACAAGGAGGGCTTCTGCGTCCACTTCTCCTTCGCGATGGCGTCGATGGCCCGCACACTGGGCATACCGGCCCGGGTGGCCGTGGGCTTCACGCCCGGCACCCCGCAGACGAACGGCACGATGTCGGTGGGCCTGCGCGACGCGCACGCCTGGCCGGAGCTGTACTTCGAGGGCGTGGGCTGGACCCGCTTCGAGCCGACCCCCAACCGGGGCTCGACTCCCCCGTACACGGTTCCGGAGGAGTCCGGCACCGGCGGTCTGCCCGATGTGCCCCGGCCCTCGCAGTCGGCGTCCACGGCGCCGTCGGCCGTGCCGTCGGCGAGCGAGAGCTGCACCCCGCAGGAGGTGAAGCTGGGTGCCTGCGCGAGCGAGTCCGCGGCGGCCGTGGCGGATACGGACGACGAGGAGCGTTCGCTGTGGGGTCTGCTGTTCTTCTCGCCCTGGACCCTGTTGATCCTGCCGGGTGCTCTCCTGCTGCTGGCGATCCCGTTGCTGCCGATGCTGTGGCGGCTGCGGGTCCGGTCCGTGCGGCTGGGCGCGCATGACGGTGCGGTGCCGAAGGGTGACCGCGGGCCCGCCGTCGCGCGGGAGGTGACCGAGGAGGCGGACGGACCGCAGGGCTCCCTGGCCCCGGCGGGCAGAGCCGACGGGTTCGGCCGTACGGAGGCCGCCGCGGCCCATGCGCTGGCCGCCTGGCAGGAGGTGACCGACACGGCCTGGGACTACGGGATCACGCCGGACGAGTCGCTGACGCCTCGCAAGGCCGCCGCACGGATCGTGCGGATCGGGGAGCTCGAACCGTCGGCCGCTGACGCGGTGCACCGGGTGGCGGCGGCGGTGGAGCAGGTCCTCTTCGCTCCGCGTCCGCAGGTCCCGGCGGGTCTGGCCCGGGACGCGCACCAGGTCGCGGTCGGCCTTCGCAAACACGCCGACCGCCGGACGAAGCTCCGGGCACTGCTGCTGCCGCGTTCGACCGTTCGGGTGTTCTGGTCCCTTTCCGCCCGCTGGACGAACGCCCTGGAGGAGCTGCTGTCCCGTGTCCCGACGCCACGCCTGCCCTGGAGACGCCCCTCACCCGGCCGGCCCGGCTGACGGCCGGCGGCTCGCGGGCTCCGCTCACGTCTGCCCCCGCCTGGGTTCGCCGGGCGGGGGCAGACGTGTGTGGGTCATAGGGGGCGGGTCCGTGGCGTCGTCCGCGGGTCCGTGGCGTCGTCCGTGCCGCGCACGGTTGACCGTCTGGGGCTGGGGCCGGGCGACGGCTGGGGCTGGGCGACGGCCGGCTCCACCCCGGCGGTCGCCCGAGCACGCCGAAGCAGCCGTCACCGGAGAGGGTGCGGCTGTTCGATTTCAGGTTCCGGTTTCGGGCGTACGCGAAGGGTGACCGCCCCTCGGGTGGTCACCCTTCGTCCGTTTTCAGTTCAGCTGTGACTGTCGGATCGGAGATCCGGCGGACTCAGTGGCCGCCCTGCTCGTCACGACGACGCTGCCAGCGCTGTTCGATTCGGTCCATCATGGAGCGACGCTGTCGGGCCTGACGACGCGCGCCGGCGGAGCCTGCGGCACCGGCGGGCTGCTCACCCGGCTTGGGGGCCTTGCGCCAACCGGTGACGGCGAGCACGGCGCAGCCCAGCATGACGAGGAACCCCACCACGCTGACCCAGATCTGCTGTGCGACCATTCCGGCCATGAGGAGCGCGATACCCACCAGAAAGCCCGCGACCGCCTGGTAGACCCGCCGCCGGGTGTACGTACGCAGCCCGCTTCCCTCGAGCGCTGACGCGAACTTGGGATCTTCGGCGTACAGCGCTCGCTCCATCTGCTCGAGCATGCGCTGCTCGTGCTCTGAGAGCGGCACGGAGTCCTCCTCATCGTGCGGTCGCCGGAGCGACCCGGGGGGTCCTCTTCAGGATAGGCAGGGAATCGCCCCCTTGAAACCCGCCCCTCTACGCCAATTCGCCAACCGGGACCCGCCATGGCACCCCGACTCGCTGAGGTGTGAATTCCCCAGCGGACGGCCCGTCATGCCGGAACGGTCTCCCTCGATCATACGGCTCCGAGCGCCCGATCGGGGGGCCTGTGGCGTACTCCATCCGCCGCCGAGCCCCTGATCAGGGGGTCACCCCATTCGTCCCGGGGGCCGGATCAGGACCCGGCGGCCCCTCGCGTCTCGCCCAGCACATGAAGTTGGGTCGCCACGGAGTGGAAGGCGGGCTGTTCGGCGACCGCGGCCTCCAGCTTGAGCAGGGCGTCCAGGGCGCCCGGCTCGGTGTCGACGAGGACGCCCGGGACGAGGTCGGCGAAGACCCGCACGCCGTGCACGGCGGCGACCTCCAGGCCCGCGCCCTCGACGAGCGCGGTGAGCTGCTCGGCGGTGAAGCGGTGGGGAACCGGATCACCCTCGCCCCAGCGTCCGTTCGGGTCGTCGAGCGCCTGCCGGGCCTCCTTGAAGTGCCCGGCGAGGGCCCGCGCGAGGACCGCGCCGCCCAGGCCGGCGGCGAGCAGGCTGAGCACACCCTCGGGGCGCAGCGCGGCGACCGCGTTGCCGATGCCCTCGGCCGGGTCGTCCACGTACTCCAGGACGCCGTGGCAGAGGACGGCGTCGTACCCGCCGCGCTCGGCGACGTCGAAGAGGCCGTGGGCGTCGCCCTGGACGCCGCGCACACGGTCGGCGACGCCGGCCTCGGCGGCCCGGCGCTCCAGCGCGAACAGCGCGTTCGGGCTGGGGTCGACGACGGTGACCCGGTGGCCGAGGCGGGCCACGGGCACCGCGAAGTTGCCGCTGCCGCCCCCGGTGTCCAGGACGTCGAGCGACTCGCGTGCCGTGGCCTTCACCCGGCGGTCGAGGGCGTCTTGCAGGACCTCCCAGACCACGGCGGTACGGAGGGAGGCGCGGGGGCGCATCGGGTCCGACACGGCAGTTGACTCCTCGGCGCGGCACCGCCTGGCGTACGGCGGAGCGATGGGCTTGCGTCTCCACCGGGCCCGGGGGCCGCGATGGAGGGTGGCGACTGCCCCAACCCTAATGGGCGGCGCCGGGGCGGTCGGTCAGCCCGCGTCCGGGACCCCAGGCTCGCCGTCCCGCCGGGGCTGGGGCAGCACGGGCTGGAGCACCAGCATCCGTTCGACCAGGCGCAGGAACATCGCCACGTCGCGTATGAGGTCGTCGGCGTCCCGTGCGCTCGCCGCGCCCTGGATGCCCGCCTCGGCACGCGCCCTGCGGGCGGCGCCGGAGGCGAACAGCGCGCTCCACTCGGCGAGTTCGGGCGCTATCTCGGGGAGCACCTCCCAGGCACTGCGGATCTTCGCGCGGCGCTTAGGGGTGAGTTCGGGGCGGCCCCGGGCGGCGAGCACCGCGGCGGCGGTGCGCAGGGCGGCCAGGTGGGCGGTGGCGTACCGCTCGTTGGGCGCCTGGTGGGCGGACGCCTCGTCGAGTCCGGAGCGGGCCTGGGCGAGCAGGTCGAGGGCGGCGGGCGGGGCCGTCGCCCGGCGCAGCACGGGGTGCACGTCGCTCGCCGGGCCGGTCAGTGAGGGGGCAGGGCCGGTGGCGCGGCGCCGGTTGGCGGCTGCTGCGTGGTGGCTGGCCATGACGAACCTCCTGTCGTCTGCGGACGACACGCTCTGACACGAGGTGCCGTATGTGCCCATCGTGCGGTATGCCACTGACAATCCGTTCTGACCTGCTCTTTTGCTTCGATCAGAAGTTCGGAGTAGTTTTTGCACTGACCAGTCAGTTTAAAGAAATGCAGAGGGGCTCGGGAGCATGGGAGAGCCACGGGAGGCCGACGCCCGGCGGGAAACGGCCGGGGGCGTCGCCGTCGGAGCCGAGGGGTTCGGGCTGAAGGGGCCGCGCGGGTGGGCGTTCCGGGGCCTCGGGTTCGAAGCCGAGCCCGGTGCGCTGATCGCGGTCGAGGGGCCGTCCGGGTCGGGCCGGACCTGTCTGCTGCTCGCGCTCACCGGACGGATGAAGCCGAGCGAGGGGCACGCCACGGTCGGCTCCCTGCGGCTGCCGAAGCGGATGGCGGCCGTGCGCCGCGTCAGCGCCCTCGCCCACGTCCCCGGTGTGACCGACCTGGACCCGGCCCTGACCGTCGGCGAGCACCTGCGCGAACGGGCCCTGCTGCAGCGGCGGTTCGACGGCTCCCTGCGCGGGCTGCTGCGGTCCCGCGCCGAGCGCGCCGCCGAGGCGAAGGGCCGGATCGAGGCCGCCCTGACCGCCGCCGGTCTCGATCGCGAGGCCCTGCCCAAGGGCTCCCGGACCGCGGTACGCGACCTGGACCGGATGGATGCCCTGCGGCTGTCCGTCGCCCTCGCCCTCGTCGGCCGGCCCCGGCTGCTCGGCGTCGACGACACCGACCTGAAGCTCTCCGACGCCGAACGGGCCCAGGTGTGGGCCCTGTTGAGGTCTCTGACCGAATCCGGCATCACGGTGGTGGCGGTGTGCAGCGAGGCCCCGGAGGGGGCGGTCGTGGTGTCCACGGCGCCGGAGAAGGACGCACGCGCGCGTGCGGGCACGGGCGACGACAGCGACAGCACCGACACCGTCGATCCCGCCGACGCCACCGAGACCACTGACACCACCGAGACCATCGAGACCACCGGCGACATCGACCACAGCGCCACCACCGAAGCCACCGAAGCCACCGAAGCCACCGAAGCCACCGACAAGGAGTCCGCCGATGCGCTCGCCGAAACTGGCCGCTCTTGAGCTGAGGCGCTTCGGCCGGGGGAAGCTGCCGCGCGCCGCGCTGGTCTCGCTCCTGCTGCTGCCGTTGCTGTACGGCGCTCTGTACCTGTGGTCCTTCTGGGACCCGTACGGGCGGCTCGACCGCATCCCTGTGGCCCTGGTGAACGACGACAAGGGGGCGTCGGTCGGCAAGGAGCGGCTGACGGCGGGTGACGACATCGCCGAGGGGCTGCGCGAGAGCGACACCTTCGAGTGGCACCGGGTGAGCGCCGCCGAGGCCCGCGCCGGTGTCGAGGACGGCACGTACTACCTGTCGCTGACCATGCCGAAGGACTTCAGCGAGCGGATCGCGTCGAGTTCCGGGGACGTGCCGGAGACGGGCGCCCTCCAGGTGCGGACGAACGACGCGAACAACTACATCGTCGGGCAGATCTCGCGGACCGTGTTCTCGGAGGTGCGGACGGCGGCGTCGACGAAGGCGTCGCGGTCGTTCCTGGACCGGATCTTCATCTCGTTCTCGGACCTCCACGGGCAGACCGAGAAGGCGGCCGACGGCGCCGACGACCTCAAGGGCGGCATCGACAAGGCCGAGCAGGGCTCCAAGAACCTCGCGGACGGTCTGCGGACGGCGAAGGAGGGCAGCGGGAAGCTGTCCGGCGGTCTCGACGACCTGGACAAGGGCGCGGGCGACCTGGAGGACGGCGCCCAGCAGGTGGCGGACGGCACCGGGAAGCTCGCCGACAAGGTCGGCGCCGCGGCGGACCAGGTGCGGCCCTTCCTCGCGAAGAACGGCGACACGATCGCCGACACCGCCACCCTGGTCGCCGACTCGGCGGCCACGATCCGGGACCACCTCGACGCGTTCGTGACGACGGCACCGGCCGCCGCGACCGGCACCCGGGCCGCCTCCGACACCCTCGACGACGTGTACGGGCGACGCTGCGAGGAGCCGGTCCTGCCCGACGCGGCCTGCGCGGACCTGAAGAAGGCCAAGGACGCGGCGGCGCAGGCGGCCACGCTCGCCGAGGACGTGAACACCGTGGTGAAGAACTACGACGGTGACCTGAAGGCCTTCGACAAGGACCTGGAGACCCTGGAGAAGCAGGCCCGCGCCCTCGCGAAGGCCGCGCCCACCCTGTCCACCGACCTCGACGACGCCGTCGCCAAGGTGAACGCCCTCGACAAGGGCGCCACGAAGGTCGCCAAGGGGGCCAAGACGCTGCACACCGGTCTCGGCACCGCCAAGACGGGCGCGGAGGACCTGGACACGGGCGTCGGCGCGCTGAAGACGGGCGCGGTCGACCTCAAGGGCGGCATGTACAAGCTCGCCGACGGTTCGGGGAAGCTCGCGGGCGGTCTGCACGACGGGGCCGAGCAGATCCCGGACTACGACGAGCAAGCCCGCGACAAGCGCACCGAAGTGATGGCCGACCCGGTGCGCCTGGCCACCAGGGACCTGCACAAGGCGCCCAACTACGGCACCGGGTTCGCCCCTTACTTCATCCCGCTGTCCCTGTGGGTGGGCGCCATGGTGGCGTACATGCTGATCCAGCCGCTCAACCGGCGGGCCCTCGCGGCGGGTGCCTCGGCGTGGCGCATCGCGCTGGCGGGCTGGCTTCCGGTCGCCGCCCTGGGCGTGCTGCAGACGGTCGCGCTGATGGCGGTGCTGCACTGGGCGGTCGGCCTGGAGATGGCGAGGGCGGCTGGGACGGTGGGCTTCCTGTTCCTCGTGACGGCGTGCTTCGCGGCGATCGTGCAGTGGCTCAACGCGCGCTTCGGGGCGGCGGGCCGGATCCTCGTCCTCGCCTTCCTGATGCTGCAGTTGACGTCCGCGGGCGGCACGTACCCCGTGCAGACCAGCCCCGGCTTCTTCAACGCGGTCCACCCCTTCCTGCCGATGAGCCATGTCGTCGACGCACTCCGCAGGCTCATCACCGGTGGCGGTCTCGGCCCGGTGTGGCAGGCGTGCGCGGTGCTGGTGGCCTTCACCGCCGGCGCCCTCGCGCTGACCGCCCTGTCCGCCCGCCGCAAGCAGGTGTGGACCCTGGACCGACTGCACCCGGAGTTGAGCCTGTGACCGCGCACGGCACGGTTCCTGTGACAATCAGGGCCATGGAAAGCACCAACGCCCCCGGCGGCGCAGGCGGGGGCCGCCGCGAGGCGACCCGGCAGAAACTCTACGAAGCGGCCGTCACCCTCATCGCGGAGCAGGGGTTCTCCGCGACCACGGTGGACGAGATCGCCGAGCGCGCCGGTGTCGCCAAGGGCACGGTCTACTACAACTTCGCGAGCAAGTCGGTCCTCTTCGAGGAGCTGCTGCGGCACGGCGTGGGACTCCTCACCGCCTCGTTGAGCGAGGCCGCCGAGCGGACCGCGCGGGAAGGCGGCAGCAGGGTCGACTCGCTGGACGCGATGATCCGGGCCGGCCTCGTCTTCATCGATCGCTACCCGTCCTTCACCCAGCTGTACGTGGCCGAGCTGTGGCGCACCAACCGTGCCTGGCAGTCCACGCTGATGGTCGTCCGGCAGCAAGCCGTCGCGGTCGTCGAGAGAGTGCTGCGCGAGGCCGTCGAGGGGGGCGAGCTGAGCGACGAGATCGATGTCGGCCTGACGGCGTCCGCCCTGGTCGGCATGGTCCTGGTGGCCGCGCTGGACTGGAAGGCGTTCCAGCCGGACCGCTCCCTGGACGATGTCCACGCGGCGCTGTCCCGGCTGCTGCAGGGCCGGGTGAGCGGAAACCGCTGACCGGGCCGGGACGGACGAGAAGCGCCGGCCCGAACTGGCAGCGTCCCCCGCGTGCCACCTCGAACCGGCGCTTTCCCGATCCCCCGTGCTCCCCCGTACTCCCCCGTGCCTCGCTCCCGCCGACTCCCGTCGACGGAAGGAGCGGTCGGAGCGCGGATGCCGTTCCGCCGCCCCGTGTCGGCGGTACCGCGGCCGCGCCCTTTCCCGTGCCTCCACCTTCTCCTTCGCGCAGGTCGGAGCCCATCCGCGCGCGTACTCATCTCACCCGCTGAGTACGTGTACTCAGCCCTGCGTACTCAACCCCAGCCCCGCCTGTTGCCGACTGGTGACGATCACGCCCGCGTTCGTACTCGCCGCGGGGCCCGGCCGCTCCCGCGAAAGTCCGGGGAAGCGGCGCCCGATAAGGTCGCCGACATGGCAAGAATCGCGGTGATCGGCGCCGGCCTCGGCGCCATGGCGGCCGCCGCCCGGCTGGCCGTCGCGGGCCACCACGTGGTGGTGCACGAGAGCACGGAGACCTACGGCGGGGCCGTGGGCCGCTTCGAGCGCGACGGCTTCGTGTTCGACACGGGTCCCGGGCTGCTGCCGCTGCCCGCCGTCTACCGCGACCTGTTCGTCAAGACCGGCAAGGAGCCGCTGGAGAAGTGCGTCGACCTGGTCCAGGTGGACCCGGCGGCCCGGCACGTCTTCGCCGACGGCACCGACCTTCGCCTTCCCAACGCCTCACGCGCGGGCGTGGTCGCCGCCCTGAACGCCGCGCTCGGCCCGGGCGCCGGCGACCGCTGGGGCGACTTCCTGGTGCGGGCCCGCGAGGCCTGGGACCACACCCGGCGGCCCCTTCTGGAGGAGCCGCTGCGGCCCGACCGAACGGTCCTCGCCGAGCGCGAGCCGTACCCCTCGGTGCCCCACAGGCGTCTCCTGCGCACCCGCCGCGCCACCACTCTGGCGGAGGTCGGCGCGTGGGAGCTGCGCGACCCCCGGCTGACGGCCCTCCTGGAGAGCCACGCCCTCGCGTACGGTCTGGATCCCCGGTCCGTCCCGGCGAGCGCGGCCGTCCTGCCGTACATGGAGCACGCCTTCGGGACCTGGTACGTCCGGGGCGGACTGCGGGAGTTGGCGCGGGCGCTGTACGAGCGGTGCCTGGCGCGGAAGGTCGAGTTCGTCTTCGGCGCCGAGGTCACCGGGATCGTCGAGAAGGACGGCCGGGCGGCCGGCGTGGAACTGGCGGACGGCTCGGTCGCCGAGGCCGACTTCGTGGTCGCCGGGGTCGCTCCCGATGTGCTGGAGCGAGGGGTGCGGCGGTCGGCCGTACGGAGCGAGGGCGAGGTTCCGGCGCAGCGGGGGGCGCCGAGCCGGCTGACCGTGCTGCTGGCGCTGCGGGGCGGTCGGCCGGAGGGCACGGCGCACCGGACGGTGGTGCACGCGCAGGACCGCGACGCCGAGCTGGACCTCCTGTTCGGCCCCTCCCCCGGGACGGTCGCGCGGCCCACGGTCACCGTGCTGCGCCCGGACGATCCGGCGCCGGTGCCGGACCCCGGCCATGAGGCGGTCACCGTCACGTGCGTGGTCCCGGCCGGGGAGCCGGACGCGGTCGAGGGGTACGCGGAGCGGCTGATCACCGCGGCCGAGCGTGCCGTCCCCGATCTGCGGGAGCGCCTGCTGTGGCACGAGGTCCGCACCCCGGCCGACATCGCCCGGACAACCGGTGCGCAGGGGGGCGCGATCCCGGCCCCGGCGCTCGCGGCGGCCGGCGGAAGGTTGCTGCACCCGTCCAACTCCACCGCGACACCGGGTCTGTTCACCGTCGGCGGCTGGTCCCACCCCGGCGGCGGCCTTCCGCACGCCGGGATGTCGGGGGCGCTGGTGGCCGGGCTGATCGTGGAGGGACCCGGTTTCCGCGGCTCACAGTGAGACGCCGGGGCTCATCGGGGCCCCGGCGTCCTTCGGAAAGCTGCGGAGAAGCCTTCAAAAACGGTACTGCTGCTCGTCGTAGCCGTTCTGGCCATTGCCATTGCCGTTGCCGTTGCCGTTGCCCTGGTACGGGTACTGCTCGTCCGCCGGGAGTTCGGAGCCGAAGGGGTCGTCGGTGTTGCGCTGTTGCGGTACCCAGACACCGCCGGGCGGGGTCTCGCCGTAGCCGCCGTTGCCGTACTGATCCTGGCCGTAACCCTGTTGCGCGTATCCCTGCTGCCCGTAGGACTGGTCGTACGAGGCCGTGGCGTCGTACGTCTGTGTGCCGATGTACGGGTCCGAGTAGGCGGCGTACTGCTGCTGGTTCGGGTCGTAGCCGTAGCCCTGCTGCTGGTCGTAGCCGTAGTAGGCGAAGGCCTCGTCCTGCGCGGACTGGTCGGCGGTCGCGTAGGGCTGGTCGGCGGCCCCCGCGTAGGCGTTGTCGTCGCGGTAGACGCCGTAGGTGTTCGTGTCGTCCGGCATGGGCTCCGGCGAGTACACGGTGGCGGGGGCGGACTGCGGGCGGACGAACACGTCGTCGTCGCGGTCGTCGAACGGGTCGTCGCCCTGCCGGTACGTTCCGGCGGCGGTGGAGTCCAGGTCCATGGCCTCCAGGGCCGGGTCCTGGGCCGGCTCGCCGCGCCGCCGCTTCTTGCCGGCCTTGGCGAACCCGGACTTGGGGGGCTTGACGCCGTCCTGCCCCTCGCTCTCGCCCTCGCCGGTGCGCGGTCGGACGGCCCACCCGGCCTCGAAGCCGCGGCGGAACGAGAGGGTGACGTAGGTCTGCCCGGTGGCGAACGCGATCGCGCCCAGCGCGATGACGATCACGTTGGGGATGAGCACACCGAGGACGACACAGAGGAAACCGGCGAAGGCGAGCAGCCGCCAGCGCAGACGCGCCTTGTACTGCAGCAGCACCTCACCCAGCAGCCACAACGCGACGACACCGAACGCGATGTAGAGGACCGTCCAGCCCATGTACGCCCCTCTCCCTGTGGCCGCTACGCAGTGTGTCGTACGCGAGTGCGACCGGTCTAGGCCCGTGACGGGTGGTGCGGACCCAGGTTCTCGTAGATTTCCAGAGTCGCGGTGGAGTTGTTCAGGGTGATGAAGTGAAGTCCGGGGACTCCTTCGTCCAACAGCCTCGCGCAGAACTCCGTGGCGAACTCGATGCCAATGGAGCGTACAGCGGCCGGATCGTCTTTGGCTGTGACGATCCGCTCTTTCAGGGCGTTCGGGATGGCGGCGTTACTGAGTTGCGGCAACCGTTCCAGCATCTTCACGCTGGTGACGGGCATGACCTCCGGGATGACGGGGGTCTCGCAGCCGGCCTTGGCCACCGCGTCCCTCAGACGCAGGTACGACTCCGGCTGGAAGAACATCTGCGTGATCGCGTAGTCGGCGCCCGCGCGGCACTTGTCGACGAAGCGCGCCACGTCGCTGTCCCAGTCCGGGGAGCGCGGGTGCATCTCCGGGAAGGCCGCGACGCCGACACAGAAGTCGCCCGACTCCTTGATCAGTCGGACGAGTTCGGCGGCGTAGGTCAGGCCCTGCGGGTGCGCGATCCACTCGCCCATCGGGTCGCCGGGCGGGTCGCCGCGGACCGCGAGCATGTTGCGGATCCCGGCGTCCGCGTACTGGCCGATGATGTTGCGCAGCTCGGCGATGGAGTGGCTGACCGCGGTGAGGTGGGCGACCGGGGTGAGGGTGGTGTCGGCGGCGATCTGCTCGGTGGCCTTCACCGTGCCGGCCCGGGTGGAGCCGCCGGCGCCGTACGTCACGGAGACGAAGCTGGGGGCGACCGCCTCGATCCTGCGCAGGGCGTTCCACAGGTTCCGCTCGCCCTTCTCCGTCTTGGGCGCCCAGAACTCGAAGGAGTACGTGGTCCTGCCCGTGGCGAGCATGTCGCGCACGGTGCGTGCGTGATCAGTCCTGGTCGAAGCGGTTCCTAGGGCCATACCGGCAGGTTAGTCAGGTCACGGCCGTCCCCCAACCAGAGAGGGGAAATTTGTCCGCTTTGCCGACCTGCTGTCCACGCCTTGGACAGCCGTGGGCGGCGGCCGGACCGGTCAGAGGGCCCGCAGGCGCTCGGTGAACTCCGCCGCGGCGGCTCCGGGGTCGTCGGCCTCCGTGATCGCCCGGACGACGACGGCCCGGCGGGCGCCGGCCTCGACGACCTCGTCGAGGTTGCCGAGGTCGATGCCGCCGATGGCGAACCAGGGGCGCTCGGTGCCGAGGGCGGCGGTGTACCGCACGAGGTCCAGGCCGGGGGCGTGGCGGCCGGGTTTGGTCGGGGTGGGCCAGCAGGGGCCCGTGCAGAAGTAGTCCACGCCTTCCTGGACGGCCGCGGCGGCCGCCTCCTCCTCGGCGTGCGTGGAACGGCCGACGAGGACGCGCTCACCGAGGATGGCGCGGGCGGCGGGGACCGGAAGGTCGCCCTGGCCGAGGTGCAGCACGTCCGCGCCGATGGCGTGCGCGACGTCCGCGCGGTCGTTGACGGCCAGCAGTCTGCCGTGCCGCCGGCACGCGTCGGCGAAGACCTGGAGGTGCTCCAGCTCCTCGGCGGCCTCCATGCCCTTGTCGCGCAGCTGCACGATGTCCACGCCGCCACCCAGGACCGCGTCCAGGAACTCCGGCAGGTCGCCCTGGCGCCTGCGGGCGTCCGTGCAGAGGTAGAGCCGGGCGTCGGCGAGCCGGGCTGCGGCGTCGGGCATGGGTGGGTCCCCCGTCGGCGGTGGGCCGTCGGTGCGGCGTACGGGACCGCGCCCCTCATGGGCCACGGCTTCCGTACGCCGTCCGGGCGGCTGCGTCGGTGCTGTCTCGGTGCTGCGGGTGTGGCGGGCGTCCGGGTCAGACGGCGAGCGCCTGGGCGCGGCGCTTCACCTCCGTGCCGCGATTCTCGCTCAGGGCCTGGGCCGGCGTGCCGGGCAGGCTCGGGTCCGGAGTGAAGAGCCACTCCAGCATCTCTTCGTCGCTGAAGCCGTCGTCCCTCAGCAGGGTCAGGGTGCCGGTCAGGCCCTTGACCACCTTGTCCTCGTCGATGAAGGCGGCGGGGACGTGCAGCGCGCGGTTCTCACCACGGCGTACGGCGATGAGCTGGCCTTCCTTCACCAGCTGCCGCACGCGGGTCACCTCGACGTCCAGCATCTCTGCGATGTCGGGCAGGGTCAGCCACGCGGGGACGAGAGCATCGATCTTTGCGTCAATCTCGGTCACGTCCCCAAGACTGCCATCTGGGACTGACAGTGGGTAGCCGGGCCTCCCCCGACGGGGGCGGCCCGGTGCGCGGGGCGGCGTCGGACGGCGGGAGGACGCGCCCGGTCTAGGCCGTCGCCGCCTTCAGGGGCCGGGCCGGGTCCCGCAGCAGCTCCGGGTCCATCGGCGTGCCCGCCTCGATCAGGCGGCGGCCCTGGGCCAGGTCCCGGGGACGGCCCACGGCCAGAAGAGCGACCAGCCGGGTCTCGCGGAGCCAACAGACCGACCAGGCGGCGCCGGTGGGGTCGCCGCGCCGGACCATGGTGTCGGCCGCGGCGTGGTGACCGGCGTACTGGACGAAGCGCCCGAACTGCTCGGACCAGAAGTAGGGGACCGGGTCGTAGGGCTCGGGGGTCTCGCCGACGATGTTCGCGGCGACCGTGCGGGGACCCTGGAGGGCGTTGTCCCAGTGGTGGACGAGGAGGCGCCTGCCGTACCGGCCCGAGGGGAAGGAGGCACAGTCGCCGACCGCGTAGACATCGGGCGCGGAGGCGCGCAGGTGGTCGTCGGCCACCACCTCGCCGTGCGCGCCCAGCTCGATGCCCGAGCCCGCCAGCCAGGCCGTGGCCGGGCGGGCGCCGATCCCCACGACGACCGCGTCGGCAGGCACCCGGGTCCCGTCGTCCAGGACCACCGTCCCGGGCTCGACGCGCTCCACGCGCGCGTGCGTGCGCAGGGTGGTCCCGCTGTCGGCGTACCAGGCGGTCATCGGCGCGGCCACCTCCGCCGGGAGCGCGCCCGCGAGCGGGCGTTCGGCGGCCTCGACGACCGTCACCGCGCAGCCCGCCTCGCGCGCGGCCGTGGCGAACTCGGCGCCGATCCAGCCCGCGCCGACGACCACGATGTCGTGTCGGCGGGCCAGGACGGGCCGCAGCCGCTCGGCGTCGTCCAGGGTCCGCAGCAGATGCACCCCGGGCACGCCCTCGGCGCCCGGCAGCATGATCGGTTCCGCGCCGGTCGCGAGGACGAGGACGTCGTACGGGACGGGCCCGGCGGCCGTGTCGAGCGCGTGGTCGGCGGGGCGCAGGCCGGTCACCTCGCGGCCCAGCCGGAGTTCGATGCCGAGCGCCTCGAAGTCGACGTCGAAGGCGGAGCCCTCGGCCTTGCCGAGCAGCACGGCCTTGGACAACGGCGGGCGGTCGTAGGGCTGGTGGGGCTCGGCGCCGATCAGTGTCACGTCGCCGGTGAAGCCCTGTTCGCGCAGCGCGACCGCGGTCTGCACGCCCGCCATGCCCGCGCCCACGACGACCACGCGCCGCGCCGGCGTCCCGCTCCTGTGCTGCGTCTGCTCGCTCACCCGGTCACCATAGACAACCGGCATTCGGTCGGTCAGCCGGTCGCGCGGCGGTCGCTCCCCGGCGGCGGGTCCGCGCGCTCGCCGACCTCCTCCACCACGCTCGTCCCGCTGCCCGGCCCCGACTCCCACTCCCAGGTCTCCTCCAACTGGACGCGCCCGTCGGCGAGTTCGGTCACCAGGGAGAGGCAGTGCCCGCAGGCGGTGGTCCCGTCGGTCTTCAGCTGCACGTACCGGAAGTCCAGCCGGTCCCCCGCGCGCGTGCCCACGAGATGGCCCCGCACGACGTCACCGCCCGCGTACTCGGCCCAGATCTCGCCGTCCCGCTCGTGGTAGACGAACCGGGTGCGGGTGCCCACCTGACCGGGGGCCTGGTCGGCGACCGGGGCGAGGACGAGACCGTCGAGCGAACGGGCCATGGGCGGAGGCTCCCTTTCTGGGACGAACGGCGAGGGCTAGGGTGGGCCACCGTAGAGCACTCGCGGGAGCCCGGACGCACCGGGCTGAGAGGGAGGCTGGCGGCCTCCGACCGTACGAACCTGATCCGGGTCATGCCGGCGAAGGGAGGGGCTGGACGCCCATGTCGCGTACGCACACGTCAGACGTCCTCGTCGTGGGGGGCGGAATCATCGGGCTCGTGACGGCGTGGCGGGCCGCGCTGCGCGGGTTCACCACGGCCGTGGCCGATCCCGCGCCCGGCGGCGGGGCCGCGCAGGTGGCGGCCGGGATGCTCGCCGCCGTCACCGAACTGCACTACGGCGAGCAGACGCTGCTGGGGCTCAACGTGGAGTCCGCGCGCCGCTATCCGGACTTCGTGGCCGAGCTGACGGAGGCGACCGGCCTCGACCTCGGCTACCGCCGCTGCGGCACGCTCGCCGTCGCGCTGGACGCCGACGACCGCGCCCATCTGCGTGAACTGCACGCCCTGCAGCGCCGGTCGGGCCTGGAGTCCGAGTGGCTGAGCGGCCGCGACTGCCGCCGCCTGGAGCCGATGCTCGCGCCGGGGGTGCGCGGCGGACTGCGGGCCGACGGGGACCACCAGATCGACCCGAGGCGGCTCTCCAGGGCCCTCGTCGCGGCCTGCGAACGCGCGGGGGTCGTGTTCCACCGGGCCAGGGCCGAGGAGCTGTCGGTGGTCCGGGAGCGGGCCACCGGGGTCCGGACCGGCGAGGGTGACCGGCTGACCGCGGAGCGGGTCGTCCTCGCCGCGGGCAGCCTCAGCGGGCGGCTCGCCGGGATCCCGCGGGACGTGGTGCCGCCGGTGCGGCCGGTGAAGGGACAGGTGCTGCGGCTGACGGTGCCGGAGCCGTACGCGCCCTTCCTGAGCCGTACGGTACGGGCCGTGGTGCGGGGCAGTCATGTCTACCTGGTGCCGCGCGAGAACGGCGAACTCGTCGTCGGCGCGACCAGCGAGGAGCAGGGCTGGGACACCACGGTGACCGCGGGCGGGGTGTACGAACTGCTGCGGGACGCCCATGAACTCGTCCCCGGGATCACCGAACTCCCGCTCACCGAGACCCGCGCGGGACTGCGCCCCGCCTCCCCCGACAACGCGCCGCTCCTCGGCCCCACCGGGCTCGACGGTCTGATCCTCGCGACCGGGCACCACCGCAACGGGGTGCTCCTCACCCCGGTCACCGGTGACGTCCTGGCCCATGTGCTGACCACCGGTGAACTGCCCTCGGAGGCGCGCGACTTCACCCCGCTGCGGTTCCGCGCCGGCGCGGCCCGCGAACTCCTGGAGCAGCCCGTATGAACACCACCGGGACGCTGACCGTCCTCGTCAACGGGGAGCGCCGGCGGATCGCTCCCGGCACGGCGCTCGACGCGCTGGTGCGGACGCTCACCCCGTCGCCCTCCGGTGTCGCCGCCGCGCTCAACGAAACCGTCGTCCCGCGCGCGCGGTGGACGACCACCGCACTCGCCGAGGGGGACCGTGTCGAGGTCCTCACCGCCGTCCAAGGAGGCTGATCCCATGGCAGACGACCCCTTCGTCCTCGGCGGTACGACCTACTCGTCCCGCCTGATCATGGGCACCGGCGGAGCGGCCGGCCTGGACGTCCTGGAGCGGGCGCTGGTGGCCTCCGGCACGGAGCTGACGACGGTGGCGATGCGCCGTGTGAACGCGTCCGTGCACGGCTCGGTGCTGTCCGTGCTCGACCGGCTCGGCATCCGGGTGCTGCCCAACACGGCCGGCTGTTTCACGGCGGGCGAGGCCGTGCTGACGGCCCGCCTCGCGCGCGAGGCGCTCGGTACGTCGCTGGTCAAGCTGGAGGTCATCGCCGACGAGCGCACCCTCCTGCCCGACCCCATCGAACTGCTCGACGCCGCCGAGACCCTCGTCGACGACGGTTTCACCGTGCTGCCGTACACGAACGACGACCCCGTGCTCGCGCGGAAGCTTCAGGACGTGGGCTGTGCCGCGGTCATGCCGCTCGGTTCGCCCATCGGGTCGGGGCTCGGCATCCGCAACCCGCACAACTTCCAGCTGATCGTGGAGCACGCGCGTGTGCCGGTGATCCTCGACGCGGGCGCGGGGACGGCCTCGGACGTCGCCCTCGCGATGGAGCTGGGGTGCGCCGGGGTCATGCTCGCCTCCGCCGTGACCCGGGCCCAGGAGCCGGTCCTGATGGCCGAGGGCATGCGGCACGCGGTGGAGGCGGGCCGGCTGGCGTACCGCGCGGGCCGTATCCCGCGCCGGCACTTCGCGGAGGCGTCGTCACCGGGCGAGGGGCTGGCGCGGCTGGATCCGGAGCGTCCCGCTTTCTGAGTCGGATCTCACGCCGCCAGGCCCTCACTCGAACAGCCGAACGAGTTCTGGCGCGCGGCCGCCTGTCACAGCCCTCCGACCCGGGTCACAGCTCTGCTGCAGTACGGCCCCGGAGCCCTGCGGCCCCTGGGCCCGTCGGCGGCGGCTCGTACACTCACCTGCGTGGACACGACCCTTCAGGACCCGCTTGTCGGCCAGGTGCTCGACGGCCGGTATCGAGTCGAGGCGCGGATCGCGGTCGGCGGGATGGCCACGGTCTACCGGACCGTGGACACCCGCCTCGACCGCGTGCTCGCGCTCAAGGTGATGCATCCGACGCTGGCCGCGGACCGGACGTTCGTCGAGCGCTTCATCCGCGAGGCCAAGTCGGTGGCACGGCTGTCCCACCCGAACGTGGTGGGGGTCTACGACCAGGGCACGGACGGCTCGTACGTCTATCTCGCGATGGAGTACGTGGCCGGCTGCACCCTGCGTGACGTGCTGCGCGACCGCGGGGCGCTACAGCCCCGGGCGGCGCTGGACATCCTGGAGCCGGTGCTCGCCGCGCTCGGCGCCGCGCACCGCGCCGGGTTCGTGCACCGGGACATGAAGCCGGAGAACGTGCTGATAGGGGACGACGGCCGGGTCAAGGTCGCCGACTTCGGGCTCGTACGGGCCGTGGACACCGTCACCAGCACCACCGGCAGCGTCCTCGGGACCGTCTCCTACCTCGCCCCCGAGCAGCTGGAGCACGGCACGACCGACGCCCGTGTCGACGTCTACGCGTGCGGTGTGACGCTCTACGAGATGCTCACCGGCGGCAAGCCGCACGCCGGGGACTCCCCCGCGCAGGTGCTGTACCACGCGCTGCACGACGACGTGCCGCCGCCCTCGGCCGCCGTGCCGGGGCTGCCGTACGAGCTGGACGCGCTGGTCGCCTCCGCGACCGCGCGCAATCCGGAGCTGCGGCCCTACGACGCCGTCGAGCTGCTCGCGCAGACGCTTCAGGCGCGGGCCGGGCTGAGCGAGGAGCAGCTGGACGCGGTGCCGCCGCAGGCGATAGCCGGGGGTCATGACAACGCGGAGGACCGGACGAGCGTGATTCCGCGCTCGCTGGCCGTGTCACGGTCCGTGGGGCTGGACCCCGACCCGGTCGACCGCACGAGCCGCTTCCAGTCGCCCCCGCCGCCGTCCCGGCGCACACGGGCCGTCCCCGCTTCCCGGCGCGGGCTGCTGGCGATCGTCGTGGCGGTGCTGCTCGTCCTCGGCGTGGGCGGGGGCATCTGGTACATCAACTCGGGCCAGTTCACCCAGGTCCCGGCGGTGCTGCAGCAGAGCGAGGCGGACGCCACGAAGCGGCTGGAGGGCGCGGGGCTGGACGTCGACGTGAAGGAGGCGTACAGCGACACGGTCAAGCGCGGCAGGGTGATCAGCACCGACCCGGCCCCCGGGGAGCGGATCCGGGACAACGACTCCGTGACGGTGACGATCTCCAAGGGCCCGGAGACCGTGAGGGTGCCCGAGATGAAGGGCCTCCGGCTGGACCTCGCGAAGGACCGGCTGAAGGGCGACGGTCTCGAACCGGGCCTGGTGAACAGGGAGTTCAGCGACGAGGTCGTCCGGGGCCAGGTGATCCGCACGCAGCCGGGCTCCGGCACCGAGGTGTCCGCGGGCACGGCCGTCCGGATCGTGGTCAGCCGGGGCGCCCCGGTGGCGGTGCCCGAGCTGGGCGGCGCCTCGGTCGAGGACGCCAGAGCCCAGCTGGAGGAGGCCGGCCTCAAGGTGAAGATCGCCTCGCGGCGGGTCAACTCCGAGTACGACAAGGGGCTGGTGGCCGAGCTGTCGCCGGGCGTGGGCAAGCAGGTCGGCACGGGCGACACCATCACCCTGACGCTCTCCAAGGGGCCTGTGATGGTCGAGGTCCCCGACGTCGTGGGCGAGAACGTGGACGAGGCCACGCGTCGGCTGGAGGCCGCCGGCTTCGAGGTCGAGGAGGACCGGGGCATCCTCGGCTTCTTCGCCGACGAGGTGAAGGGCCAGTCGGTCGACGGCGGCGACACGGCACCCAAGGGCTCGAAGATCACGATCGAGATCGGCTGACGGGGCGGCCGCCGGAGCCACCGGCCGGGCGCCGTCGGCCGCATGACACCCTGGGTGCCGTGAGCACCCAGCAGTCCCCCGGCCTTCCCGCCCTCTCCCGCCTTCCCGGCCCGTCCCGGAACCCCGTCGGCGGGCATGTCCCCGTCGCCGGTGGCCTGAACTCCGTCGGGCTGGCGTACGCGCGTGATCTACGGGCCGAGACGGTCCAGGTCTTCGTGGCCAATCCGCGCGGCTGGGCGACTCCGACCGGGAATCCCCGGCAGGACGAGGAGTTCCGGGCGGCCTGCGCCGAGGAGTCGATCCCCGCGTACGTGCACGCGCCGTACCTGATCAACTTCGGCTCGCACACCGAGGCGACGGCGGAGAGGTCCGTGGAGTCGATGCGGCACTCGCTGCGCCGGGGCCGGGAGATCGGCGCGCTGGGGGTCGTCGTGCACACCGGGAGCGCGACGGGCGGGCGGGACCGGTCGGTGGCGCTGAAGCAGGTGCGTGAGTATCTGCTGCCGCTGCTGGACGAGTTGACCCACGACGACGACCCGTATCTGCTCCTGGAGTCGACGGCGGGCCAGGGATCCTCGCTGTGCTCGCGCACCTGGGACTTCGGGCCGTACTTCGAGGCGCTGGACGCCCATCCGAAGCTGGGCGTCTGCCTGGACACCTGCCACATCTTCGCGGCGGGGCACGACCTGACCGGGCCGGACGGGATGCACCGAACCCTCGACCTGCTGGTGGAGACCGTCGGCGAGGGCCGGCTGAAGCTGATCCACGCCAACGACTCCAAGGACGTGGTCGGCGCCCACAAGGACCGCCACGAGAACATCGGCTCCGGTCACATCGGCGAGGACCCGTTCCGCGCGCTGATGACCCACCCCGCCACCGAGGGCGTACCCCTGATCATCGAGACCCCCGGGGGCAAGGAGGGGCACGCGGCGGACGTGGAGCGCCTGAAGAAGCTCCGGGACGGCTGACGCACCCGGGCACGCCGCGTCAGAGTTCGGGGCCCTCCCCGGGCTCCTCCTGGTAGGAGTAGCGCTGCTCCTGCCAGGGATCGCCGATGTTGTGGTAGCCGCGCTCCTCCCAGAAGCCGCGGCGGTCGGCGGTCATGTACTCGATGCCGCGGACCCACTTGGGGCCCTTCCAGGCATAGAGGTGGGGGACGACGAGGCGGAGCGGGAAGCCGTGCTCGGCGGTGAGGAGTTCGCCGTCCTTGTGGGTGGCGAAGATCGTGCGGTCGTCGGCGAAGTCGGCGAGGCGGAGATTGGAGCTGAAGCCGTACTCGGCCCACACCATCACATGGGTGACCTCGGGGGCGGGCGGCGCGGTCCCGAGGATCGTGCGGGCCGGGATGCCGCCCCATTCCGCGCCGACCATGCTGAACTTCGTCACGCAGTGCAGGTCGGCGACGACCGAGGCGTACGGCAGGGCGGTGAACTCGTCGTGGTTCCAGCAGTGCTTCTCGCCGTCGGCGGTGGCCCCGAAGACCCGGAAGTCCCAGCGCTCGGGACGAAACTTGGGGACGGGCCCGTAGTGGGTGACCGGCCAGCCGCGCTGGAGCCGCTGTCCCGGCGGGAGCTGCGACGACGCCGCGTTCTCAGATGCGCGATCTCCTGATTCGCGTTCCACCGGCTGACCCATGACTCCATCCTGACAGACCTCGACCGGTGCACATGACCAGGGTCCACCCGACTCGGACATTTAGAACTAAGGCTGTACTTACTTACTAAGCTCGCACTTACTGGACGATCTTCGACTGCGGTGCAATCATCGCGGCGCAACCTCCCCGTTCCCCCGCTTGGAAGGAGCTTCTGCGATGCAGGGCGACCCCGAGGTCATCGAATTCCTCAACGAGCAGCTGACCGCGGAGCTCACCGCGATCAACCAGTACTTCCTGCACGCGAAGATGCAGGAGAACTTCGGCTGGACGAAGCTCGCGAAGTACACGCGACACGAGTCCTTCGACGAGATGAAGCACGCGGAGGTGCTCACCGACCGGATCCTGTTCCTGGACGGGCTGCCGAACTACCAGCGGCTGTTCCACGTCCGGGTGGGCCAGACGGTCAAGGAGATGTTCGAGGCGGACCGCCAGGTCGAGGTCGAGGCGATCGACCGCCTCAAGCGTGGCATCGAGGTGATGCGCAACAAGGGTGACGTCACCTCGGCGAACATCTTCGAGTCGATCCTCGCGGACGAGGAGCACCACATCGACTACCTCGACACCCAGCTGGAACTTCTGGAGAAGCTGGGCGAGGCGCTCTACATCGCACAGCTGATCGAGCAGCCGGAGAGCTGAGCCGGGCGCGGGCCGAGGGCGGGCCAGGCCTCGACTAGGCCGCTTCCTCGAGTTCGGCGTAGACCGCCGCCCCCTGCTCGACCGGCTCCGGGCGCGGGTACGCGCCCCTGCCGAGGAGCGCCTGGATCCGGCGCACGCACGACCCGCAGTCCGTGCCGGCCTTGCAGGCCGACGCGATCTGGCGAGGGGTGCAGGCGCCGTCCGCCGCATGTTTCTTGACCTGCTGCTCGGTGACACCGAAGCAACTGCAGACGAACACGCGGTCCACCTCCCGCCGGGATCGAATACGAGGCGCCGTCCCGATGATCGGTGAGGCTAACCTAACCTTACCCGGCGGGTCCGAAGCGCAAAAGTGGAGTGGGGCGCGGATCGTATGTGATCCGCGCCCCACCTCGCGCTCCTGTAACAGGCGCATCCCCTGCTGATCAGCTACTAGTCCCGGTACAGCTCCGCGACGAGGAACGCCAGGTCCAGGGACTGGCTGCGGTTGAGCCGGGGGTCGCAGGCGGTCTCGTAGCGCTGGTGCAGGTCGTCGACGAAGATCTCGTCGCCGCCGCCCACGCACTCCGTGACGTCGTCGCCGGTCAGCTCCACGTGGATGCCGCCCGGGTGGGTGCCGAGGCCCTTGTGGACCTCGAAGAAGCCCTTGACCTCGTCGAGCACGTCGTCGAAGCGGCGGGTCTTGTGGCCGGAGGCCGCCTCGTAGGTGTTGCCGTGCATCGGGTCGGTGATCCACGCGACCGTCGCACCCGAGGCCGTGACCTTCTCGACCAGCTCGGGCAGCTTGTCGCGGACCTTGTCCGCGCCCATGCGCACGATGAAGGTGAGCCGGCCGGGCTCGCGGTCCGGGTCGAGGCGCTCGATGTAGCGCAGGGCGTCCTCGGCCGTGGTCGTCGGGCCGAGCTTGATCCCGATCGGGTTGCGGATCTGCGAGGCGAACTCGATGTGCGCGTGGTCCAGCTGCCGGGTGCGCTCACCGATCCACACCATGTGCGCCGACACGTCGTACAGGCGGCCCGTGCGTGAGTCCACGCGGGTCAGCGCCGACTCGTAGTCGAGCAGCAGCGCCTCGTGCGAGGAGAAGAACTCGACGGTGCGGAACTCCTCCGGGTCGGTCCCGCAGGCGTGCATGAAGTTCAGCGCGTTGTCGATCTCGCGGGCGAGCTGCTCGTAGCGCTGGCCGGACGGGGACGACTTCACGAAGTCCTGGTTCCAGGCGTGCACCTGGCGCAGGTCGGCGTAACCGCCGGTGGTGAAGGCGCGGACCAGGTTCAGCGTGGAGGCGGAGGCGTGGTACATCCGCTTCAGGCGCTCGGGGTCCGGGATGCGGGCGGCCTCGTTGAAGTCGAAGCCGTTGACCGAGTCGCCGCGGTAGGTCGGCAGGGTGACGCCGTCGCGGGTCTCGGTGCCCTTGGAGCGCGGCTTGGAGTACTGGCCGGCGATCCGGCCGACCTTCACGACCGGCACGGAGGCCGCGTACGTGAGGACCGCGCCCATCTGGAGCAGCGTCTTCAGCTTGTTGCGGATGTGGTCGGCCGACACGGCGTCGAAGGCCTCGGCGCAGTCGCCGCCCTGGAGGAGGAACGCCTCTCCCTTGGCGACGGACGCCATCCGGGCGCGCAGCTGGTCGCACTCGCCCGCGAAGACGAGCGGCGGATACGACTCGAGCTCCGCAACGACTGCGCGCAGAGCCTCGGTGTCGGGGTACTCGGGCTGCTGCGCCGCGGGCAGGTCTCGCCAGGTGTTGCCAGCGCTCGCGCTGGACTTAGCGTTCACGGTCACGACCTCCACATTACGGGGTCGTGTCGGGCGTCCATCCCCTTGCTCATCAAGTGAGACGAACCCCGCTCGATCGGGAGCGGGGTTCGTCGGACCCTCGGCCCCGCCGGTGACGGCGGTGCCGCGGGTGTCAGTGCAGGTTCATGACCGCGCTGTCGTCGAAGCCGACGGCGAAGACCGTCCGCAGCGACAGGTTGGCGGCGGCGCTGTAGCCGTCACAGGCGTTCTGCTTCTCGTCGGGCTCCTCCACGGCCTCGAACTCGTGAGGGAAGCTCGCCCGCAGCGTCGTACCGGCGCAGATGTGCTCGGTCAGCCCCCACAGCTCCTCCACCGGGTCCGCGCCGAGCTTCGGCCAGTAGCTCAGGGCCTGGGGCGTGCCCACCGCCCAGTTGCCGCCTGCGTACACCTTCCCGTCGACCGTGCGGTTGCAGGCCGTGGTCGCCCGGGTGTCGCCCACCCAGGTGTGCGAGAAGACGGCGGGCTGGAGCGCGCAGCCCTTGTGGAAGGCGAAGTTCAGCAGTCCGGCGCCGTCGGTCCAGGTCATGCCGCCCTGCAGGCCCACATAGCGGGACGCGGCGTAGGCGTCCTGGATCACGGTCTTGCCGCCGGACATGTTGAGCAGCCCCGGGTAGGTCGAGGCGCTCGTCGGGTTGAGCTGGTAGCGGACCACCCGTCCGCCCGCCGCGGTGCCGAACCACTCGCCGGTGACCAGCTTGTACGGGCTGCCGCCGGTCTTGTCGAGGGAGAGCCAGGAGTAGCACAGGGAGTCGGCGTCGGGCGTGCCGTTGACGGCGTCCGAGTCGCACGCGCCGGAGGGCGGCGGGGAGGTCTGCTTGTAGTAGTGGACCTGCGGCAGCACGTACGGGTAGCCGCAGGCGCTGGACTTTCCGGAACCGTCGATGCCGTAGGAGTTGATGCCGGAGCCGTAGGTGTCGACCTTGCCGAGCTTGTTGATGTCGAAGACGCGGATGCCGCCTGAGGTGTCCGTGACGTAGAGGTAGCTGCCGTACCAGACGATGCCGCCGCCGTGGCCGGTGACGAACTTGAAGTCCGCGCCGCCCTCCGTCGGCTCGGCGAGGAGGATGTGGCGGTACTTCCCGGTGTCCCGGTCGATGAGGCTGAGCTTGAGCAGGTTGTTCGTCCTGCACTTGTCGTTGGCCTCGTAGTCGCCGGCCGCGTTGGTCTTGAACGTCTCGTAGTGCCAGGCGACCGCGGTGACGCGCTTGTCCTGGATGGCGCCGTCGGCCCCGTCGGCGGTACCGGTGCTGCTCATGCCCTGCGGCCACCAGCGCGGCGTGGTGTCGTCGCCGTGCGCCGAGGACCAGCACCAGGAGATCTTCCTGGTCACCGGCGGCAGCGCCTTCGTCTCGTCGCCGGCGCACGCGCGCATGGTGCGCAGGTTCATCCAGGGGTCGGTCGCCCCGGCGGAGTTCTTCGTGTACTCGGTGGTGACGACGTCGGCGAGGTCGGCGTCCGCCAGCTCGCCGTCGAGGGTGGTGGCGGCCGACTCGGTGCTCGTGTCGGTCATCCTGAACCGGTCGCCGCTCAGCGTCAGCTTCGTCATCACCGGCTCGTCCGCCGCCACCGCGGGCTGTCCGGTGAGCCCGGTGAACAGAGCTGCCGCCGCCGCGACGCAGGCCAGGGGCCTCATTCTCCCTATGAGTGACACACTCGCCCTTCCGTATCACAGGTCGTCTCGCTCATGACAAGACTGCACAGTAAGTGATCTCGGGACGAACCCCCGCGCCGATCGCATGAGTTCCGGGGAGATGTCGGGTAGGGTGCGGCGCATGCTCGCGCACTCGATCCAGAACTGGTGGTGGACCGCTCATCCGGCGGCCCACTGACTGCGCGTACGCAAGACTTCGCGAAGGCCGCCCGAGGGGCGGCCTTCGGCGTTTCCAGGGCCCGGCCGCTCCTCCCCGATCACCGCGACGACCGTGATCCTTAAGGGAAGAGGAACCCATGGACCTGACCCGGCTGTTGTCCGACGACCGCCCGTTCGCGCTGCTGCGCCGCCGCACACCGGGCCTGCACGACCACGACACGGTCGAGCTGCTGATCGGTCCGGTGACCACCTGCGAGCGGCTCGCCGACCTGCCCGACGAGGGGCTGGCGCTCGTGCCCTTCCGGCAGATCCGGGAACGCGGCTTCGACGTCCGCGACGACGGTACGCCCCTGTCGGTGCTGGTGCCCGAGGAGTCGTACGAGCTGCCCCTGGACCGGGTCCTCGCCCAGCTGCCCGCGCACGACGTCCGGGTCGAGGGCGGGGGCTTCGACGTGGACGACGAGGAGTACGCGGAGATCGTCGGCCGGGTCCTGCGCGAGGAGATCGGGCGGGGCGAGGGCGCGAACTTCGTGATCCGGCGGACGTACGAGGGCATGGTCCCGGGCTTCGGGCGCGCCGACGCGCTCGCGCTGTTCCGGCGCCTGCTGCGGGGTGAGCGGGGCGCGTACTGGACGTTCGTGGTGCACACCGGTGAGCGCACGCTGGTCGGCGCCAGCCCGGAGGTGCATGTCCGGATGTCCGGCGGGACGGTCGTGATGAACCCGATCAGCGGGACCTACCGCTATCCGGCCGAGGGGCCGACACCGGAGGATCTGCTGGCCTTCCTCGCCGACGGCAAGGAGATCGAGGAGCTGTCGATGGTCGTCGACGAGGAGCTCAAGATGATGTGCACGGTCGGCGACATGGGCGGGGTCGTGGTCGGACCCCGGCTGAAGGAGATGGCCCACCTCGCGCACACCGAGTACGAGCTGCGCGGGCGGTCCTCGCTGGATGTGCGGGAGGTGCTGAAGGAGACGATGTTCGCCGCCACGGTCACCGGGTCGCCGGTGCAGAACGCGTGCCGGGTGATCGAGCGGTACGAGCCCCTCGGGCGGGACGGTGTCGGGCGCGGGTACTACGCGGGGGCGCTGGCGCTGCTGGGACGGGACTCGGGAGGGGCGCAGACCCTGGACTCGCCGATCCTGATCCGGACCGCCGACATCGCGGCGGACGGACGGCTGAAGGTGCCGGTGGGGGCCACGCTCGTCCGGGGGTCCGATCCGGCGGGCGAGGTCGCCGAGACGCACGCGAAGGCGGCGGGGGTGCTGGCCGCGCTGGGGGTGCGACCGGGGCGGCCCGTCCCCGAACGGGTGGGGCCGGCGCTGGCGGACGACCCCCGGGTGCGGGCCGCGCTGGACGGGCGGCGGGGGGCTCTGGCGCCGTTCTGGCTGCGGATGCGGGAGCGGACGGCCGAGCTGAGCGGGCATGCGCTGGTCGTGGACGCGGAGGACACGTTCACCGCGATGCTCGCGCACCTGCTCAGGTCCTCGGGGCTGGAGGTCACGGTACGGCGGTACGACGAGCCGGGGCTGCGGGAGGCCGTGCTCGCGCACGAGGGGGTGGTGGTGCTGGGGCCCGGCCCCGGGGATCCGGGCGACCTCGGCGACCCGAAGATGCGTTTCCTGCGGTCGCTGACCGCCGAGGTGCTGCGGGGGCATCGGCACGGGGTGCTCGGGGTGTGCCTCGGGCACGAACTCATCGCGTCGGAGCTGGGGTTGGAGATCGTGCGCAAGGAGGTGCCCTACCAGGGGGCGCAGACCGGGATCGATCTGTTCGGGCGCTCCGAGACCGTCGGTTTCTACAACAGTTTCGTGGCCCGCTGCGACGACGGGACGGCCGGGGAACTGGCGGCCCACGGGGTGGAGGTCAGCCGGAGCGGGAGCGGTGAGGTGCACGCGCTGCGCGGGCCCGGGTTCGCGGGGGTGCAGTTCCATCCGGAGTCGGTGCTGACGCTGGACGGGGTGAGTGTGGTGCGGGAGTTGGTGGCGGGGGTTGGGTCGCTGAGCGCGAGTTAGGGGCTCCCAGTAGCTCGGGGGTGCGGGTTTGCTTGGCGGGTGCGGCTCCGGTGGGGCTTCTCGCGCAGTTCCCCGCGCCCCTGAAAAGCAGGGGCCGCGCCCCGTGCTTTTCAGGCCCGCCGCCGGTTGCCTTGCAGGCCGCGTAGGGCTGGTCTCCAGGCCCGCAGGGCCTGGTCTTTCAGGGGCGCGGGGAACTGCGCGACCGGCTCCCACCGGACCCGCACCCGCCGAAGCGACCCGCACCCCCGAGCCGTGACGCGCCCGTCTCAGCCGAAGAAGACCCCGACCTCCTCGTACAGCTTCGGGTCCACCGTCTTCAGCCTGGCCGTCGCGTCGGCGATCGGGACGCGGATGATGTCCGTGCCGCGCAGGGCGACCATCTTGCCGAAGTCGCGGTCACGGACCGCGTCGATGGCGTGCAGGCCGAAGCGCGTGGCGAGCCAGCGGTCGAAGGCCGAGGGCGTGCCGCCGCGCTGGACGTGGCCGAGGACGGTCGTACGGGCCTCCTTGCCCGTGCGCCGCTCGATCTCCTTGGCCAGCCATTCACCGACCCCGGAGAGCCGGACGTGGCCGAAGGAGTCGAGCGAGCCGTCCTTGAGGACCATCTCGCCGTCCTTCGGCATAGCCCCCTCCGCGACGACCACGATCGGCGCGTAGGAGGCCTTGAAACGGGACGTCACCCAGGCGCACACCTTGTCGACGTCGAAACGCTGTTCGGGGATGAGGATGACGTTGGCGCCGCCGGCCAGGCCGGAGTGGATGGCGATCCAGCCGGCGTGCCGGCCCATCACCTCCACCACCAGCACGCGCATGTGCGACTCCGCGGTGGTGTGGAGGCGGTCGATGGCCTCCGTCGCGATGCCGACGGCGGTGTCGAAGCCGAAGGTGTAGTCCGTGGCCGAGAGGTCGTTGTCGATGGTCTTGGGGACGCCCACGCACGGCACCCCGTACTCGTCGGACAGCCGCGCGGCCACCCCGAGCGTGTCCTCGCCGCCGATGGCGATGAGCGCGTCGACCTCCTGCTTGGCGAGGTTGTCCTTGATACGGCGGATGCCGTTCTCCTGCTTGAGCGGGTTGGTGCGCGAGGAGCCGAGGATGGTGCCGCCGCGGGGCAGGATGCCGCGGACAGCGGGGATGTCGAGGCGGACGGTGTCGTTCTCCAGCGGCCCCCGCCAGCCGTCCCGGAAGCCGACGAAGTCGTAGCCGTACTCCTGCACGCCCTTGCGGACGACGCCCCGGATGACGGCGTTGAGCCCGGGGCAGTCGCCGCCTCCGGTGAGTACTCCGACGCGCATGGAAAAGTCCCTTCGCCGCGGTTGCCTGGTGAGGGTCACGCTAATAGTGATCCAGGTCACTTCGACATGCGCGGGAAGGTCAATTCCGGCGAATTACTGTTGATAGAGGGTGAGTTGATCGAAGTTGATCAAATCGCCTTCACTCTATGGGGTGATTCATGGCGTTTACTCGTCGTCGAGACCGCGCTCTATGGCATAGCGGACCAGCTCCACCCGGTTGTGGAGCTGGAGCTTGCCGAGGGTGTTCTGCACATGGTTCTGGACCGTGCGGTGGGAGATGACGAGGCGCTCGGCGATCTGTTTGTAGCTCAGCCCCTTGGCGACGAGCCGGAGCACCTCGGTCTCGCGGTCGGTCAGCTGCGGCGCCTTGGGCTCGTCGGCGCCCGGCGCGGGGGCGGGCTCGGAGGCGAGACGGCGGTACTCGCCGAGGACCAGGCCCGCGAGACCGGGGGTGAAGACCGGATCGCCGACCGCGGTACGGCGTACGGCGTCGACCAGCTCCTCCGTCGAGGCCGACTTCAGCAGGTAACCCGTCGCGCCGGACTTCACCGCCTCCAGGACGTCCGCGTGCTCCCCGCTCGCCGACAGGACCAGCACCCGCAACGCCGGGTTCGCGCCGACCAGTTCCTTGCAGACCTGCACCCCCGGCTTCGCGGGCAGGTTCAGGTCCAGGACGAGGACGTCCGGTGCGACGGCGCGGGCACGGCGTACCGCCTGCTCGCCGTCGCCCGCCGTGGCGACCACGTCGAAGCCGGACTCGGTCAGGTCGCGGGCGACGGCGTCGCGCCACATGGGGTGGTCGTCGACCACCATGACCCGGATCGGGCCGCCCCCGCCGGACGGTGCGCCCATGTCCACCGGCCCGCCGTCGCGCGCACCCTCTTCGCTCTCCACGCTCTCCACGCGCTCCGTCATCGCTTCTCCGCCTTCCCCCGTACGCCCTTGGGCTGTTCCGCGGCCCTGGGCACCTTCAGTTCCACTTCGGTGCCCTGTCCGGGCACCGAGATCAGTTCGGCCGTGCCGCCGATGTCGCGCAGCCGTCCCCGGATGGAGAGGGCCACGCCGAGCCGGCCCTCGCCCTCGGCCTGGGCGAGCCGGCCGTCGGGGATGCCGGGGCCGTCGTCCCGTACGGTCACGACGATCTCGTCCGGCCAGTCCTCGACCAGGATCCAGGCCCGTGCCCCGTCGCCCGCGTGCGCGCGCACATTGTCCAGGGCGGCGCCCACGGCCGCCGCCAGCTCCCGCGCGGCCGCCGGGGGCAGCGGCACCGGGCCGCCGGGCTCCGAGAAGGTGACCGTCGCGCTCGCGTACGGGGCGAGGAGGGCCCGCAGATCCACCGGGTTCCCGGCGGCGTCCGGGTCCGGCTCGTCAACCGCCCGTACGAGCGCTCCCCGGGCCGTGTCCTCGGAGATCCGGGATACGGGGACCAGGCCGCCGGAGACCAAGGTGCGCAGCGCGACCTCCTGCTCGCCCGCCATGCGCCCCAGCTCGGCCGCCTCGCCGCCGAGGGCGGTGCCCCGCCGCTGGACCATGGCGAGGACCTGCAGGACGCCGTCGTGGATGTCCCGGGCGAGGCGTTCCCGTTCGCGGGTGGCGGCCTCGATCTCCAGGGCGCGGGCGAGGGTGCGCTCGGAGGCGCGGGCCACCTCGACGACGTACCCGATGGCGATGGCGGCGACCCAGACCAGGATCACGTTGTGGACGGTGTCGCGGGTGGGGGCGCCGCGGTGGACCAGGTTGGCGACGGCGATGAGCGTGGAGGCGAAGGCGGCCCAGCGCCAGCCGCCCTTGATGGCGAAGGCCAGCACGGCGCCGGCGGTCCATATGGACGGCAGGGTGGGGCCGCCGGCCTCGACCCGGGCGGCCGAGTCGGCGAGCCGGGTGAGCAGGATGCCGACGATCGCGATGGTGAGGTCGGCCGCGAGGAACCGCTTGGTGCAGCCGGCCGCGCTCGCCACCTTCGGCAGGGTCAGCAGCGTCCAGCCGGCCAGCACCACGAAGTAGGCGATGGCCAGCCACGGACGCTGGAACTTGTCGTACGCGCTGACGAAGAGGCCGACGGCGTAGACCGTCGTCAGGATCCGGTAGCCGGTGAGCGCACGCCACAGCGGCTGCTCGACCGACATGCGCATGACTCGTTCGCGCTCAGGCATATCCCCCACCCCGCCCACCGGACCCCACGACGATCGCGTCCGGGAACGCGACCGTACCCGGGAAAGCGGCCGTTACGAAGCCGGCCGGTCCCGGTCGGTCCGGGTGTTCTCCGCCTGTCCCCGCTGTTCCCCGGCCGACCGGTCCTTGGCCGCCTGTTCCTTCTCGGCCTTGGCGAGGGCCGCCCTGGCGGCCTTGTCGGCCTCCTTCTCGGCCTTCGCCGCCTCCGCGATCTGCCGCTTGGCGGCGGTCGCGTAGATGTCCACGTACTCCTGGCCCGAGAGCTTCATGATCTCGTACATGACCTCGTCGGTCAGCGCCCGCAGCACGAAGCGGTCGTGCTCCATGCCCTGGTAGCGGCTGAAGTCGAGGGGCTTGCCGATCCGGATGCCGGGGCGCATCACCTTCGGCAGGACCTTGCCCGGCGGCTGGATCTTCTCCGTGTCGATCATGGCGACGGGGATGACGGGCGCGCCGGTGGCGAGGGCCACCCGCGCCAGGCCGCCGGGCTTGCCCCGGTAGAGGCGGCCGTCGGGCGAGCGGGTGCCCTCGGGGTAGATGCCGAACAGCTCGCCGCTCTCGATGACCTGTATGCCGCTGTTGATGGCGGCCTCACCCGCGCCCCGCGCACCGGAGCGGTCCACCGGGAGCTGACCGACGCCCTTGAAGAAGGCGGCCGTCAGCTTGCCCTTGATCCCGGGGGTGGTGAAGTACTCCGCCTTCGCGATGAAGGTGACCTTGCGGTCGAGGACCGCGGGGAGGAAGAACGAGTCCGAGAAGGAGAGGTGGTTGCTCGCGAGGATCGCCGCGCCCTCGGGCGGAATGTTCTCCAGGCCCTCCACCCAGGGCCGGAAAGTGACCTTGAGCGGTCCCCCGATAGCGACCTTCATCGCGCCGTACAACACCCGAGTGCCTCTCTCTGTTCTGAGGATCAGACCTTAACCCGGACGCCGGGAGAACAGTCCTACGCCCCTGGCCGGTGTCGGCCCCCGCCGGGCGAAGCCCCTGGTCGGTGTCGGAGCGGTCGCGTACGGTGAACCACATCCGCACTCATTCACACCCTTCTCACGAACAGGAGACCGAACCGTGCCGGTCCTTCCTGGAGCCGAGCCGTACCACCACGAGGGCGGGGAGGCCGGAGTCCTCCTCTGTCACGGGTTCACCGGGTCCCCGCAGTCGATGCGCCCCTGGGCGGAATATCTGGCCGCGCGGGGGCTGACCGTCGCGCTGCCCCTGCTGCCGGGACACGGCACCCGCTGGGAGGACCTCCGTCCGACCGGCTGGCAGGACTGGTACGCGGAGGTGGACCGCGAGCTGCGGGCCCTGCGCGAGCGCTGTGCGCACGTCTTCGTGGCGGGGCTGTCCATGGGCGGCGCGCTGGCGCTGCGGCTGGCCGCCAAGCACGGGGACGCGGTCGACGGCGTGGTGGTCGTCAACCCGGCGAACAAGGTGCACGGCCCGGCCGCGCACGCCCTCCCCCTGCTCCGGCACTTCGTCCCCACCACCAAGGGGATCACCAGCGACATCGCGAAGGAGGGCGTCGAGGAGGTGGGGTACGGCCGTGTGCCGCTCCACGCGGCGCACTCGCTGCGCAGTTTCCTCCGTCTCGTCGACGGCGAACTGCCCCAGGTGACCCAGCCGTTGCTGCTGCTGCACAGCCCGCGGGACCATGTGGTTCCGCCCGTCGACTCCGAGCGCGTCCTCGGCCGGGTGTCGTCCACGGACGTCACGGAGATCCTGCTGGAACAGAGCCACCACGTCGCGACGTTGGACCACGACGCGGGCCGGATCTTCGAGGAGAGCCTGGCGTTCGTCACCCGGCTCGTGACGGAGTCCGGGGCGGCGCGGGTGAAGGAGTCCGACGCGGAATCCGTACAGCAGTCTGACTCGGGATCCGCGAGGCAGACCGGTCCGGGATCCTTGGAGCAGAGGGAAGGGACGGCCACTGGTGGCTGAGCACGACTCCGAGCGTGAGCCGGAGGAGAAGGGAGCGCCTCTCGGCGCCTCGCCCGGCGACACCCCGGGCGGCTCCTCGGGCGGCTCCGCGGGCGCCTCGTCCGGCGAACCGCCGGGCGGGTCCGCCGGTGAGGAGCAGCACGTGCCGTTCGACGAGGACGCCGCGTGGCGGGCCATCGTGGCCGGGTTCGGCACCGAGCCCCCGGACCCGCCAGGCACCAAGCCCTTCCGGTCGGTGGAGGATCTCGCCCTGCTGGAGGCCGAGCCGGAGGACGCCGAGGACAAGTCCCCCGACGCCGCGGACGCCGCCGGCCCCGCTGCCCCCAGGCCGCTGGGCAGCTCGGTGGCGTTCGCCCCCGGCGTCGGCGCGGGCCCGCGCGACTACAGCGTGCCCGACCCGGTCGGCGAGGACCCGGACCAGGGCGACCCGGACGCCGACGACGAGGACGGGGAGGGCCACTTCGTACCGCCCGAGCCGCCCCCGCTGCCGGAGGCCGACGCGACCGCCAAGTTCGCCTGGCTGGGGGTGATCGGCGGCCCGGTCCTGCTGCTGCTCGCCGTCCTGCTCGGCTGGGAGATGACCTGGTGGCTCACCACCCTCGGCATCGGCGGCTTCCTCGGCGGTTTCGCCACCCTGGTGATGCGGATGAACGGCGACGACGAAGGTGACGACGATCCCGGCCGGGGCGCGGTCGTCTGACCCCGCGGCCACCGTCGTACGAGGGCCCGTCCGGGAGTGTTCCGGGCGGGCCCTCGCCGCTGCCGCGGAAAGGGCCGGGGCGGAGGCCGGGTCGCAGCGGTCCCCGCCGGCCCCGGCTAGGGCTCGGCGGGGACCCGGAGCGCGGCCAGGACCGGCAGATGGTCCGTGGCCGTCCTCAGGTCGTCCTCGCGGACGCCGGGGTGGTCGAGGGGGACGCCGCAGCCGAGGACCTCGATGCCGGGGGTGGCCAGGATCGCGTCGATGCGCTGGTGGGGGTCGGTGGGCGTGGAGCTGTACTCGCCGCCCCAGGGTGTGGTGGTCCAGCAGTCCTGGAGTTCTCCGGCGAGACGGCGGAAGGTGCGGCCGTCCGGTCGCTCGTTGAGGTCGCCGCCCGCGACCGCGTGCGGCGCACCGAGGGCGGCCAGCCGGTCCAGGAGCAGGCCGCCCTGTTCGTACCGCTCGTCCTTCTGCAGGGAGAGGTGGCAGGACAGGACGCCGAGCCGGGCGCGGCCGAAGCGGACCACCGCCGTGGCGAAGCCGCGTCGGTGCAGGCCGGGGGTGAGGGGCAGGAGCACGTCGTCGGTCTGTTCGACGGTGGCGCGCAGGCTGCACAGCAGCGCGGGGCCGGAGGCGGTGGCGCCGCCGGAGAGGGTGACCAGCTGGGAGGCCGCGGCGAGCCTGGCGAGTTTCTTGCGCCAGCGGAAGAAGCGGGGGGCCTCCTGGACGAGGACCAGGTCGGGGGCGCAGGCGGTGATCACTCGGGCGAGGGCGTCGGTGTCGTCCCGCATCGAGCGGATGTTGTAGCTGAGGACGCGGATGATCGCCGAACCGTCGGGGTTCGTGCGGGAGTTGGGCAGCGGCGTCATGTGGATCAATGTACGCCCAAGGACTCGGGTGCATTTGTCCTTGTGCGGGTGCCGGTGCGGCGTGTTCCCGGGCCACGCGCCGGGCGTACGCCGATACGCCCCCGTGCCCCCGGCCCGGAGAACCAGGACGGGGGCACGGGGGCGTACCTCTCGGCTACATGATCGGGTCGGGCTCTCTCGCCAGGTCCGCCGCGCCCACCAGGCCCGCCTCGTTGCCCAGTTGGGCGGCGATGACCTCGGCCACGGGGCGCCAGTTGCCGCCCACGAGCCAGCGCTTGTAGGACTTGCGGATCGGGTCGAGGACCAGCTCGCCCTCGTCCGACAGGCCGCCGCCCACGATGAACGCGGAGGGGTCGAAGAGGGAGGCGAGGTCGGCGAGGCCGGCGCCGGCCCAGCGGGCGAGTTCGCGGTAGGAGTCGACGGCGACGGGGTCGCCCTGGCGGGCCGCCATGGAGATGTGCTTGCCCTCGATCCCGTCGGGGGTGCCGTCGCCGAGGCCGAGGAGGATGTCCGCGTTCTCGGGGGTCGCGTTGGCGCGCTGCTTGGCGTACCTGACCAGGGCGCGCCCGGACGCGTACTGCTCCCAGCAGCCCTGCGAGCCGCAGCCGCACAGCAGCCCGTCGGGGACCATCCGGATGTGGCCGAACTCGGCGGCCACGCCGTAGTGACCGCGGCGCAGCTTGTTGCCGATGATGATGCCGCCGCCGAGGCCGGTGCCGAGGGTGATGCAGATGACGTTGCGGTGGCCCTTGCCGGCGCCGAACCTGTACTCGCCCCACGCGGCGGCGTTGGCGTCGTTCTCCACGACGACCGGCAGGCCCACGCGGGCCTCGACCTTCTCCTTGAGCGGCTCGTTGCGCCAGTCGATGTTGGGGGCGAAGTAGACCATCGACCGCTGCCGGTTGACGTAACCGGCCGCGCCGATGCCGACACCGACGATCTCGTGTCCGGCTCGCGCGCCCTCGACGGCGGCGGCGATGGCGTCCACGATCCCCTCGGGCGTGCCCGGGGTCGGCACCTTGTGGGTCGAGAGGATGTTGCCTTCCTCGTCGACCACACCGGCCGCGATCTTGGTACCGCCGATGTCGACGCCGATGGTGAGTCCCATGAATCCCTCAGTTTCGGTCGAGCCCCGCTACGGCCAACCGTACCCGAGGCCCCGCCCCCGCAGCCCCGGCGTCCGCCGGGCGGACGGCCCGGCGTCAGTCCAGGTCGATCCGCTCTCCGGGGCCCGGTTCGTCGCCCTGGCCACGGCCTTCCCGGTGGGAGGCGTCCCGGCTCGTCCAGCGGCGCTCCTGGGCCTCGACGGCGGAGCGGTAGGCGGCGAGCAGTTCGCCGCCCGCGGAGGCGAGGTGGTCGAAGACGTCCGGGTTGCGTTCGATGACCGGTTCGACGGCGGCCTTGGCCTGCCGGACGACCTGGCTGACCATCTGCTGTGCCGCTCCGCCGGCGACCGCGCCGAGCAACGGCGACTGGAGCCCGGACAGTTTCTCCGCGACGGTGTCGACGAGCTTGCGCAGTTCCTCGGCGGCCGAGCCCGGCGGCGGACCGTACTTCGCCCGGCGGCGGGCCTTCTCCGCGGCGAGGTCCTCCTCGCACGCGGTCGCCCAGGCGTCGGAGTCGGTCGCGCGCGCCCGGTCGGTCGTGCGGTCCTGCTCGGCCGACCGCGCCTCCTCGGCCGCGTCCTGACGACCGGCGTCGGACGTGGGGCGCTCTTCGCTCATGGCGGGCTCCTGCCTACGGTTCGTACCTTCGACGTTACCCGAACGGGGGTATGCGGTTCACCGTGTCCGGGGCCACAACAGCGGGTCCGGCGCGAATCGGATCCTCAGTTCGCCGTCGCGCAGGGCCGCGCCGTCGACCGTGCAGCGACGCAGTGCCGACGGGAGCGGAACGATACGGCGGAACTGCCCCACCGTGACGACCAACTCGTCGCCGCGCCGGACGAGATCCAGCTCGTCCCGTATCGCCCCGGGCAGCGGGATGTGCCACACGAGCACGCCCTCGTCCCCGAGGTTGTCGGTGACGGCCCACTCGACGCGCGCGGAAACGTCACCCGTACCGGGGACCCCGAGGGCGTCGAGGTCTTCGCCGCCGCGGGGGTCGTGGCCGAGGTGGGCGACGCGCCGCACGGAACGGGCCCCGCTCGGCGCGGGCGCCTCCTCCCACTCCTCCAGAGCCTTGCGCTGCTGGGAGACGAGGCCGGCGAGCCAGGTCTCGTGCGTGCCCTCGGGCAGCACACGGTTGGCGATCAGCATGTCGACGGGCAGGGCCCGCAGGGCGAATCCGACGCCCGCGAGGCGCACGTGGTCGGCGCCGGCCGGGCCCGGCTCGGCGACCAGCCGCACCGTCGTCCCCGGGTCCTCGACGATCGCCGCGACGGCGGCCAGCTCCACGTCCCACCGGCCGGCCGTCTCGTACAGCCACTCGGCGGGCATCGGCACTCCGGCGAGCCGGCCGAGGACCGGCCGCAGCGCGCGGGCCGCCTGCCGCTCGGGCGGGAGCAGCCGCCGCAGGTAGCGCCGCAGCTCCTCCGGCAGGGCGAGCAGCGCGAGCGCCTGGGGGGCGGGCGGCAGGTCGACGACGAGCAGGTCGTAGGCCTCCGACAGCGCGGCGTCGCGCAGCGCCCGCAGCAGGGCGAGTTCCTCGGCGCCGGGCAGGGGGGTGAGTTCCTCGGCGTCCAGCCGGGCGGCGCCGAGCATTCCGAGGACGGAGGCGGCCCTGTCCTGGAAGGCGACGAGGTCCTCGCGGAACCCGGCCGCGGCGTCCGGCCGCCATGCGGTGAGGTTCCGCGCCGCCCGGACGGGCTCGGGTCCGGTCGCCACGCCGAGCACGGCTCCGAGGGCGTCGGCCCGGTCCGCGCTCAGCACGAGCGTCCGCGCGCCCTCACGGGCCGCCTCGACGGCCGTGGCCGCCGCGACCGTCGTACGGCCGCTGCCGCCTTGCCCGGTGATCAGGATGGTGCGCATGAGGGTGAACGGTAACCCAGCGCAGGGGTGCTCACCGACGCCGAGAGAGGGCCGGCCGGGCCCGCCCCCGTCGCCCCGGCCGCACGGACGCCCGCGGCCGGGACAGCGGCTCGGCGGTCTACGCCCCGGACTCGACCCGCTTCTTCAGACCCGCCAGCGCCCGGTCGATGATGACCTTCTCCGCCTTGCGCTTGATCATCCCGAGCATCGGGATCTTGACGTCGACGGTCAGCTGGTAGGTCACCTCGGTCACCGAGTCGCCGACCGGCTTCAGGAGGTAGGAGCCGTCGAGCGAGCGCAGCATCTGGGACTTGACCAGCGTCCAGGAGACCTCGTTCGCGCCGGTCCAGGTGTACGCCAGCGTCTGGTCGTCCTTGATCGCGCCCGCGTCCATGACGAGCCGGACCTGCTCGGCGCGGCCCTGGCCGTCGGTCTCCAGCACCTCCGCCTCCTTCACCTCGCCCGTCCAGTCGGGGTAGCGGGCGAAGTCGGCGATCACTGCCATGACGTCGGCCGCCGCAGCCTCGATCGTGATGCTCGAACTGGTGAATTCCGCCATCGCCGTGGCTCCTCCAGAGACTGTCCGGTGAGGGAGGTGGGTGCGCACGTATGTGCAGCGTGAAGGCTACCGCCTGCCAAGGCTCACCATTCCAGCGCCCACGGCTTCCCGGTCCCCGCGAAGTGCCCCACGTTCACACACTCGGTGGCCCCGATCCGCATCCGCCGCGCCAGCGGCTGGTGGACGTGCCCGAACAGCGCGTACCGGGGACGGGTCCTGCGGATGGCGTCCAACAGCGCCCGGCTCCCCCGCTCGAAGCGGCGTGCCACCGTGTCGTACACCAGCTCGGGAACCTCCGGTGGGATGTGCGTGCACAGCACGTCCACCTCCCCCACCGCCTCGATCTTGGCCGCGTACTCCTCGTCGCTGATCTCGTACGGCGTCCGCATGGGGGTGCGCAGGCCGCCGCCGACGAAGCCGAAGACCCGTCCGCCGATCTCCACACGTTCGCCGTCCAGCACGGTCGTCCCCGGGCCGGCGTACTCGGGCCACAGCGTCGGCATATCGACATTGCCGTAGGTGGCGTACGTCGGGACGGGGAACGCCGCGAACATCTCGGCGTACTGCTTGCGGACGGCCTCCTCGATCACGGCGGAGCGGTCCTCCTCGACACCCGCCCACAACCTGGCCCCGAGTTCGCGCGCCTCCTCGAAGCGGCGGGCGGTGCGCAGTTCCACGAGCCGCGAGGCGTTCTCGGCGCCGAAGAGGTCGGGGAAGATGCCGCGGGAGTGGTCGGCGTAGTCGAGGAAGAGGACCAGGTCGCCCAGGCACACCAGGGCGTCCGCGCCCTCACCCGCCCTGGCCAGGTCCGTCGCGTTGCCATGCACGTCGCTGACCACGTGGATCCGCGTCCTGTCTTTACCGCCCGGTGTGCGTGCCATGGCGATCAAGCGTAGGCGTGTGCGGCATACGTGAACAGAGTCGGCCGGACGTGCGGTTACTGGCCAGTCAGTAAGTTGGGGGATTATTCTGCTCGGGAGAACCCCACGTGTGACGCGAAGAACATCTCGCCCGACCCCCCTCGCGTAGAGGCCATACCGACGGGTAACGTCCGGGCAGTCCAGTTGTGCTCAGGTTTTCAACCACCAGGAACGAAGAACAAAGGCGGACCTGAGCGCTCTCCCGCCCTTGGACCGCACCGTCGCAGCACACACAGAGTCGTGGCGCCGGCGCCCTATGAGGAGCAGCAGTCTTGCGCGAGTTCAGCCTTCCGGCTTTGTACGAGGTCCCGACGGACGGCAATCTCACGGACATCGTCCGGAGAAACGCCGCGCAGCACCCCGATGTCGCCGTCATCGCCCGCAAGGTGGACGGCGCCTGGCAGGACGTGAACGCCGTCCAGTTCCTGGCCGAGGTACGCACGGCGGCCAAGGGCCTCATCGCCTCCGGGGTCCAGGCGGGCGACCGGGTCGCGCTGATGTCCCGTACCCGCTACGAGTGGACCCTGCTGGACTTCGCGATCTGGACGGCCGGCGCGGTGACCGTGCCGGTGTACGAGACCAGCTCGCCGGAGCAGGTGCAGTGGATCCTCGCCGACTCGGGCGCGACCGCCATGATCACGGAGCTGGACGGGCACTCCGCGGCCGTCGAGTCGGTGCGCGAGGGGCTGCCGGCGCTGAAGCACGTGTGGCAGATCGAGGGCGGCGGGGTGGAGGAACTGGGCCGCCTCGGCCAGGACGTCACCGATCACGCCGTCGAGGAGCGCAGCTCGATCGCGAAGGCCGACGACCCGGCCACCATCGTCTACACCTCCGGCACCACCGGCCGCCCGAAGGGGTGCGTCCTGACCCACCGCAGCTTCTTCGCCGAGTGCGGGAACGTGGTGGAGCGGCTGCGGCCCCTGTTCCGTACGGGCGAGTGCTCGGTCCTGCTGTTCCTCCCGCTCGCGCACGTCTTCGGGCGGCTCGTGCAGGTCGCGCCGATGATGGCGCCGATCAAGCTGGGCACCGTACCGGACATCAAGAACCTCACCGACGAGCTGGCCTCCTTCCGGCCGACGCTGATCCTCGGCGTGCCGCGGGTCTTCGAGAAGGTCTACAACTCGGCGCGGGCCAAGGCGCAGGCGGACGGCAAGGGCAAGATCTTCGACAAGGCCGCGGACACCGCGATCGCGTACAGCAGGGCGCTGGACACCCCGTCGGGTCCGGCCCTCGGCCTGAAGATCAAGCACAAGGTGTTCGACCGGCTCGTCTACAGCAAGCTGCGGGCGGTGCTCGGCGGCAAGGGCGAGTTCGCGATCTCGGGCGGTGCCCCGCTGGGCGAGCGCCTCGGCCACTTCTTCCGCGGCATCGGCTTCACGGTGCTGGAGGGCTACGGCCTCACCGAGTCCTGTGCGGCGACCGCGTTCAACCCATGGGACCGCCAGAAGATCGGTACGGTCGGGCAGCCGCTGCCGGGTTCCGTCGTCCGGATCGCGGACGACGGGGAGGTGCTGCTGCACGGCGAGCACCTGTTCCAGGAGTACTGGAACAACCCGGGCGCGACGGAGGAGGCGCTGGCCGACGGCTGGTTCCACACCGGCGACATCGGCACCCTCGACGAGGACGGCTATCTCAGCATCACGGGCCGCAAGAAGGAGATCATCGTCACCGCGGGCGGCAAGAACGTCGCCCCGGCCGTGATCGAGGACCGGATCCGGGCGCACGCCCTGGTCGCGGAGTGCATGGTGGTGGGCGACGGGCGGCCCTTCGTGGGCGCGCTGGTCACCGTCGACGAGGAGTTCCTGGGCCGTTGGGCCGCCGAGCACGGCAAGCCCGCGGGCTCCACCGCGGCGTCGCTGAGCGCGGACGCCGATCTGAACGCGGCCGTGCAGGCCGCGATCGACGACGGCAACGCCGCGGTGTCGAAGGCGGAATCGGTGCGGAAGTTCCGCATTCTGTCCTCCCAGTTCACGGAGGAGTCGGGCCACCTGACGCCGTCCCTGAAGCTCAAGCGCAACGTGGTGGCGAAGGACTACGCGGACGAGATCGAGGCGATCTACCAGAAGTAGTCACACACGTACGAGGCTATGGCGCGGTGTCCTCCACGAGGACCCGCGCCATCGTGCGTTCGGCGAGCGCGGTGATCGTGACGAACGGGTTCACCCCGATCGAGCCGGGCACCAGCGAGCCGTCGGTGATGTACAGCTTCGAATACCCCTTCACCCTTCCGTAGTCGTCGGTCGCCCTGCCGAGCACGCAGCCGCCCAGCGGGTGGTAGGTGAAGTCGTCGGCGAACACCTTGTTGGACGAGCCGAACAGGTCGTACCGGTACATCGTGGAGTTGGCGGAGTTGATCCGGTCGAAGAGCTTCTTGGCCATGGACGAGGAGACCGCGCTCTGGGCGGCGCTCCAGCCGAGCTTCGCCGAGTCGCCGGCGGCGTCGTAGGTGAAGGAGGCGCGCTCCGGGTTCTTGGTGATGGCGAGGTAGAGGCTGACCCAGTGTTCGAGGCCGGTGGGCAGGGGGGCGATCTCGGCGAAGACGGGGTTGGCGGTGTTGGCCCAGTCGTCGATGCCCATGACCGGCATGGTCGACTGGTTCGCGCCGACCGTGTCCCACAGGTGGTTGGCCCGGCCGAGCATCACGTTGCCGTTCGAGCCCCAGCCGGTGCCGACACTGGCGTCGAGCGCGGGGAGGGTGCCCTTCGCCCGGGCACGGACGAGGAGTTCGGTGGTGCCGACGCTGCCCGCGCCGAGGAACAGATAGGTGCAGCCGTACTCCTTGGTCTCGACGACCGCGCCCGTGCCGTCGATCCGGTCGACGGTGACGACGTACGTCCCGTCGCCCAGCCGGCGGATGCCCCGGGCCCGTTCCATGGTGTGGATGGTGACGTTGCCGGTGCCGAGGGCGGCGGCGAGGTAGGTCTTGTCGAGGCTCTTCTTCCCGTGGTTGTTGCCGTAGATGACCTCTCCGGCGAGAGCCGACTTCGGCGCGGTGCCTGCCGCTTCGCGCTGCATGTGGCCGAAGTCGTAGACGCTCGGCACGAAAGTGGTCCTCAGCCCGGCCTTCTCGGCGTGGGCCCGGGAGACCCGGCTGAAGCGGTACCACTCCGTGGACTCGAACCACGCAGGGTCGACGGTGTTGACGCCGAGCATGGAGCGGGCGCGGGGGAAGTACGTGGAGTACATCTCGGCGGTGTCGACGGTCGGAAACTGTTCGGCGAAGTACGACCGGAGCGGGGTGACGGCCATGCTGCCGTTGACCAGGGAACCGCCGCCGACCCCCCGGCCCAGGAAGACCGACATGTTGGCGTAGCGGACGCGGTCCAGGACGCCGGGGTAGCTGCTGATGTCCTGGTTGACGACGTCCAGCCAGAGGAACGTGGCGAGCGGGGCCTCGGTCCGGGTCCTGAACCACATGGACCGCTCGTCCGGTTCCCTGGTCGAACAGAAGATCTTGCCGTCGGCGCCGGGGGTGGTCCAGGCCCGGCCCATCTCCAGGACGAGGGTGCGGATGCCGGCCTGGCCGAGGCGGAGGGCGGCCACGGCGGCGCCGTAGCCGGAGCCGATGACGATCGCGGGGGCGTTGTCGACCGCGTCGGGCTCGGCCGCGCGGGCGGACTGGAGGCCGATACGGGTGAGACCGAGGGTGGCCGCGGTCTGGAGCGCGGCCATACCCAGTATGTGACGTCTCGTCAGCTGACGCTGCATCAGTTTTGCTGTCATGTGCGCAGCATGTGCGGATTATCGGACTCCGACTAGAGGCCGCGTCCTACCGGCGGCCGTTACCGGGGCGCCGGGTGCTCTTGAAAGACGAGTTCCGGTCGTCTTGTGGCTGGTCGCGCGGTTGCCCGTGCCGTCACGGGTCTACAGCAGGGTTTTCAAAGTTTCCGCCAAGAGGTCCCAGCGCCATTTCTCCTCCACCCACTCCCGTCCCCGCTGTCCCATACGGGCCCGAAGCTCCGGGTCGCCGAGGAGGGTGACGACGCGCTCGGCGGTGTCCGTCGGGGAGCCGCCCCGTACGACCCAGCCGGTCTCGCCGTCGAGCACGGCGTCGGGGGCGCCGCCCGAGTCGCCCGCCACCACCGGCAGACCGGTCGCGGAGGCCTCCAGGTAGACGATCCCGAGTCCCTCCACGTCCAGACCGCCCCGGCGGGTGCGGCACGGCATGGCGAAGACGTCGCCGGCCCCGTAGTGGGCGGGCAGCTCGGCCCAGGGCACCGCGCCGGTGAAGCGGACGGACCCGGCGACCCCGGTCTCGCGGGCGAGCCCGCGCAGCTCCTTCTCGTACGGTCCACCGCCGACGATCAGCAGCACGGCGTCCGGCTCCTTCGCCAGGATGCCCGGCATCGCCCGGATCAGCGTGTCCTGCCCCTTGCGCGGCACCAGCCGGGAGACACAGACGACGACCGGGCGGTCGGTGAGCCCGAGCCGGGCCCGGACCTCCGCGCCGCCGGAGCCCGGGTGGAAGGTCTTCTCGTCGACACCGGGCGGCAGCTGGACCATCCGCCCGGCCGCGTCGGGGGTGAGGGCCGTGGCGATCCGGGAGCGGGTGTACTCGCCCAGGTAGGTGATCGTGTCCGTGCCCTCGCCGATCCGCCGCAGCAGCTGCCGGGCGGCGGGCAGCTGGGCCCAGCCCGCCTCGTGGCCGTGCGTGGTGGCCACCAGCCGCTCCGCGCCCGCCCGGCGCAGCGCCGGGGCCATCAGGCCGAGCGGGGCCGCCGCGCCGAACCACACCGACGTGCAGCCGTGTTCCCGCAGCAGTGCGACCGCGCGGCGGGTGACGGCGGGCGTCGGCAGCAGCATGGTCGTCCGGTCGCGTACGACGGTGAAGGGCTGCTCGGCGTCGAAGTCGGCCGTCGCCCGGACGCCCTCCTGGCTCCGCTTCCAGGTCGAGGCGTAGACGACGATCCGCTCGGGGTCCAGCCGCAGCGCCATGTTGTGCAGAAACGCCTGGATGCCGCCGGGCCGGGGCGGGAAGTCGTTGGTCACGATCAGGGTCTTGTGCATCGCCGCCGACCCTACCGAACCGCTTCCGGCCGGGTGCCCCCAGGCACATCCACACCGCCCCGGCCACCGCCCCGCCCGGCCACGCTTCACGGCCGCTTCACAGGCCGGCGGGGGATCATGTCCCTCACAGACGCGGAACGCGGCGCGGACGGACAGGGACTCACGTGGCTCAGAACGACATGACGGGCTCTCGCCGGCTCCCGTTCGGGCTGCTCACGCTCTGGGGCGCGACCCGGCTTCTGTTGCTGCTGTTCGTCTTCAAGGTGTACGTCTTCCCGGGCCCCGACGTCACCGGTGACGTCTCGGTGATCTACCGGGGGTGGTACGAGACCCTGCGCACCGGGACGTATCCCCTGGACGACGTCACCTGGCAGTACCCGCCCGCCGCCGCCCTCGCGATCCTCTCCCCCGCGCTGCTGCCCTTCCTGGACTACGCGTCGGCGTTCTTCGTCCTCGCGTTCCTCGCCGACCTGGTGGTGCTCGCGCTGCTCCTGTACGCGGGCGCCCGCCCCGGTGGGTCCGGGCGCGGCGCCCGGGTGTGGGTGGTCGGCCTTCCGCTGCTCGGCCCGACCGCGTACGCCCGCTACGACGTGATGGTGACGGCGGTGGCGGTGGCGGCCCTGCTCGCGGGCAGCCGCCACCCGCGCGCGATGGGGGCGCTGACGGCCTTCGCGGCCCTGCTGAAGGTCTGGCCGGCCCTGCTGCTCCTGGGCGTCCGTGAACGCGCCGCCTGGGCATGGGCGGCGGGTACCGGTCTCGTGGTGGCCGGCCTCTTCGCCCTCTCCATGCCCGGTGCCTTCGCCTTCCTGACGTTCCAGCGCGAGCGGGGTACCGAGGTGGAGTCGCTGGGCGCCCTCGTCCTGCACGTGGCCCGGCACTTCGGCTGGGACGGCGAGGTGCTGCTCAACTACGGCTCCGTGGAGTTCCTCGGCGCCCACGTCGACACCGTCAGCGACGCGGCCCTGCTGCTCAGCGGGGTGGCGTTCGCCTGGCTGCTGCTGTGGCGGGTGCGGGCCCGGCGGTTCGCGCCGCACACGATCGCGGACGCGGCGTTCGCGGCGGTGCTGATGTTCACGGCCACGAGCCGGGTGATCAGCCCCCAGTACATGGTGTGGCTGGTCGGTCTCGCCGCGGTGTGCCTCTGCTTCCGGGCGAGCCGTATGGGACTGCCGGGCGCCCTGGTCCTGGTGGCGTGCTTGGTGACGGTCCTGGAGTTCCCGGTCTGGTTCGACCGTGTCGTGGCCAGCGACTGGCTGGGCGTCACGCTCCTCTTCGTCCGCAACGGGCTGCTGGTGCTCGCGGCGGTCCTCGCGGCGGTGCGGCTGTGGCGGGAGACGGTGCGGGGGGCTGTGCCGGGGGGTGTGTCCGGGGGCGTGGCCGGGGGCGTGGCCGGGGGCGTGGCCGGGGGCGGGTCCGGTGGGGGCTTGTCGCGCAGTTCCCCGCGCCCCTGAAAAGCAGGGGCTGCGCCCCGTGCTTTTCAGGCCCGCGGGGCCTGGTGCTTCTAGGGGCGCGGGGCCTGGTGCTTCTAGGGGCGCGGGGAACTGCGCGAGAAGCCCCACCGGGCCGCACCCGACCACGCACCCCGACACACCCCAACCTCACCCCAGTTGGGCCCGCACATACTCCCGCCAGCGCCCCGTGAAGTCCCCGACCGTCGTCCCCAGCACCTCCCGCAACGCCCCCTCCACCGCCCCCTCCCGCGACGCGTGCGCACCGACCGCCCGGTAGAACGCGTCGAGGCGCGCCTCGCCCCACCGGTCGGCGATCATGCGGCAGGCCAGCCAGCCCCCCTCGTACGCCTCGGCGAGCCGGCCGGAGTCGCTGGAGAAACCGAAGTCGGAATCGGCGGGCAGGTCGGCCGGGGCCCCGCCCTCCGCGACGGCGCGCCGCAGTTCGGGAGCCACGTCGGCGGCCGTACGGCCACTGCCGCGGTAGCCGACCCAGTCCGCGTAGCCCTCGGAGAGCCACAGGGGCGTGGAGGCGTCGGTGTGGACGCGGGTGGCGACATGGGTCGTCTCGTGGGTGAGGACGACCTGCTTGCCGAAGTCACCGAGCAGCGCGTACGCGTCGGGGTTGACGACGATCCGGTCCGCCGGCGCCCTCGTCGAGCCCCCCGCCTCCCCGGTGGTGACCGCCGCGATCCCCCGGTACCCGGAGGCGGGCGCCCCCAGCAGTCCCGCCATCTCCTCCAGCGACTCGGGGACGACCACCACGACCCGCCGCGCCCAGTCCTCGCCCCACGCCTCGGTGACGGCGGGCACGGCCCGGTCCGCCAGCGCCGCGTACGCCCGCAGGTCCGCCGCCGACCGCCCGACCCCCAGCACCAGACTCCGCGCGCCGCGCACCGTCCGTATCCGCCCCTGCTCCCACAGCTGTTCGGTGCCCTCCTTCGAGGGCTCGTCGGCGGCGACCCGCCACACCCCCTCGTCGTCCCGGACGAGGGTCAGCGTCCGTACGGCGGTGACGGGCGCCCGGTCGTAGCCGCGTATCCGGTAGCGGAGGGCGGCCTCGGCCGTGGCCCGGTCGCCGGAGCGGTGGAAGGCGGTCAGGTCGTACGACCAGGAGGCCAGCGGCAGACTGCGGAGGTTGGCGAACTCGGCCTCTCCGGTGGCCAGTTGGCCGGAGGAGGGGGCCGCCGCCTCGGTCGCGCGGTAGGCCGCCCCGTCCCGTTCCAGCACCGCCGCGGCCCGTCGGTCGAGCATCCGCAGCACGTCGGAGCGGGCCGTGTCGGGCGCCGCCGGGCCGCCACAGCCGACGAGGAGGGCGAGGGCGAGCGCGACCGCCGGGGGAACCCGTCCACGGCCCGGGAGCACCCCGGACCCGTCACGCGCCGTGCGCCTTCGGCCAGCCACGTTCCCGATCGTACGGGGCCCCGGCCGGCGGCGGCCGGGGCCCGGCGCCGGTCAGGGACGGGTGACCGAGGCGATCGGCATCATGCCGACGGGGTCGTGGCGGACCGGGGCGCCCGGGTAGGGGGCGTGGATGACCTGGCCGTCGCCGACGTACATGCCGACATGGCTGGCGTCGGACCGGTAGGTGACGATGTCGCCGGGCCGGGCCTGCGAGAGCGGGACCTGGGTGCCCGCGTAGCGCTGGGCCTGCGAGGTGCGCGGCAGCCCGACGCCGGCCTGTCCGTACGACCAGACCATGAGGCCCGAGCAGTCGAAACCGTGGGGGCCGGTAGCGCCCCACACGTACGGCTTGCCGAGGGCGGAGCGGGCGGCGGCGACGGCGGCGGCCGCGCGGCCGTTCGGGGCGACGGCGCCGGAGGGGTCCGGCATGTCGGTGCGGCCGGGGCCGGTGGAGCGGGAGGCGCGGTCGTACTCGGCGCGCTCCTCGTCCGGGAGGGAGTTGAGCAGCCGACGGGCCGCCGCGAGCTTCCCCTCGACGGCCCGCTTGTGCCGGGCGACGGCCTTGCGGCTCTTCTCCAGCTCCGTGAGCTTGCCGCGGGCCTCCGCACGGTCCTGGGACAGTTCGCGCAGGGACTGCCTCAGGTCGTGGAGTTCGCCCGCCTGGTGGACGCTGATGCGGTCCAGGGCGGCGGCCGTGTCGAGGTAGTCGTCCGGGTCGTCGGAGAACAGCAGCGCGATCGACGGGTCGAGGGCGCCGGAGCGGTACTGGGCTCCGGCGAGCGAACCCAGCGACTCCCGCATGACGTTGACGCGGTCCTGCTGCCGGGCGATCGAGTCCTGCGCGGTGCCGACCTGGTCGCGCAGTTCGTCGGCGCGCTCGTCGGCCTTGTTGTAGGCCTCGGTGGCCCGCTCGGCCTCCTCGTACAGCCGGTCCACCTCGGCCCGGGTGGTGTCGTGCGGCGCGGCGGCGGCCTGCTGGACGGGGATGGCGCCGAGGGCGGCGGCAGCGGCGGACAGCACACCGAGGGCGGCGGCCGCGCCCCGGTCGAACCCGGACGGTACAAGGCGACTGTGGGACACCACGGGAAGCCGCACTCCCTTCGACGACGGACAGGGCCCTCCCCCGGGCCGGACAGCGACCCGGAGGGTGCGTGCTCACGGCGGGTGAGGGAAGCGCGGCCGACAGTAGCCGCGCGACCGTGTCCCAGCCAAAGACCTCGGCGGCCACACAGCGTGACGTCCGGGCTGGGGCCCAGGTCACCAGCGGGGAAAGGGGTCAGCGCGCGGCACGGGAATTCGCCCGTTCGGGCGGCCCTGTGTCCTGATCTTGAACAAAAACAGGGCCGACCGTCACGTTCTGTGACGGTCGGCCCTGATCAGGCGGGAGGGCGTCAGGCGACGCGGACACCGAACTGGAAGGAACCGATGGTGCTCATCGACTCGTAGCGGACGACCTTGCCCGGGTACGGGGCGTGGATGACCATGCCGTTGCCCGCGTAGAGGCCGACGTGGCCGAGGTTGTTGAAGAAGACGAGGTCGCCCGGCATGAGCTGGTCGCGGCCGATCTTCGTGCCGTCGTTCTGCTGCGTGTACGTGGTCCGGGTGATCGACACACCGGCCTGGGCGTAGGCCCACTGGGTCAGCCCGGAGCAGTCGTAGGAGTTGGGGCCGCTGCCGCCGGAGACGTAGGGCTTGCCGAGCTGGGTGTCGGCGGCGGCGAGGGCGGCGGCGCCCCAGCTGGAGGCGGGCGCCTCGTCGCCGAGCTCGACGCGTTCCCCGGCGTCGCGGCTGGCGCGGGTCTCCTGCTCGTCCAGATCGGCCTTCTCCTCGGCCGTCAGGGAGTTGAGGAGCTTCTGCGCGGCGGCCAGCTTGCTCTGGACTTCCTTCTTCTTCTTGGCCAGGGTCTCGCGGGTGTCCGCGAGGTCCTCCAGCTTCTCCGTGGCCTCCTGGCGCTGCTGCGCGAGCGTGCGCTGCTTGTCCTGGATCTTCTTCAGCGCCTCGACCTGCTGGCTGGTCAGCTGGTCGAGCGTGGCGGCCTTGTCCAGGTAGTCGTCCGGGTCGGCGGAGAGGAAGAGCTGGATCGAGGAGTCGATGCCGCCCGAGCGGTACTGGGCGCTGGCCGCCAGGCCTATGCCCTCACGCAGCTCGTTGAGCTCCTCCTGGCCCTTGGCGACGTTGTCCTGGATCGTGGAGATCTCTTTTTCGAGCTTCTCCTGCTTCTCCTCGGCCCCGTTGAGCTTGTCGGTGGCCCGCCCGGCGTCCTCGTACAGCTTGTGGACCTTGGCCTTGACCTCGTCCTTGCTCGGCTTCTCCGCGGGCGCGGCGTTGGCGGCCTGCGCACTCAGGGCCACGGCAGCGGCGGCGGCGGTGGTGAGCACGGTCACGCGCGCACGGCTCGGCTGCTTGAGTCGACGGTGGGACGCCACGGTAGGTGAACTCCTTCATGTGAGCGACCGGCCGGCGGGGACTCCGGCGACGATCACCCGTTCAGAGGTTTGAGCCCAGACCCTAGTGACCCAACGGTGATCACTTCAAATCCCCCACAGGAAAAATCCCGTCCCAGGGCGCACAATTTACACTCAACGCACATGCGGTAATGCTCGGTTGACGCTACGTCGCGCAACGTTTCGGTCAATTCGGGCATAGAGCCTGTTTGTTGCGGTTGGGGCGGACGGGGTCGAACGCTCAGGTAAGCCGCTTGAGGAGCACCGCAGACGCCACCGGGCGGGCACCCGCCTTCGCGATCCCGTCGGCGACCTCCCGGTCGGTGGAGGCGACGATGACCGGCCGGCCGGGCGGCTCGGCACGCACCAGCTGGCGAATCAACTCGTCGGCGGTGACACCCGGCTTGGAGAACAGCACCCGCACCCCGCGCGGCGGCGCGAGCAGCACCGGCGCGGCCAGCTCGGCCCCGTCGAAGACACAGGTGACCTCGGCGCCGGTCTGCGCGGCGAGCTGGGAGAGCTGTCCGAGGAGCCTGAGGCGCTGCTTCTCCAGCGGCATCTGCGGATAGCCGGTCTTGGTCACGTTGTAGCCGTCGACGACGAGATGCGCCTGCGGCAGCGCCAGCAACTGGTTCAGGATCGCCGGGTCGTTCTCCGACAGCGCGCGGGCGGCGATGTCCTTCGGGGTCATCCGCCCCGGCTCGACCGCGTCGACGGTCTCGGCGGGCCGTACGGAGACCGGCGGCAGCGCCAGCTCGCGGCGCAGCCCCTGGGCGGCCTCCAGCACGGTGTCCAGCAGCAGCCGCACCCGCATGTCCTCGACGCTGCGGCCCTCGCGGGCGGCCCGCCGGGCGGCCTCCAGGGCCGTCTCCGCCTCGCCGAGCCGGGCCTTGAGCCGCCGGCTCTCGCTCTCGGCGGCGGACACCTGGGCGTGGCCCTCGGCGCGTACGGTCTCCATCTCGGCGTGCAGCTTGCGCAGGGCGGCCTCGCCCCGCTTGACGTCGCTGAGGGCGGCCCGGAGCTTGCGGTGCATCGAGTCGGCCTCCTTCTTGGCCGCCTCCAGCTCCGTGCGCAACCGCTCCGTCTCGGACTTCGTGTGACCACGGGCCTCGGCGAGCTGCTCGCGCAGCCGCTCCAGCTCGGCACGGCTCTCCTCGTCGGCCCGCTCGGCGTCCGCCCGCAGGGCCTCCTCGCCGGCGGCGGCGACCAGCTTCACCCAGCCCGTGGGGCGCAGCACATAGGCCGCGGCCGCCACGTCCAGCGGGTCCGCGGCCGGCGGCGGCGTGCCCGTGTCGAGGGCGCCGGACAGTTCCGGGTGGGCCTCCCGGAACCGCTCCCCGATCCGCTGCCTGAACAGCGTGTCGCTCTCCACGGCGGCCGCCATCGCGTTCCCGGCGAACTTCACCCGGCGGGTCGGGGTGAACCGGGCGTACTGCCTGAGCTGTGCGGGCAGTTCGGCGACCGTCAGGCCGCCGAAACCGTCCGAGACGATCTGCACGACCCGTTTGCGCACGCCCTCGGGCAGCGGTCGGTCGAGCACCTCGGCGGCGCCGTCGCCCGGCCCCCCGCCTGCGCTCTCCACCATCCGTCACCCCACTGTCCGTGCGGGACCGGCTCCCTCAGGAGTCGGCGCCCGGCCTGTCCACGAGTTCCACCTGGTCCACTGCGTTGCACCAGCGGCAGCGCACCGACTCGATGGTCTCACTGACCACCTCGCGCTCCTCGACCTTGGGCTGCCCGGCGAGGTCGAGGTGCACGTACTCGACGACCTTCGACGAGCGGGTCACGTCGAACCGCGTGAGATTGCCACAGAGCGTGCAGCGCCAGCGGGTCGTGTCCGTCGGCAGGGGAACCGTCATCGTGGCTGCTCTTCCTTCTTCCAGTCTCCGTGAAGCGCCGACGTCCCGGTGCTTGTGGCTCGTAACCCTACGGCCTGACCGGTACCGGACGCCCGTTCGCCCACGGCGGCGGCGCCGATCGGCTCCGGCGCTGCGGCCGATCCGCGCGGGCGGCGAGGCGGTCTGTGCGTGTGGGTCCCGTTACGTCATGCTCTGCGCATGATCGGCAAGTGGATCGCCCCGGCCGCCCGGGCCGTACGGAACGAGTCGGCACCCGTCACCTACGGGCTGATCGCCGCCTGCTGTGCGATTTTCCTGATCGGACCGGCGGCGGGCCTCAACCCCGCGTACGGCACCGGGGACGAGCTGCTCGCCGCGCAGCGCGCGTACTTCCACCGCTGGGGCGTCGTCCCCGTCGAACTCTTCGACGGCACTCCGCGCGCGGCACTGACCCCCCTCACCGCGCTCTTCGTCCACGGCAGCTGGCTGCACCTCCTCGGCAACATGCTCTTCCTCTTCGTCTTCGGGGCGATGGCCGAGGAACGCATGGGCCGGGTGGCGTTCGCCCTGTTCTACGTGAGCTGCGGCTACCTCGCGCTGGTGGCGTACGCGGCGGCGCACTCCGGGTCGCCGCAGTCGCTGGTCGGCGCCTCGGGGGCGATCTCCGCGGTCCTCGGCGCGTTCCTGTACCTGTTCCCGCGGGCGCGGGTGACGAGCCTCCTGCCGTTCCTCTTCTTCCTCCCGCTGCGCTTCCCGGCGTGGGTGACCCTGCCGTTCTGGGTGAGCCTGCAGTGGCTGGCGGCGGGGCGGCAGACCGCGGGGCCGGGGGTCGCGTATCTGGCGCACCTGGTGGGCTTCGGACTGGGGTTCGCCTTCGCGTGGGGGCGTTTCGGGCGTGGGGCTAGAGTGAAACCGCCAGCGGACGCGTCAGGACACGTCCCTGCTCCGGCCCCCGAGGGAGAGAAACAGCCGTGATCACCGCGATCGTGCTCATCAAGACCAGCGTGGACCGGATCCCGGAGATCGCGGAGTCGATCGCCGCGATCGACTCGGTGACCGAGGTGTTCTCCGTGACCGGCACGTACGACCTGGTCGCCATGGTCCGGGTGAAGGAGCACGAGGCCCTGGCGGACGTGATCCCCGGCCGTATCAGCAAGATCCCGGGCGTCCTCGGCACGGACACCCACGTCGCCTTCCGCGCCTACTCCCAGCACGACCTGGAGGCCGCCTTCGCCATCGGGCTGGACGGCTAGGGGCCTCTCGCGCCGGCCGCTCCGGCGAGGGTCAGGCGGGGAGGTCGACGGCCGCGATGCCCTCGGAGGTGACGGTGTACAGCCGGGCGGCGCCGACGACCGGGCCGGTGCCGTTGCCGGCCTGGGTACCGACCGTGAGCCTCCAGAGCCGGCTCCCGTCGCCGTCGACGGCGTGCAGCTCGCTGCCCGACCGCAGGTAGAGGACACCGGCGCGCTCCACCGGGGTGGGCAGGGGCTCGATACCCGGGTACGTCCACCGGGCTTTGCCGTCGGCGCTGGTCGCCACCAGGAGGTCCCGCTGCACCGCGACGAAGACGTCGGCGACGACGGTCGTGGTCGAGGCGTTGCCGCCGCCCCGGCCATGGGCCTGCCACACGGTCTCACCGTCACCGTTCACGCCGTACAGGATGTTCTGCTCGTCGTTCGTGCTCACGGCGAGCGTGTCCAGGAGGTACGCGGGCCGGGCGACGTCGCCGCCCAGCCGGACCTTCCACACCTCGGCGCCGTCCGCGACCTGGAGGGCGTGCAACCGGTCGTCGTACCCTCCGACGTACGCCATGTCCCCGACGACCAGCGGGGCCACGTCGGGTCCCCCGGGGATCGGTACGTCCCAGACCGTCTCGCCGCCTGTGTCGTAGGCCCGCACTCCCCCGCCGCCGGAGCCGCCGTAGGTGACGAGGGCGTGGTCGCCGGCGATCACGGGAACGTCCCTGCGGTTCCCGGGCAGCTTGCGCGACCACTTCCGCCCGCCCCGCGCTCCGACCGCCTCCAGGCGCGCGGACGCGCCCCCGCCCGCCGCGGTGACGACGAGGACGGTGCCGTCCGGGGCCACGGCCGGCGGGGACATGGCGGCGAACTCCGCCCCCTCGCGCGCGAACCGCACCGTCCAGCGCGGCAGGGCGTCGGCCGTGGCGAGCGCGAGCAGTTGTCCGCCCTCCACCGACACGTACAGCGTCTTCCCGTCGGGCGACAGCGCTCCGCAGGGCCCCGACGAGTCGACCACCTGCCCGACCGGCACCTTCCACGCGACTCTCGCGGGCGCCGCCGTCCCGGAGGCCCCACGGCTCCCTTTCCCGGTCGCCGAGTCGTCCCCCGCTTCCGACTGCCGCGTCCACAGCCATCCGCCCACCCCACCGCCGACGGCCGCCACCGCCGCAGCGCCGGTGAGAGCCCGCAGCACCCCGCGCCGCGAGGGCGAGAGCCGGGCGGGCACCTCCGCCACCGCCGGCGGAAGACCCTGTGCCGCCGGTAAGACGTCCGCCGCGGGCGACGGAGCATCCCCGGGAGGCAAGGACGTCCCGGGCGCCGCCGCGTCCGTCATCGTCACCGGAGCCACGTACTCGACCCCGCTCTCCCGCTCCCCCGAGTCCCGCTCCGGCAGCCACCGTTGGGCGCCGGACCACCCGGCGACGGCGGTGCTCCACTCCTCCCCCGTCCCCTTGCGCGACGCCCCCTTCGTGGGCCCGGCCGCCGCGACGACCTCCTGCGGTGTCGGGCGCTCGCCCGGCTCGGCGCGCAGGCAGGACTCCACCAGGGGCCGGATGCCGTTCGGCACGCCGGACAGATCGACGTCGTGGGTGAGGATGCGCAGCAGGACGACCGCGTCCTTGCCCTCACCGAAGGGCTCACGGCCCGCCGCCGCGTACGCGAGGACGGCGCCGAGGGAGAAGACGTCGCTCGGCGGCCCCACCTCGGCACCGTTGCGGATCTGCTCCGGCGAGACATAGCCGGCCGAGCCGACGACGGTCCCGGTGCGGGTCAGGGCCGTGCCCTCCAGCGCCCGTACGATCCCGAAGTCGATGACGCGCGGGCCGTCGGCCGCCAGCAGAATGTTGGACGGCTTGAGATCGCGGTGGACCATGCCCTGGGCGTGGATGGCGGTGAGGGCCCCGCCGAGCGCGGCGGCCAGCACGCGCACCGCCTCCTCGGGCAGCGGCCCCCGGTCGAGGACGGCGTCGCGGAGGTTCGGCCCGTCGACGAACTCCGTCGCCATCCAGGGCCGTTCGCCCTCGGTGTCCGCGTCGACGACCCGTGCGGTGTGCGTGCCGTTCCCGCCGACGGACCGCGCGGCGCGCACCTCGTGCCGGAAGCGGGCCCGGAAGGTGCGGTCCTCGGCGTGCTCGCCCCGCACCACCTTCACGGCCACCAGCGCCCCGGTGCTCGCCTCGGCGAGGTAGACCTCGCCCATACCGCCCGCGCCGAGCCTGCCCCGCACCTCGTAGGGGCCTATCCGCCGAGGGTCCGTCTCGCGCAGTGCCCGCACCCCGTGCACCCGTGCTCCCCTGTCCACCGCCACCGTTCGGCTGCCGAGGGGAGCGTATACGTCGGGGACACGTCAGGGGATCAGCCGGTTCGGGTCAGACGGCCGGAACACAACGGCCGTTCTCCGTACGGTAGTTCCACTTCGCGCCGTCCCGTACGAGTTCCTTCACGGCGCGCACGAAGCGCTCCACGTGCTCGTCGGGAGTGCCCGCGCCGAAGCTCACCCGGATCGCGTTGAGGGAGCGCTCGCCGGGCTCCGCCTCGGGCGCGCCGCACTCGCCCTGGTTCTGCGGATCGCTGCCGAGGAGGGTACGGACGAGGGGGTGGGCGCAGAAGAGGCCGTCGCGTACGCCGATGCCGTACTCGGCGGAGAGGGCGGCGGCGAAGTGGGAGCTGTTCCAGCCCTCGACGACGAAGGAGAGGACGCCGACGCGCGGGGCGTCGTCCCCGAAGAGGGAGAGGGTCCGCACCTCGGGCACCTCGGCGAGCCCGGCCCGTACGGCGTCGATCAGATACCGCTCCCGGGCGACCAGCGTGTCGAACCCGGCCTCGGTGAGGGCCTTGCAGGCGGAGGCGATGGAGTGGACGCCGATGACGTTGGGCGAGCCGGCCTCGTGGCGGGCGGCGCTCTCGTGCCACTGGACGTCCACGCCGCCGTCCGTCCGCCGGGTCACCTTGCGGCTGGCGCCGCCGCCCGCGAGATACGGGTCGGCCGCACGCAGCCAGTCGGCGCGCCCGGCGAGCACGCCGGACCCGAACGGCGCGTACAGCTTGTGTCCCGAGAAGGCGACCCAGTCCACGTCCAACTCCTGTACGGAGACGGGGTGGTGGGGCGCCAGCTGGGCGGCGTCGAGCACGATCCGCGCGCCGTGCGCGTGCGCGGCGGCGGCCAGTTCGCGCACCGGCCAGATCTCCCCGGTGACGTTCGAGGCACCGGTGACGCACACCAGCGCCGGCCCGTGCGGGTCACGCCCGGCCAGCGCGGCCTCCAGGGTGGCCACGGCCTGCCCGGGCGTGCGCGGCGCGTCCAGGTAGGTCACCCGGGCGTCGCGCCAGGGCAGCAGCGAGGCGTGGTGCTCGGTCTCGAAGACGAAGACCTGGCAGTCGGCGGGCAGGGCCCCGGCCAGAAGGTTCAGGGAGTCCGTCGTGGAGCGGGTGAAGACCAGCTGGTCGTCGGCCCGGCAGTCGAGGAACTCCGCGACGGTCCTGCGGGCGTTCTCGAAGAGGTCGGTCGACAGCTGGGAGAGGTAGCCGGCACCGCGGTGGACGCTGCCGTAGTAGGGCGCGTACGCCGCCACGTCGTCCCACACGCGCTGCAGGGCCGGGGCGCTGGCGGCGTAGTCGAGGGCGGCGTAGGTGACCTCGCCACCGGTGACGAGGGGGACGGTGACATCCCGGCCCAGAACGGGCAGCGGGGCACAAACGGCACGGTCGGCGGCAAGGGTGGAGACAGACATGGCGAACTCCCGTGAGGGGCATGCCGAAAGAGGGCATGCGGAGAAAAGAGAAAAGGGTGCGCGGAGGCGGGGCTCGGCGGCCCTATCGCATTCGCTTGCTCACGGAAGACTCCCTCGAAGCCGCGCTTGCCGTAGACCTCGCTGCCTACGGCCCGGTCTTCACCCGGGGCACCCCGCCACGACGGAGGGTTGCCGGACAGCCAGCCGGGGCTTTGGGCTGTCACTCATGACCTGATCAGGAACGTACGTGAAGTGATCGGCGTGCCGCAACTCGTGTCCGGATCGCGGAATGGGGCGCGTGACGGGTCGAGGGCACGGGCTTCGTCGGCGGGTGCGGGTCCGGTGGGGGCTTCTCGCGCGGTTCCCCGCGCCCCTGAGAAGCAGGGGCTGCGCCCCGTGCCTCTCCCCGCCCGACGCCCGTCCTTCGCCCGCCCGACCTCCGTCTTTCAGGCCCGCAGGGCCTGATGCCTCGTGGGCGCGGGGAACTGCGCGAGAAGCCCCACCGGGCCCGCGCCCGACGAACTACCGGTTGGTGGCAGCGACCCACCGTTCGAGAGCTTGTCGCGCCGCCCCCGAGTCGATCGACTCCGCGGCCCTGGCCATCCCGTCCCGCAACTGCTCCGCCAGCGGCCCGGACGTCGGCGACAACGCCACCAGCGCCGCCGCCGAGTTCAGCAGCACCGCGTCCCGCACGGGCCCGGTCTCGCCGCCCAGCAACCGGCGCGCGACATCCGCGTTGTACGACGCGTCGGCCCCCCGCAGCGCCTCCACGGGCACCAGCTCCAGCCCCACGTCGCGCGGGTCGAAGGCCTCCTCGGTGACCTTGCCCTCGCGGACGACCCACACCCGTGACGTCGCCGTCGTCGTCAGCTCGTCGAGACCGTCGTCGCCCCGGAAGACCAGCGAGGAGTTGCCGCGCCCGGCGAAGACGCCCGCCATGATGGGGGCCATCCGGGGGTCGGCGACACCGACGGCCTGGGCGCGCACCTTCGCGGGGTTGGCCAGCGGGCCGAGCGCGTTGAAGACCGTCCGGATGCCCAACTGGCCCCGCGCGGCGGCTACATGACGCAGCGCCGGATGGAACTTCACCGCGAAGCAGAAGGTGATCCCGGCCTCGTCGGCGACCTCGGCCACCCGCTTCGGCGTCAGCTCCAGATTGACGCCCAGCTTCTCCAGCACATCGGACGCGCCGGAGGCCGACGACGCGGCCCGGTTCCCGTGCTTGACGACCTTCGCGCCCGTACCGGCGACGACGATCGACGACATCGTGGAGATGTTGACCGTCTTGGCGCCGTCCCCGCCCGTGCCGACGATGTCGACCGTCTCCCCGGCCACCTCGATCACGTTGGCGTGCTCGTAGAGCGCGTCGACGAGACCGGTGATCTCGTCGACGGTCTCCCCCTTGGCCCGCAGCGCCACCACGAACCCGGCGATCTGCGCGTCCGTCGCCTCGCCGCGCATGATCTGGTCCATCGCCCAGAAGGTGGCACCGGCGTCCTGGTCGTGCCCGGACAGCAGCGCGTTCAGTACCGCCGGCCAGGAACGGCCCGCCGCGGTGTCGCCTCCAGCGGGGGTCACAGCGCTCATAGCCGCTCCTGGGTGTCGTCACCGCGGGCGGGAAAGGGCCGCGCGGATCGTGAAATCACTGATGCGCCCACCCTATCCAGGTCGGAGCACGGCGAAGGGCCCCTGTCCGAAGATCGGACGGGGGCCCTTCGACCGTGGTGTGGCGAAGCGGGACGATCAGTGGTGGCCGTGGCCGCTCGTGATCTCCTTGTACTCCTCGACGGTGGGCTTGGCGATCTGGTTGTCCTCGCCGTAGTAGCCCTTGCTCAGCTTGGCGCGGAGCTTCGACAGGCGCGTGATCTTGCGGGCGACACCGTTCTCGTCGACCGCGGCACCGATCTCGGCAGGCGCGTACTGCTCGTGCGCCGTGAGCGTGTGCAGCTGCTCCTGGCTGAGCGGCTCGTGGACCTCGATGAACTCACCGTGCGGCAGACGCTTGATGATGCCGGTCTCCCGACCGTGCAGCACCTTGTCCTTGTCCCGGCGCTGCAGGCCGAGGCAGATGCGCTTGGTGACGACGAACGCGACCACCGGGGCCACGAAGAACGCGATCCGGACGAACCAGGTGATCGAGTTGATCGACAGGTGGAAGTGGGTCGCCCAGAGGTCGTTTCCACCACCGATCAGCAGGACCATGTACCAGGTGATCCACGCGACACCGAAGGCCGTACGGGTCGGGACGTTGCGCGGGCGGTCCAGGATGTGGTGCTCGCGCTTGTCGCCGGTGACCCAGGACTCGATGAACGGGTAGACCGCGATCGCGACCAGGACCAGCGGGAAGATCACCAGCGGGATGAACACGCCCAGGACGAGCGTGTGGCCCCAGAAGTTGATCTCCCAGCCCGGCATGACACGGATCAGGCCCTCGGAGAAGCCCATGTACCAGTCGGGCTGGGCGCCGGTGGACACCTGGTCCGGCCGGTAGGGGCCCATGGTCCAGATCGGGTTGATCGTGGCGATCGCCGAGATGACCGCGATGACGCCGAAGACCAGGAAGAAGAAGCCTCCGGCCTTCGCCATGTACACCGGGAGCAGCGGCATGCCGACGACGTTGTTGTTCGTCTTGCCGGGGCCCGCGAACTGCGTGTGCTTGTGGTAGAAGACCAGGATCAGGTGCGCCACCAGCAGGCCGAGCATGATGCCCGGCAGCAGCAGGATGTGGACCGAGTAGAAGCGGGCCACGAAGTCGCCGCCCGGGAACTCTCCGCCGAAGAGGAAGAACGACAGGTACGTGCCGACGATCGGCACGGACAGGACCGCGCCCTCCATGAAGCGGACACCGGTGCCGGAGAGCAGGTCGTCCGGGAGCGAGTAACCGGTGAAGCCGGTGAACATGCCGAGGACGAACAGCAGGAAGCCGAACAGCCAGTTGACCTCACGCGGCTTGCGGAACGCTCCCGTGAAGAACACGCGCATCATGTGCACGAACATGCCGGCGAGGAAGATCAGCGCCGCCCAGTGGTGGATCTGCCGGATCAGCAGACCACCGCGCACCTCGAAGGAGATGTGCATGGTCGAGTTGAACGCCTCGGACATCAGCTGGCCCTGCAGCGGGACGTACGGGCCGTGGTACTCCACCTCGTTCATCGACGGGTGGAAGAACAACGTCAGGTACACACCCGTGAGGATGATGATGATGAAGCTGTACAGGCAGATCTCACCCAGCATGAACGACCAGTGGTCGGGGAAGATCTTGCGCATGTTGGACTTGGCCAGGGAGTAGATCCCGAGCCGGCCGTCGGCCCAGTCGGCGACGCGCTCGCCGGCCGGTGCCTTATCGCGCCTGTCGCGCGAACCGGTGGTGGTCGTAGTGCTCATCCGCGCTCCCAGAAGGCAGGACCGACGGGCTCGTCGAAGTCGCCGACCGCTTCGAGGTAGCCGTCTTCACCGACGGTGATCCTCAGCTGCGGAAGGGCGTGACCCGCGGGGCCGAAGATGACCCGGCCGCCGTCGGCGAGGTCGAAGGTGGACTGGTGGCAGGGGCAGAGCACGTGGTGTGTCTGCTGCTCGTACAGGGAGATCGGGCAGCCCACGTGGGTGCAGATCTTCGAGAACGCCACGATGCCCTCGTGGGACCACTCCAGCTCGCGCTTGTCCTTGATGTCGTCCGGCTGGATCCGGACGATCATCAGGGCGTCCTTGGCGATGTTCTTCTGGAAGTCGTGGTCGTGCTCGCTCAGGCCGTCCGGCATGGCGAAGGTCAGCGACCCCACCGCGACGTCCGAGGGACGCAGCGGCTCGTTGGTGTTCATGTTGAGGAGCTTCTTGCCCTTGGCCCAGGTGGTGTGCCGCAGCTTGGTGCCGGGCGCCGGACCGAGGCCGCCCAGCAGCATCACACCGGAGAGCGGGAACAGGGCCAGCGCGCCGAACATCGTGGTGCGGATCAGCTTGCGACGGCCGAGCGCGGACTCCTTGGCACCTTCCGCGAAGTCCGCCAGGACCTTGGCCTTGACCTCGGGCGCCGCCTCGATCGGGTGACGCTCGTCGGCGACCTCCACGTCCGACATCAGCGTGCGGGCCCAGTGGACCGCGCCCGCGCCGATGCAGAACAGCGAGACGCCCAGCGTCATGCCCAGCGCGAAGTTCAGCGCGCTGATGTGACCGATCGGCCAGACGTAGATCGACTTGTGCACGTCGATCACGAGGTACGAGGCGATGAAGGCGACGGTGGCCAGCATCGACACCGTGAACATCAGGGCGACCGTCCGCTCGGACCGCTTCGCGGCCCGCTCGTCGATGTCCTGGACCCGGTGCTCGTGGGGCGGGAGGCCGGGGTCCGAGAAGGGGTTCCTCTCGTCCGCGACCTGCACCGCGCCGTGCGCGTCCTGCTCGATGGGCAGGTTCTCTTCTGGAATCTCTTGGCTACTCATGACTTCTTGGCCTTTGCGGTCCGAGCGGCGACCCAGACGGCGACGGCGATCAGCGCGCCGAGCCCGAACACCCAGCCGAAGAGACCTTCGCTGACCGGGCCGAGTCCGCCGAGGCTGAGGCCACCGGGCTCCACGGTTTCGTCGCCGTTGACCGCGTCGAGGTACGCGATGATGTCCTTCTTGTTTTCTTCCGTCAGCGTGGTCTCGGGGAAGGACGGCATGTTCTGCGGGCCCGTCTGCATGGCCTCGTAGATGTGCTTCGGGGAGACACCCTCAAGGTCCGGCGCGTACTTGCCCTCGGACAGCGCACCACCCTTGCCGGTGAAGTTGTGGCACTGCGTGCAGTTGGTGCGGAACAGTTCGCCGCCCTCGGCGATGTCCGCGCCCTCGGGGTCGTACGCGCTCTCGGTCGGGATCTCCGGACCGGCGCCCAGCGACGAGATGTACGCCGCGAGCTGGTCGATCTCGGCCTGCGAGTACACGACCGGCTTCTTCGGGATCTGCGCGCCCGGCTGCTGGGCCGGCATACGGCCGGTGCCGACCTGGAAGTCGACTGCCGCCGCGCCCACACCCACCAGGGAAGGACCGTCGGTGGTGCCCTCACCACCCTTGCCGTGGCAACTGGCGCAACCGACCGAGTAGAGCTTCTTGCCCTCCTCGATGGTCAGGGTCTGGGCGGTTTCGTCGGCCTGCGCCTTGTCCGCGGGGGCGAAGGCGGTGTACAGCCCCGCGCAGGCCGCCAACGCGATGAATAGGACGACGACCGCCGCCAGCGGATGGCGTCGTCGTGCGGAGAGCTTTTTCACGGATTACCCCGGTGTCAGGATCTTCTGCGTCGGTGCTTCTGGAAGGGTCGTTCTCGGTTCGAGGCAGGCGTACGGTCCGCCCGGCCCGGCCGCCCGGTCTACTTGATCATGTAGATCGTGGCGAACAGGCCGATCCAGACGACATCGACGAAGTGCCAGTAGTAGGACACGACGATGGCCGCGGTGGCCTGCTCGTGGGTGAACCTCTTGGCCGCGTAGGTGCGTCCGAGGACCAGCAGGAAGGCGATGAGGCCGCCCGTCACGTGCAGTCCGTGGAAGCCGGTGGTCAGGTAGAACACCGAGCCGTACGGGTCGGACGAGAGCGACAGGCCCTCGTGCTTGACCAGCTCGGTGTACTCGAAGACCTGACCGCCGATGAAGATCGCACCCATCACGAACGTGACGATGAACCACATCCGGAGCTTCTTCACGTCCCCGCGCTCGGCGGCGAAGACACCGAGCTGGCAGGTGAGGGAGGAGAGCACCAGGATCGTGGTGTTCGTCGCCGAGAACGGGAAGTTCAGAGTGCCGGCCTTCTCGTGCCAGAACTCCGGACCGGTCACCGATCGCAGGGTGAAGTACATCGCGAAGAGGGCCGCGAAGAACATCAACTCGGAACTCAACCAGATGATGGTTCCGACGCTGGTGAGGTTCGGCCGGTTGACCGACGGGTGCGCGTGCCCGGTTTCTACTGTCGTTGCTGTCGCCACGACCGACATTATGTCGGTCGCTTATCCCGCCCTCACTCCGGGGGGTGCCGTTCGGAGTGTTGCTCCCTTCCGTACCGGTGCTGACGTGGTGTTCGAGGGAGTAGCATCCGCGCATCGGGCCCTGTCCGTCTTGTTGTCCGTACGACGTCCGACCACTGCGTAACGGAGGAACAATGCAGCCCACCGCCACGGTGCTGGTCTACAGCGACGACTCGGGCACCCGGGAGCAGGTGCGGCTGGCCACCGGCCGGCGACCGGCTGCCGACGTGCCGCAGGTCGAGTTCTTGGAGTGCGCCACCCCGGCCGCCGTCATCAAGGAGCTGGACAAGGGCGGGATCGACGTCGTCGTCCTGGACGGTGAGGCCGTGCCCATGGGAGGCATGGGCGTGTGCCGGCAGATCAAGGACGAGATCTTCGAGTGCCCGCCCGCGCTGGTGCTGATCGCGCGGCCGCAGGACGCCTGGCTGGCGACCTGGAGCCGGGCCGACGCGGCGGTGACGCTGCCGGTGGAGCCGGTGGAGTTCGCCTCGGCACTGGCGTCGCTGCTGCGCCGGAAGCAGGCGCTGAGCGCCTAGTGCCCCAGCGGGCGGGGGCGCCGGCCCGCCGCGGGCCCGCCCCTACACCGACTCCGGTCTCAGGCGGGCCTGCACCTGGGGGGAGGGCGTCTCCGCGGTGCCGCCGACCAGGGCGCTGCCCTCGCGCCAGTTCTTCCAGTCGAGGTTCCAGTCGCCGTAGCCGTTGCCGAAGGGGGCCATGGTGTCGCCGGCCGAGTTGACGACCTCGACGATGTCGCCCTCGTTGATGGTGTCGTAGAACCACTCGGCGTTGCCCATGCTCATGCCGGTGCAGCCGTGGCTGACGTTGGCGTACCCCTGGGAGCCGGTCGACCAGGGGGCCGCGTGGACGTACTCGCCGCTGTTGGTGACCCTGACGGAGTGGTGCACGGTCAGGTCGTAGAAGTCCGACGCGCCTATGCTGGCGCTGGTCATGCGAACGGTACCTTCCTTGGCCAGGACGACCTTGACGCCGTTGCGGGTGTCGTAGCCGGGCCTGCCGGTGGTCACCGGTATCTCCTTGATGACCTGGTCGTTCTTGTAGACCGTCATCCGGTGCGAGGAGGCGTCGGTGACGGCGACTATCTTGGCGCCGGTCGTCAGCTCGATGGGCTCGGCCTTCCCGCCCCAGAGCCGGTCGCCGACCTTGAGGCCCTCCAGGTTGCTGTGCACCCGGATGGTGGCCTCGGCGGGCCAGAACTCCTTCGGGCGGTAGTGGAGCTTCTTGTCGTCCACCCAGTGCCAGGCGCCCTCCGCGGCGGGGGTGGAGTCCACCTTCAGCGCGCGTTCGACGACGGCCCTGGCGGCCTTGTCCCTGACCGGGCGGCTCAGCTCGGCGGTGACGGGCTGACCGACGCCGTACCGGCCCTCCTTCGGCCCGAAGGTGACGTTCAGACGCTTCTTGGTGAGGGGGCGGCCGGTGTCGAAGGCGAGGGTCTCGCGGCCGGGGGCGCCGTCCTCGTCCTCCGTGCTCACCCGGACCGTGTAGCGGGCGTTGGCGGCCAGCGGTGAGGTGGAGTGCCAGCGGCCCCCGTCCTCGGAGAGTTCGCCCGCCACATAGCGTCCTGCGGCGTCCACGGCGGTGACGTCGGTGATGCGTCCGTCGTCCTGCGCCGTGACCTCCAGCGGCTTGTCGGGGTCGGCCTTGGCGCCCTTGCCGGTCGGTGTGTTGAAGGAGACCTGGTCGGCCGCGTCGTACGGCTTGCCCGAGAGCGGGTGGCCACCGGAACCGCAGGCGGTGACGCCCGCTCCCAGGGAGACCACCAACAGGGTGCAGCCGGCGACCGTACGGTTACGGGGTGATGTGCTCATGAGTTCACCGTAGGAACGCCCGTCAAGCGTGGCGCGCCGGGTGACCCGACCGAGCGACGGACGGTGTGGCAAAAGAGGGAAGCCCGGACCTCCTGTCGGAGTGTCCGGGCTTCCGTCCGCTCTGCGCGTGTTACGGGCGCGGTGTCACTGGTTCTGGTTCTCGCCGCGGTAGTACTCGAAGACCCAGCCCCACAGGCCGATCATGATGATCGGGGCCGAGAAGTACAGCAGCCACCAGCCGAAGACGACGCCCATGAAGGCGAGCGCGCCGCCCACGCCCAGGGCGAGGGGCTGCCAGCTGTGCGGGCTGAAGAAGCCCAGCTCACCGGCGTCGTCCGCGACGTCGGCCTCCTTGTTGTCCTGCGCGCCCACGTCGACCCGCCGGGCCGTGAAGGCCAGGTAGTAGCCGACCATGATGCACAGGCCGAAGGCGAGGAACAGCGCCGTGGTTCCGGCCGGCTCCTTCGACCACACGCCGTAGACGATCGCCATGGCCAGCACGAAAACGGCCAGCCAGATGAACATCTTGCCTTGGACCTTCACTTGCCGGCCTCCTTGCCGCTGGCCGCGAGCTCATCGGCCGCCGGGCCGCCGTGCGCGAGCTGTTCGAGCGCGGCGATCTCCGGGTGGTGCAGGTCGAACGCCGGGGATTCGCTGCGGATCCGCGGCAGGGTGAGGAAGTTGTGCCGGGGCGGCGGGCAGGAGGTCGCCCACTCCAGCGAACGGCCGTAACCCCACGGGTCGTCGACCTCGACCTTCTTGCCGTACTTGGCCGTCTTCCACACGTTGTAGAGGAACGGCAGGATCGACAGACCGAGGACGAACGAGGCGATCGTGGAGATCGTGTTCAGTGCGGTGAACCCGTCGGCCGCGAGGTAGTCCGCGTAACGACGCGGCATGCCCTCCGCGCCCAGCCAGTGCTGGACGAGGAACGTGCCGTGGAAGCCGATGAACAGCGTCCAGAAGGTGATCTTGCCCAGGCGCTCGTCGAGCATCTTGCCGGTCATCTTCGGCCACCAGAAGTGGAAGCCGGAGAACATCGCGAAGACGACGGTGCCGAACACCACGTAGTGGAAGTGCGCCACCACGAAGTACGAGTCCGAGACGTGGAAGTCCATCGGCGGCGAGGCCAGGATGACACCGGTCAGACCACCGAAGGTGAAGGTGATCAGGAAGCCGGTGGCCCAGAGCATCGGTGTCTCGAAGGACAACGAGCCCTTCCACATCGTTCCGATCCAGTTGAAGAACTTCACGCCCGTCGGTACGGCGATGAGGAACGTCATGAAGGAGAAGAACGGCAGGAGTACGCCTCCGGTGACGTACATGTGGTGCGCCCACACCGTGACCGAGAGGCCGGCGATCGCGATGGTCGCTCCGATCAGGCCCATGTAGCCGAACATCGGCTTACGGGAGAAGACCGGGATGACCTCGGAGATGATGCCGAAGAACGGCAGGGCGATGATGTACACCTCTGGATGGCCGAAGAACCAGAAGAGGTGTTGCCAGAGCAACGCGCCGCCGTTGGCCGCGTCGAAGACGTGCGCGCCGAACTTGCGGTCCGCCTCCAGGGCGAACAGCGCGGCCGCGAGGACCGGGAAGGCGAGCAGGACCAGGACGGCGGTCAGCAACACGTTCCACACGAAGATCGGCATGCGGAACATGGTCATGCCGGGTGCGCGCATGCAGATGATCGTGGTGATGAAGTTGACCGCGCCGAGGATGGTGCCGAAGCCGGAGAAGGCCAGACCCATGATCCACATGTCGGCGCCGATACCCGGGCTGCGGACCGCGTCCGACAGCGGGCTGTAGGCGAACCAGCCGAAGTCGGCCGCGCCCTGCGGGGTGAGGAAGCCACCGACCGCGATGAGCGAGCCGAAGAGGTACAGCCAGTACGCGAACATGTTCAGCCGCGGGAACGCCACGTCGGGCGCGCCGATCTGCAGCGGCATGATCCAGTTGGTGAATCCGGCGAACAGCGGCGTCGCGAACATCAGCAGCATGATCGTGCCGTGCATCGTGAACGCCTGGTTGAACTGCTCGTTCGACATGATCTGCGTGCCCGGGCGGGCGAGCTCGGCGCGCATCAGGAGCGCCATGACGCCGCCGATGCAGAAGAACGCGAACGACGTGACCAGGTAGAGCGTGCCGATCGTCTTGTGGTCGGTGGTCGTCAGCCACTTGACGACGACCTCACCACGACGCTGGCGCCGGACCGGCAGCTCGTCCTCGTAGTGGGAACCCGCTGTCTCGGCACCCTGAGGTTCGTTGAGGATGCTCACAGTACGTTCGTCTCCCGGTTCTTCTCGTGCTTCGTCTGCTCGATGCCGGCCGGGACGTAACCGGTCTGGCCCTTCTCCACGAGCGACTTGAGGTGCTCCTCGTAGCGCTCCTGGGAGACGACCTTCACGTTGAAGAGCATCCGTGAGTGGTCCACGCCGCACAGTTCGGCGCACTTGCCCAGGAAGGTTCCCTCCTGGTTGGGGGTCACCTGGAAGGCGTTGGTGTGGCCCGGGATGACGTCCTGCTTCATGAGGAACGGCACCACCCAGAAGGAGTGGATGACGTCACGCGAGGTCAGGACGAAGCGGACCGTCTTGCCCTCCGGGAGCCAGAGCGTCGGGCCCGGGTTGCCGGTCTGCGGGTTCTTGTCGCCAGGAATGCCGCAGGTGTAGACGCCGCCGGCGTTCGCCGGGAAGTCCTTCTTGTACCGGTCCGGGATCGCGGCCAGGTTCTCGTCGGTGGCCGCGTCGCCGGTGGAGCCTTCGACGTTCTCGATGTAGTTGAAGCACCAGCTCCACTGGAAGCCCACCACGTTGACCGTGAGGTCGGGCTTCTTCGACGTGTCGAGGAGCTTCGACTCGTCGCGGGCGGTGAAGTAGAAGAGCACCGAGACGATGATCAGCGGGACGACCGTGTACAGCGCCTCGATGGGCATGTTGTACCGGGTCTGTGGGGGAACTTCGACCTTGGTGCGGCTGCGCCGGTGGAAGAAAGCACTCCACAGGATCAGGCCCCACACCAGCACGCCCGTGGCGAGCGCGGCCGCCCACGACCCCTGCCACAGGGAGAGGATCCGCGGAGCCTCTTCCGTGGTCGGGGTGGGCATACCCAGGCGGGGGAAGTCCTCCCATGTGCAACCGGTGGCGGTCGCCAGGACCAGGCCTGCGGTCATTGCCTGCAGCAGCTTCCGCCGCATCGGGCGCCGCGGCGAGCGGTCGGAGCCGTTGGGACTCACGTAGCGCCTTCCCGAGAGTCTCGCCCGCGCGGTATGGCTGCGGCCTTCTCGCTGGTCGGTCGCCGCCCTGCGACGGGCAGGGGTTTGGATGTTTATGCGGACCAAACCCTACTGGACGCGTTTTGGGGTCGCGCGGGGAGGGGGGCCCAACTCGCCGGGGGTCACTTGTAGCGGCTACTCCGGGTGTCGGGTGCGCCTAATAGCTCGGGGGTTCGGGTGATTTGACGGGTGCGCGCGCGTTGTGGCCGTTCGCGCGGTTCCCCGCGCCCCGGTGTCGTCGGCCCGAGGCTTTAGCGTTGGCCTGTGGCCTACTTCGACTCCGCTTCCTCCGCTCCCCTTCACCCCGTCGCGCGGCAGGCGCTGACGGCTTCGCTGGACGAAGGGTGGGCCGATCCCGCGCGGTTGTACCGGGAGGGGCGGCGGGCGCGGCTGCTGTTGGACGCGGCCCGGGAAGCCGCCGCCGAGGCGGTGGGGTGCCGGGCGGACGAACTGGTCTTCACCTCGTCGGGGACCCGGGCGGTGCACTCCGGGATCGCGGGGGTGCTGGCCGGGCGGCGGCGGGTGGGACGCCACCTGATCGTGTCGTCCGTCGAACACTCTTCGGTGCTGCACGCGGCACGGACGCACGAGGACGACGGCGGGTCGGTCAGCCGGGTGGTGGTGGCCCGTACGGGGGCGGTCGCCGTGTCCTCCTACGCCGAGGCCCTGCGTCCCGACACGGCGCTGGCGTGTCTGCAGTCGGCCAACCACGAGGTGGGGACCGAGCAGCCGGTGGCCGAGGTCGCGCAGGCGTGCCGGGCGGCGGGCGTGCCGTTGCTGGTGGACGCGGCGCAGTCGCTCGGGTGGGGGCGGGTGAACGGTGACTGGTCGGTGTTGACCGCCAGCGCGCACAAATGGGGCGGCCCGGCCGGGGTCGGTCTGCTGGCCGTACGCAAGGGGGTGCGCTTCGCGGCACAAGGGCCCGCCGACGAGCGGGAGTCGGGGCGGGCCGCCGGGTTCGAGAACATCCCGGCGATCGTGGCGGCCGCCGCCTCGCTGCGGGCCGTGCGGGCGGAGGCGGAGGCAGAGGCGGTGCGGCTGCGGGAGTTGACGGAGCGGATCCGGGCGCGGGTGCCGTCGCTGGTGCCCGATGTGGAGGTGGTCGGCGATCCGGAGCGCCGGCTGCCCGGAGTGGTCACCTTCTCGTGTCTCTATGTCGACGGGGAGACACTGCTCCACGAACTGGACCGCGAGGGCTTCTCCGTCTCCTCGGGCTCCTCCTGTACGAGCAGCACGCTGACGCCCAGCCATGTGCTGCGGGCCATGGGGGTGCTGAGCGAGGGGAACGTGCGGGTCTCCCTGCCGGCGGGGGCGGCGGCCGAGGACGTCGAGCGGTTCCTGTCCGTGCTGCCGGGGGCGGTCGCGGCGGTACGGGAGAAGCTGGGGGCGCCGGTGAGCACCGCCGTGACGGCCGTGCGGGGGGACGCCCTCGTCGTGGACGCGCTCGGCAAGCGGTGCCCGATCCCCGTCATCGAGCTGGCCAAGGTGATCGGGGACGTCCCGGTCGGCGGCACCGTCCGTGTCCTCTCGGACGACGAGGCGGCGCGCCTGGACATCCCGGCGTGGTGCGAGATGCGGGGCCAGGAGTACGTGGGCGAGGAGCCGGTGGAGCGGGGTACGGCCTATGTGGTGCGCAGGGTGAGCTGAGGCGACGCGAGGCCCCGCGCCCGGGAGAGGGCCGAAGGCCTCTCAGCGGCGCGGGGAACCGCGGGGCCGGCCGCGACGGACCCGCGGCCGACGACACGTCGATGACGGCGACCCGGAGGCCGCCGGGGCCCACCTCAGCCCAGGTGCTTCTTCACCTCTGCCGCCGCCTCGTCCCCGTACGCCTTCTCGAACCGGTCCATGAAGTGCGCCCGCCGCAGCTGGTACTCCTGTGTCCCCACCGTCTCGATCACGAGGGTGGCGAGCATGCAGCCGACCTGCGCCGCCCGCTCCAGCGAGACACCCCAGGCCAGCCCCGAGAGGAAGCCCGCCCGGAAGGCGTCGCCGACGCCCGTGGGCTCGGCCTTGCGCTCCTCCTCGGGGCAGCCGACCTCGATGGGGTCCTCGCCGGCCCGCTCGACGCGGACGCCGCGCGCGCCGAGCGTGGTCACCCGGTGGCCGACCTTGGCGAGGATCTCCGCGTCCGACCAGCCGGTCTTGGACTCGATGAGGCCCTTCTCGTACTCGTTGGAGAAGAGGTAGGTGGCGCCGTCCAGCAGTATCCGGATCTCGTCGCCGTCCATGCGGGCGATCTGCTGCGAGAAGTCGGCGGCGAACGGGATCCCCCGGGTGCGGCACTCCTCCGTGTGGCGGAGCATCCCCTCCGGGTCGTCCGCGCCGATCAGGACGAGGTCGAGGCCGCCGACGCGGTCGGCGACGGTCTTCAGCTCGATGAGGCGGGCCTCGCTCATCGCGCCGGTGTAGAAGGACCCGATCTGGTTGTGGTCGGCGTCCGTGGTGCACACGAAGCGGGCCGTGTGCAGCGTCTCGGAGATGCGCACGGAGGCGGTGTCCACCCCGTGCCGGTCGAGCCATGCGCGGTACTCGTCGAAGTCGGAGCCCGCCGCGCCGACCAGGATCGGGCGCGTGCCGAGCTGTCCCATGCCGAACGCGATGTTCGCGCCGACACCGCCCCGGCGTACGTCGAGCTGGTCGACGAGGAAGGAGAGAGAGACCGTGTGCAGCTGGTCCGCGACCAGTTGGTCGGCGAAGCGGCCCGGGAAGGTCATCAGATGGTCGGTGGCGATGGAGCCGGAGACTGCGATACGCACGGCGAGGACACACTCCTGCGAAGGGAGAGGGGATTGACAGTTCACGCTACCGGGTCGCCCACCTGCTCTGAAGCATGCGAAACTACCCGATAGTAGGTCTTTCTTCGCGGGTTCACGGTGCGTACGGTGCCGGTATGACGAACCTCAAGATCCACGGCTCCGTCCCGTTCGACCCGGACGGCGGCAGCCTCGCGGCGCTGCGCGGTGACTGCGCCCGGATGGCTCCGCACTGGGCGGCCCCCGCGAAGGTCATTACGGCTCCGGTCTCCCCTTCGCTCATTCACGGGGTCACGGTGCCCGTGACGTCCGCCCGGCTGGTGGACGCGATGCCGGAGTACGGCTACTGAGGGAACCGTCGGCTCCCGCGCCACGTCCCATCGCCGTCCCCCGTAGAGGGGATGCGGTGTACGACCTGCCGAAGGAGCTATGCGGTGAACTCCGAGCGACCCGACAACCCCGAGAACCCGGACGAGGGCCCCGAGCCCGACGCCGCCGAGGAGGTCGGGGCTGCCGGGGATGACGCCACCGAGGCGGACGGGGCCGAGGCGCCCGACCGGGCCGGTGAGCCTGCGGATACGGCCGTGACTGCGGATACGACTGTGGCTGCGGATACGACTGTGGCTGCGGATGCGGATGCTGCGAGTGACGTGGACGGCCGTGGCGAAGCCGCCGACGGCGACGGCGGTGCGGGCGCCGGCCACGACGGTGGCGCGGAGGTCGTGGGCGGCGGCGGTGCCGAGCGGTCGGGCCGACGGCGCTCCCGGGTGGTCGTCGCGTCCGTGGCCGCCGCGGTGCTGCTGGTCGGGGGCGGTGGGGCGCTCCTCGCCACCAACGCTTCCGACGGGTCCGGGGGCGACGGCAAGGCTTCCGGTGCGCCCGGCGGCGACGGCACTCCCCCGCCGCTCGCGCTCGACGGATACTCGGGCGGCGGTTCGAACGGCATCGCGCCCGGTGAACCCAACCCCTACGGGGTGACCTACCGCGCCGGTGACGACCTCCCCGAGGGCCCCGGCTCGGCTCCGGTGTACGCGCTGAAGGGCGAGGTGACGGCCGCCGAGGTGGCGCGGCTCGCCGAGGCGCTCGGGGTGACGGGCAACCCGACGGCCGAGGGTGAGGGCTGGCGGGTGGGGGCGGCCGGGGACGGTTCGGAGCCGGTGCTGCGGGTGGCCCGGCAGGCGCCGGGGGCCTGGACGTTCGACCGGTACACGCCGGGCACGGACAACTGCGAGAAGGTGACCGTCTGCGCGTCCGGCGGCGATGCCGGCGCCGGCGACCCGGTGAGCGAGGCGGTGGCCCGGAAGGCCGCGGCGCCCGTCCTCAAGGCCGTCGGCCAGGACGACGCCAAGCTCGACGCCACCCAGCTCATGGGCGCCGTACGAGTGGTGAACGCGGACCCCGAGGTGGGCGGGCTGCCCACCTACGGCTGGGCGACCGGCATCCGCATCGGCGCGGACGGCCAGGTGCTCGGCGGCAACGGCAACCTGAAGTCGCCGGTCAGGAGCGACACGTACCCCGTCGTGGACGCGGACCGGGCGCTGGAGCTGCTGAACCGCTCCGGGCAGGGCGTCGGCACCGAGCGCGGCGGCATCGGCGGCTGCACCGGTCCCGTACCGCTGGAGGGGGAGGACGGAGCCGTCGTCGGGAGCGGGACGGCCACGTCGGGCGAGACGCCGTGCGAGCGGGTGACCACGGCACCGAAGCCGGAGGCGGTCGCCGTCGAGAAGGCGGTGTTCGGGCTGGCCTCGCACCAGGTGGACGGGCGGCCGGCGCTGGTGCCGTCCTGGCTGTTCGAGGTGCGGCCGACCGGGGCCGAGGACACCTACACGGTGACCCACCCGGCGATCGATCCCGCGTACCTGGCCGGACCCGAGTCCCGCTCGGCGCCGACCGAGAAGCCCGGTGGGCCGGGGGACACACCCTCCACCGGCGCGTCCTCGCGCGATGTGCGGATCCAGGGCTGGAGCGTCGACGGCGACGAGCTGACCGTGACCTTCTGGGGCGGGGTGTGCGGCGAGTACACGGCCGGGGTGAGCGAGGACTCGCGCGAGGTGCGCGTCACCGTGACCGACACCCCGCAGGAGGGCAGGTCCTGCATCCTGATCGCCAAGGCGATGGAGCGGACGGTGCGACTCGACGAGCCGCTCGGCGACCGGAAGGTGGTCGGGTCGGACGGCGAGGCGATCCCGAAGGGCGGCATCGCGGAGCTGGAACCGCGGTAGGCGCCGCCGGGGCCGCACCGGGCCCGGTACGACGAAGGCGGCCTCCCCCGTCGAGGGGGACGCCGCCTTCGTCGTACCTGAACGTCGCCGTGCGCGTCACTGGTGCCGCGCGCGGGCGGGGACCCTAGCTGAAGGAGTCGCCGCAGGCGCAGGAACCCGTCGCGTTCGGGTTGTCGATGGTGAAGCCCTGCTTCTCGATGGTGTCGACGAAGTCGATGGTGGCACCGCCCAGGTACGGGGCGCTCATGCGGTCGGTGATGACCTTCACGCCGTCGAAGTCCTTGACGACGTCACCGTCGAGCGAGCGCTCGTCGAAGAAGAGCTGGTAGCGCAGGCCGGAGCAGCCGCCGGGCTGAACGGCGACGCGCAGCGCCAGATCGTCACGGCCTTCCTGGTCGAGCAGGGCCTTGACCTTGGCCGCGGCGGCGTCGGTCACGATGATGCCGTCGGTGACGGTGCCGGTCTCGTCCGATACGGACATCTACATCTCTCCCGGGTTGTACGGAGACTGCTTGCCGACGGGTGCAACCGCCGGAGCCCCGGATTCATTCCGGGTCGCGCGGATGTGCCACGCGTCTGTCTTCATGCTCGCACATGGCCCGCGGCAGGGGCACGAGGTCGCCGGGGGCTGTGGACAACGCCACGCTCCCGGGGGCGGACCGGGCCGTCCGGCGCGGGCCGCCGGGATTCATGTCACATGGACACTATGGCCATCGTCAAACTGACGTGAAGCGGTTATGATAGATAGCGTCAATTCGACGAAAAGGATCGCCCGGATGTCCCGCCGCCCCTCCCTGGGGGCGGCGAGCCGCAGAACAGAAAGGGTGCGTGCCGTGACCACCGCCCAGACCCAGGAGCTCGACGTACAGCCGACGCCCCTCGCCCTGCTGCTGCTCGGCCGCGAGGCCGACCCACGGAGCGAGCGGGGTGTCGAGTGCCCGGGCGACCTCCCCTCCCCGTCCGACCCCGACCTGGTGGAGCGCGCCCGCGCCGCCAAGGAGAAGCTCGGGGACAAGGTCTTCGTGCTGGGCCACCACTACCAGCGCGACGAGGTCATCCAGTTCGCGGACGTCACGGGCGACTCCTTCAAGCTGGCGCGGGACGCGGCGGCGCGGCCCGAGGCCGAGTACATCGTGTTCTGCGGTGTGCACTTCATGGCCGAGTCGGCGGACATCCTCACCGGCGACGACCAGAAGGTCGTCCTGCCGGACCTGGCCGCCGGATGCTCCATGGCCGACATGGCCACCGCCGAGCAGGTCGCCGAGTGCTGGGACGTGCTCACCGAGGCGGGCGTGGCCGAGCAGGTCGTGCCCGTGTCGTACATGAACTCCTCGGCCGACATCAAGGCCTTCACCGGCAAGCACGGGGGCACGATCTGCACCTCGTCGAACGCGAAGCGGGCCCTGGACTGGGCCTTCGAGCAGGGCGAGAAGGTCCTGTTCCTGCCGGACCAGCACCTGGGGCGCAACACCGCCGTGCGGGACATGGGGATGTCGCTCGACGACTGTGTCCTGTACAACCCGCACAAGCCGAACGGCGGCCTCACGGTCGAGCAGCTGCGGGCCGCGAAGATGATCCTGTGGCGGGGACACTGCTCGGTGCACGGCCGCTTCAGCCTGCAGTCCGTGAACGACGTACGGGAGCGGATCCCGGGCGTGAACGTCCTCGTCCACCCCGAGTGCAAGCACGAGGTCGTGGCGGCGGCCGATCACGTCGGGTCGACCGAGTACATCATCAAGGCGCTGGAGGCCGCTCCGGCCGGGTCCAAGTGGGCCATAGGCACCGAGCTGAACCTGGTCCGGCGGCTGGCGAACCGTTTCGCGCCGGAGGGCAAGGAGATCGTCTTCCTCGACCGCACGGTCTGCTTCTGCTCGACCATGAACCGCATCGACCTCCCGCACCTGGTCTGGACCCTGGAGTCGCTGGCCGAGGGCACCCTGGTCAACCGCATCGAGGTCGACAAGGAGACGGAGGCGTTCGCGAAGCTGGCGCTGGAGCGGATGCTGGCGCTGCCGTAACCGTCCCTGGGGACCGAGCGGGACAGGTGCTCACCCCGACGCGGCGGGTTCGCGGTCGGGGTGGGCGGGGTCGAGGGAGAAGACCGTGCCGTCGGCGACGGCCACGACCAGCGCTCCCGTCCGGGGACTCGCCCAGGGCGTGCCCTGGACGGACCAGGTCGGCGTGGTCCTGGGCAGCGTCTCCCACAGCAGGGTGCCCTTGACCCTGTCGAGCGCCGCGACCCTGCCGGTGTCGCTGACCAGGTAGAGGGTGCTCGTCGCGGCGTCGTACACGGGCGCGCCCGGCCGTTCCAGACTGGTCCGGGTCCGCCACAGCAGTTCGCCCGTGTGCGGTGACACACCGGTCACCTGGCCGCCGGACCGGGTGTACACCAGCACGCCGCCCGCCAGGGCCGCCCGGCCCCGCCCGTTCTGGCCCGGCTTCGTCGTCACACGGGTCCCGGTCTCCAGGTCCACGAGCAGGGTCGTGTCGTACGCCGGGTCGCTGCCGGGGGCCCCGTCGGTGTGCTCGGGGTCCTCCCCGACCAGGACCAGATCTCCCTGCTTCACGCCGAGGAGGACGCTCTCCAGCGGCACCTTCACGGTCCTGGCCGAGCCGTCGGCGCGGTCCACGACCAGGACCCGGGACTCCGTGTTCGCCGCCTTGGCGTCCCGGGTCACCGGGCGGCAGTGCGCGTACGTGCCCGCTCCGGCCGAGGTGAACACGCAGTGGTGGCCGGCGGGCAACGGCAGGGACCAGCGCTCGGCGCCCGTGCGCGGTGAACGGGCCGTGACCGTCCGGCCGTCGGGCTCGGCGGTGAGGACGAGGTCGCCGATCGCTGCCGGGTCGATGTCGGTGCTGCCCACCCGGCGGGTCCACAGCCGCTCACCGGTGTCCGCGTCGAGGGCGATGAGATCGATGGGGTCCACCACGGGTTCGCCGCTGAAGACGGTCTGCTGCACGAGGACGGTGCCGTCCCGGACACCGAGGACACCGGCGTAGTACCGGTCCCGCACGGTGGCCGCCGGCGCGATGCCCGCCCGCCAGAGCGTCCTGCCGGTCCGGCCGTCGAGGCGGACCGGGAGGACTCCCGCGCCCCCGCAGTAGAGGTCGTCCCCGTGCACCTGGCAGGAGGGTGCGCCGCCGTTGTTGCCGTCCTTCGCGGGCAGCGACCGCCGTGCGCCCGCCTCCGCCGTCGCGAACAGCGTCGTCTGCCAGGGTTTCCAGCCGCTCGGCGGCGGCGTCCAGCGGGAGGTCGGGGACGGTGCGGGCGTCGCCGCGTCGCCACCGCGCGCCTGGCCGGGCCCCAGCAGGTAGGCGGTCAGCCCGAGGACCAGTACGCCGACGGCGCCGGTCGCGGCCGACAGGGGGCGGAGACGGCGGCGGGCGGGGTGCGGGGTGGGCGCCGGGTCCGCGCCGGTCTCCAGGTGGATCTCGGTGGCGGCGGCAGCGGCCTCCTCGCGCCGGGGCACCCTCGGCAGGGCACCCGGCTCCGGCTCCGGCAGGACGGCCTCGAACTCCCGCGCCAGGTCGTCGAGTCCGGGCCGGTCGGCGGACGCCTTGGCCAGACAGCGCGCCAGTACGGTGCCCAGCCGCGGGTCCACCCCGTCCAGCACGGGTTCGTCGTTCATCACCCGGTACGCCGTCAGATAGGGGCTGTCCGCGTCGAAGGGACCCCGCCCGGTGAGGGCGTACACCAGCAGCGTCCCCAGCGAGAACACGTCCGAGGCGGGGCCCGCCGTACGGGCGTCGGTGAGCTGTTCCGGGGACATGAACGGCGGGGTGCCGATCATCTGGCCCGTCTCGGTCAGCGAGAGGTTCTCCGCGGCGCGCGAGATGCCGAAGTCGATGACCCGGGGGCCGTCGTCCGCCATCAGCACGTTGGCCGGCTTCAGGTCCCGGTGCACCACACCGGCCCGGTGGATCTCCCGCAGCGCCTCCACCAGCCCCAGGGCCAGGGGGCGCAGTTCGGTGTCACGGAGCGGGCCGTGGTCGCGGATCCGCTGGGCGAGCGAGCGGCCGGGCACGTACTGGGTCGCCATCCAGGGGCGCTCCGCCTCCGGGTCGGCGTCCACGACCGCCGCGGTGAAGGCGCCGCTGACCTTGCGGACGGCCTCGATCTCCTGGCGGAACCGGCTGCGGAAGACGGAGTCCTGCGCGTACTGGGCGTGCACCACCTTCACGGCGACCTCGCGCCCGGAGCGGGATCTCGCCCGGTAGACGACGCCCATGCCGCCGGTGCCGAGCCGGTCGACCACCTTGTACCCGCCGACCGATCTGGGGTCGTCGCTGCGCAGCGGCACTCCCTGGTCCCTCCCCCCGACAAGCAGCCCAACCAGCAATCAGAGGCACAGGATACGTAAGGACGACGCACGGCGGCCGGGCCGCGGACCCTGTGGTTCCGCAACCCGGCCGCCCTGGGCCTCACGGGGTGTCAGACCCCGGCGGGCTCCGGCTTCTCCGCCTCCGAGCCGGACTCCGGCTTCGTCGGCTCGGACGCCTTGCCCGCCCGCTTCAGGGCCTTCTTCTTCGCCCGGCGCTCCTTGCGGATCTCGATCATCGTGTAGAGGGTCGGGACCAGCAGGAGCGTCAGCAGCGTCGAGGTGATCAGGCCGCCGATGACGACCACGGCCAGCGGCTGGGCGATGAAGCCGCCCTCACCCGTGATGCCGAGCGCCATGGGCAGCAGCGCGAAGATCGTCGCCAGTGCCGTCATCAGGATCGGGCGGAGGCGGTGGCGCCCGCCCTCGATGACCGCCTCGACGGTGCCGTAGCCCTGGCGGCGGTACTGGTTGATCAGGTCGATCAGCACGATCGCGTTCGTCACCACGATGCCGATCAGCATCAGCATGCCGATCATCGCGGGGACACCCATGGGCGTGCCGGTGATGATCAGCAGGCCGATGGCGCCGGTGGCCGCGAACGGGATCGAGACCAGCAGGATCAGCGGCTGGACCAGGGACCGGAAGGTCGCCACCAGCAGCATGAAGACGATCGCGATCGCCGCGAGCATCGCGAGGCCGAGGGAGGCGAAGGCCTCGTCCTGGTCCTCGGAGACGCCGCCGATGGCGGCGGTGGCGCCCTCGGGCAGCTTCAGGCCGTCCAGCTTGGCGGTGAGGTCGGCGCTGACCGCGCCGGTGTTGTCGCCCTTGGGCTTCGCCGTGATCGTCGCGGCCCGCTGGCCGTCGATCCGGGTCATGGAGACCGGGCCGTCCACCAGCTCGACGTCCGCGATGTCGCGCAGCTTCACCGCGCCGAGCCGCAGGTCGCGCAGCTCCTTCAGGGTCTCGGCGGGCTTCGCCGACTTGATGACGATGTCCCGCTCGGTGTCGTCGAGGATCGCCCGGCCGCTGGTCGTACCGCGGACGGCCTGGGAGACGGCGGCGCCGAGGGTCTGGTCGTCGAAGCCGGCCGCGGCCGCCCTGTCGGTGGCCCGGACCGAGATCCGGGGCACGCTCTGGGCGAGGTCGCTGGTGACGTCCGAGACGTTGTCCATCGTCGAGACCGCGTCACGGACCTGCTCGGCGGCCTTGCGCAGGACGCCGGCGTCGGCGGCCTTGACGACCACGCTCAGGTCCTGGCTGCCGAAGGCGTCGCCGACCGCGACCGTCGTCGTACCGGTCCCGGAGAGCCCGGCGAGGCCCTTCTCGATCGTGTCCTGGACGTCCGCGGCCGTGGCCGAGTCGTCCAGCATGACGCTGTACGAGGCCTGGTTGGAGTCGGTGCCACCGCCGAACGCGGCCAGGAAGCCGGAGGAGCCGATGGTGACCTGGTAGTCCTTGACGCCCTCGGTGCCGGCGAGCAGCTTCTCGACCTTCCTGGTCTGCTCGTCGGTCGCGGCGAGGCTGGTACCCGGCTTCAGCTCCTGCTTGAGGCTGAGGACCTCCTGGTCGCCCGGGTCGAAGAAGTTCGTCTTCAGCAGCGGGGCCATGCCGAACGTGCCGACCAGGACGACGGCCGCGAGGGCCACACTGGTCAGCCGGCGGCGCGTGGCGAAGCGCAGGACGGGGACGTAGAAACGCTGGAGGCGGCTCCTCGCCTCCTTCTCCTCGGCCTTCCGGCGGGCCTCCTCGGCGTCCTCGGGCGTGCCCTTCGGGGGGCGCAGGAACCAGTAGGACAGCACCGGGACCACGGTCAGCGAGACCACGAGGGAGGCCAGCAGGGCCGCCGTCACGGTCAGCGAGAAGCTGCCGAACAGCTCGCCGACCATGCCGCCGGTGAGACCGATCGGGAGGAAGACCGCGACGGTCGTCAGGGTGGAGGAGGTGACCGCGCCGGCGACCTCGCGGACCGCCTTGAGGATGGCCTCCTCGCGCTCCTCGCCGTAGCCGAGGTGACGCTTGATGTTCTCCAGGACGACGATCGAGTCGTCGACCACCCGGCCGATGGCGATGGTCAGCGCGCCGAGCGTGAGCATGTTGAGGGACAGGTCGCGCGTCCACAGGACGATCAGCGCCAGGACCACCGACAGCGGGATGGACACCGCGGTGACGAGGGTCGAGCGGATCGACGCCAGGAAGACCAGGATGACCATGACCGCGAAGACCAGACCGAGGGCACCCTCGGTGGTCAGTCCGTCGATGGACTTCGACACCGCCGGACCCTGGTCGCTGACCACGGTGACGGTGGCGCCGGAACCCAGGTCCCGGCGCATGTCCGCCAGCTTGCCCTCGACGGCCTCGGAGATGGCGACCGCGCTGCCGTTCCGGTCCATGGTGACCATGACCGCGAGGCTCGGCTCACCGTTCGTGCGGGTGATGGAGTCGGCCCTGGCCTGCTCCTCCTTGACGGTGGCGACGTCAGCGAGGCGTACGGGCTTCTTGGCGCCCTGGCCGCGCACCATCAGGTTCTCGATCTGCTCCAGCGAGGTGTAGCCGCCGCCGACCTGGACGGTGCGGTTGGCGCCGTCCTCGTCGAAGGAGCCCGCGGGGACGGTGACGCCGCCGGCCTGGAGGGCCTGGCTGAAGGCCGTCGTGCTCAGGCCGGCCTTCGCCAGCTTCGCCTCGTCGGGGGTGACGGTGACCTGGAGGTCCCGTACGCCGTCGACGGTGACCTGGCCGACGCCGTCGATGTCCTCCAGCGTGGGAACCACGGTCCGGTCGAGCTGGTCGGCGAGGGCCTGCTGGTCCTGGTCGGAGGCCACGGCGAGGACGACGGTCGGCATGTCGTCCGTCGAGCCCGCGATCACCTGCGGGTCCACGTCGTCCGGGAGCTGCGCCCGGACCCGGTTGACGGCCTGCTGGACGTCGGCGACGAGCTGGTCGGTGCCGGGGCCGTAGTCGAAGGACGCCATGATCAGGGCGTTGCCCTCACTGGCGGTGGAGGTGACGCCCGTGATGCCGTCGACGGCTTCGAGGCTGTCCTCGATGGGCTCGACGACCTGCTTCTCGACCACGTCCGGTGACGCGCCCTGGTAGGGCGCCAGCACGGACACCATGGGCAGTTCGATGGTGGGCAGCAGCTGCTGCTTGAGCTGGGGTATCGCGATCGCCCCGAAGACGAGCGCGATGATCGACATCAGACCGACGAGGGCCCGTTGTGCGAGGCTGAACCGAGACAGCCAGGACATGGGTCAGGGTCTCTCTTCCGTGGCGTGAGCGGAGGACGAACGCCCGTGCCACATGCGGCTGGATCCCCCCATGTGTCGCCCGTGTGAAGCGGATGTGAGCGCTCACCTCATACCCTGGGCCATGGGGGACCCCTGTTCCCTCGCTCCCCAGGGCCATTTCCTTATGCCTCGCCTACTCCGGGTGGAGTAGTCCCGGGCGGCTCTCAGTCCACCCTTGGGCGTACCAGGCCGGACTCGTACGCGAAGACCACCAGTTGGGCCCGGTCGCGGGCGCCGAGCTTGGCCATGCCCCGGTTGACGTGCGTCTTCACGGTGAGCGGGCTGACCTCCAGCCGCTCGGCGATCTCGTCGTTGGAGAGCCCGCCCGCGACCTGGACGAGCACCTCGCGCTCGCGGCTGGTCAGGGTGGCGAGGCGCTCCGAGCGGGCGGCGGCACCTCCGTCGCCGTCGGCCGAGTCGTCCGGCTGGGCGAGGAAACGGGCGATCAGGCCCTTGGTGGCGGTGGGCGACAGCAGGGCCTCGCCGCCGGCGGCGACCCGGATCGCGTTCAGCAGTTCCTCCGGCTCGGCGCCCTTGCCGAGGAAGCCGGAGGCGCCGGCGCGCAGCGACCGCACGACGTAGTCGTCGACCTCGAAGGTGGTGAGGATGACGACGCGGACCTGCGCGAGGGTCGGATCGGCGCTGATCAGGCGGGTGGCGGCCAGGCCGTCCGTGCCCGGCATCCGGATGTCCATCAGCACGACGTCCGCCCGCTCCTGCTTCGCGAGCCGCACCGCCTCCGCCCCGTCCGACGCCTCCCCCACGACCTCCATGTCCGGCTCCGAGTCGACGAGCACCCGGAAGGCACTGCGGAGCAGGGCCTGGTCGTCGGCGAGCAGGACACGGATCGTCATACGGGGTCCCCCGGGGCGCTGGTCACGGTCGTGCCGCCTGCGCGGCGGTCGTGCGGGTCGTGAGCGGCAGGATCGCATGGACGCGGAAGCCGCCGCCGTAGCGGGGACCGGTGGTGAGGGTGCCGCCCAGCGCGGTGGCCCGTTCGCGCATGCCGAGGAGTCCGTGGCCGCCGCCGTCGGCCGCCTCGCCCTCGGCGACCTTCTTCGCCTGCCCGGCGCCGTCGTCGAGGACGGTGATCTCCACGTTCGGGCCGACGCGTACGACGCTGACCTCGGCCTTCGCCGTCTCGCCCGCGTGCTTGTGCACATTGGTGAGGGCTTCCTGGATGACGCGGTACGCCGCGAGGTCGACGGCGGCCGGGAGGGTCACCCCCTCGTCGGCGCGGACCACCTCGACCGCGAGGCCCGCACTGCGGAAGGTGCCGACGAGTTCGTCGAGCCGCACCAGGCCGGGGGCGGGTTCGGTGGGGGCCTCGGGGTCGCCGGACTGGCGGAGCAGACCGACCGTGGCGCGCAGTTCGCCGAGCGCGGAGCGGCTGGCCTCGCGGACATGGGCGAGGGCCTCCTTGGCCTGGTCGGGCCGCTTGTCCATGACGTGCGCGGCGACCCCGGCCTGCACATTGACCAGGGCGATGTGGTGGGCGACGACGTCGTGCAGGTCGCGGGCGATCCGCAGGCGTTCCTCGGCGACCCGGCGGCGGGCCTCCTCCTCGCGGGTGCGCTCGGCCCGCTCGGCGCGTTCCCGTATGGCGTGCACGAAGTCGCGGCGGCTGCGCACCGCGTCGCCGGCCGCGGCGGCCATGCCGGTCCAGGCGAAGATGCCGATGTTCTCCTGGTCGTACCAGGGCAGCGGGCCGGCGAGCATGGCCGTGCCCGTCAGCACGGTCATCGTGAGCAGGCCCACGCGCCAGGTGGTGGGGCGGTCGGTGGTGGAGGCGACGGTGTACAGGGCGATGACGGCGGACATCGCGACGGGGGCGCGCGGGTCGCCGGTCACCAGTTCGGCGAGGGTGAGGGCGGAGGTGGCGGCCAGCACGGCCAGGGGGGCGCGGCGGCGGGCGATCAGGACGGCGGCGGCCGGCACCATGAGCGCGAAGCTCAGGGCGGAGGGGGTGCGGGCACCCCACTTGTCGCCGTGTTCGGCGTGGGGGTCGACGAAGGCGCCCGCCACCATCGCGGCGAGGACGCCGACGGCCAGGGCCGCGTCCAGGGCGGTGGGGTGCGCCGTCAGCCAGGCCCTGACGCGCCGGCCGAGGGAGGGCGAGGTGGTCGGGTGCGGGTGCGCGGGGGCCGGTCGCGCCCCCGCGGTGGTGGCCGTGTGGTCAGTACCGCCCCACGCCCCGGGACGGCCCCGTGGGCCGCTCTCCCGTGTCCGTGAGGTCACCCCGGGATCAGACCGTCGTCGCTGAGCATCTCCCGGACCTCCTCCAGCGTCGCGTCCGGGGCCGGGAGAATCAGCTCCGAGGGCTCCAGGGAGTCGTCGGGGAGAGGGGCGCCCAGCTCGCGGACCTTGTCCAGGAGGGCGTGGAGGGTGTGGCGGAAGCCCTGGCCGTCGCCGACCTCCATCTCCGCGAGGAGGACGTCGTCCAGTTTGTTCAGCTCGGCGAGGTGGGCGTCGTCCAGCCTCACCTGCCCCTCCCCCATGATCCGTACGATCATGTCGCCCTCCTCGGGGACGAGACGCCTACTTCTCGAAACGCGGAGTGTCCTGCCGCTGGGACTGCTGCTGCGGGGCCGACTGGCCCGTGCCGCCCTCGATGGCCTGCTGCTGGGCGGACGAGCCTCCCGCCAGCTCCGCCTTCATGCGCTGGAGCTCCAGCTCGACGTCCGTCCCGCCGGAGAGGCGGTCCAGCTCGGCCTGGATGTCGTCCTTGTGCATGCCGGACGGGTCGTCGAGGGCACCGGAGGCGAGCAGCTCGTCGATGGCGCCGGCGCGGGCCTGGAGCTGCGCCGTCTTGTCCTCGGCGCGCTGTATGGCGAGACCGACGTCGCCCATCTCCTCGGAGATGCCGGAGAACGCCTCACCGATCCGGGTCTGGGCCTGGGCAGCGGTGTACGTGGCCTTGATCGTCTCCTTCTTCGTCCGGAAGGCGTCGACCTTGGCCTGCAGGCGCTGCGAGGCGAGGGTGAGCTTCTCCTCCTCGCCCTGGAGGGTGGAGTGCTGGGTCTCCAGGTCCGTCACCTGCTGCTGGAGCGCGGCACGGCGCGAGAGCGCCTCGCGGGCCAGGTCCTCGCGGCCCAGCGCGAGCGCCTTGCGGCCCTGGTCCTCCAGTTTCGAGGACTGGGACTGGAGCTGGTTGAGCTGGAGCTCCAGACGCTTGCGGGACGTGGCCACGTCGGCCACGCCACGGCGCACCTTCTGGAGCAGCTCCAGCTGCTTCTGGTACGAGTAATCGAGGGTTTCGCGCGGGTCCTCGGCCCGGTCAAGGGCCTTGTTCGCCTTCGCGCGGAAGATCATCCCCATACGCTTCATGACACCGCTCATGGGCTTCGCGCGCCCCCTTCTGACGGAACTCCAGCTCACAGGTCTGCGACAGAACCCACAGTACGGGCCCTGCTTCTATTACCGCACTGTTCGGGGACGGATGCGCTCATCCCCAAGGACGACTGTGTACGGCACCGCTCCGGCGTAGGGAGTAGGTGATCCCCGGGGGTCGCGTACGAACCGGTCCCGCGGAACACCGCGCCTCTCCTACGGACGAACCGTCACCGCGCTCCCCCTTTTCCGGTGCCCGGGTCCGCCCCGGCCACTGTCGCCCCACCTCTGTCTCCAGTACGGACGCCGGGTGTTGCCGGATCGTTCCCCACTCGGCTGGGGTCCATGCCCCGGCACCCCGTACCCTTGGGTTTTGTGTTCCGTAGCCGCGCCAAGAGCGAGAAGGAATCGGCCGCCGACAAGGCGGCGGTGACCGACTCCCCGCAGACCCGTCACCCGCAGGCCCCCAAGGGGCGGCCCACTCCCAAGCGGAGTGTGGCCCAAGGCCAGCGTCGAAGCGTCGCCAATACGCCGACGACGCGCAAGGAGGCCGCCAAGCGCTCCCGCGACGAGCGCCGCTCCGCCATGGAGAAGCAGCGCCAGGCGCTGGCCACCGGCGACGAGCGGTATCTGCCCGCCCGGGACAAGGGTCCCGTGCGCAGGTTCGCCCGTGACTTCGTGGACTCGCGCTTCCACATCGCCGAGTTCTTCCTGCCGCTGGCCGTGCTCATCCTCGTGCTGAGCATGGTGCGGGTGGCGTCGCTGCAGAACATCGCGCTGCTGCTGTGGCTGTTCGTGATCGTGCTGATCGTGGTCGACTCGATCTCTCTCGCGTTCCGTCTGAAGAAGCAGCTGAACGAGCGCTTCCCCGACGCGAACAAGAAAGGCGCGGTGGCCTACGCCCTGATGCGCACGCTCCAGATGCGTCGCCTCCGGCTGCCGAAGCCGCAGGTCAAGCGCGGAGAGCGGCCCTGAGCACGACCCCTTTCTCCGGAAGTGCGGCGCAGGCCTGGCTGAACCGGCTGGGCACTCTGCGTGAGGTCGTACGGCAGGAGCTGGTCTCCCGGCAGGTCGACGAGCAGATAGCCGGACGTTTCCCGGTCGGGCAGCGGCTCCGGGTCCTCGACGTGGGCATGGGGCAGGGCACGCAGGCGTTGCGGCTGGCCCGTGCCGGGCACGCGGTGACCGGGATCGAGCGGGAGGCGAAGCTGATCGCCGTGGCCCGGGAGGCGCTCGCCGCGGAGCCCGAGGGCATCCGGGGGCGGGTGCGGATCGTGGAGGGCGACGGCCGGGACACGGGCGTGCACTTCCTGCCGGGCAGTTTTGACGTGGTGCTCTGTCACGGCGTCCTGATGTACGTCGAGGAGCCGGACGCGCTGCTGGCGGGGCTGGCGCGGATGCTGGCGCCCGGGGGGCTGCTGTCCCTGCTCGTGCGCAACGGCGACGCGCTCGCGATGCGGGCGGGGCTGGCCGGGGACTGGGCCGGGGCGCTGGCCGCCTTCGACACCACCGCGTACCGCAATCGGCTCGGGCTGGATGTGCGGGCGGATCGACTGGCGACGCTGACGGACGCGCTGGCGGGGATCGGGGCGCCGTTGCACGCGTGGTACGGGGTGCGGGTGTTCACGGATCTCGCCGCGGACGACGCGGTGGTGCCCGACGGGCAGGGGAACCTGGAAGCGCTGCTCGCGGCGGAGGAGCGGGCGGGGCGGACGGATCCCTATCGGCAGGTGGCGGCGTTGCTGCACCTGTGTGGGGTGCGGGGCTGAGGGGCGCCTCGCGACTGGGGGGTGCGGGTCTCGTCGGCGGGTGCGTTGTCGGGTGCGGGTGCGTGGGGCTTCTCGCGCAGTTCCCCGCGCCCCTAAGAGCCCAGGCCCTGCGGGCCCGAAAAGCATGGGGCGCGGCCCCTGTCTTTTCAGGGGCGCGGGGAACTGCGCGACCAGCCCCCACCGGACCCGCACCCGTCCACGAACGCCCGACCCCCCGAGCCTCCCGGGGATCGGGGCGGAGCCCCGGACAGGAACCCCGCCCCACCGCGGAGCGCTACGCGTCCTGCGCGTCCAGACTCATCGGTCCGTAGATCTGTGTCGTGTCCTCGAAGAGGCGGACCTGCTCGGCGCCGCCCTCCAGCAGCTCCTTCCAGTGCTCCCCGATCCACGACTCGGCGTCCCCCTGGGTCGTGAACTCCTCGGGCTGGACCGCGGGCTGGACCTCCGCCCCGTCGGCCTTCTCGAACCGCCACGTCCATGCCGCCATGTGAGCCTCCGTAAGTACCGGCCCGGCACCACGCACAGGGTGCCGAGCAAGATCCGGTTCCTCCCTTGAGCCTAGTCGGACGCACAAGACCTGCGGGTGTTCATCGGGACACGCGAAAATCGGGGGCGTGGAACTGACTTTGCTCGGCACCGGCGCCCCCGCGGGGCTTCCCCGCCCCGACTGTCCGTGCGCGGCGTGCGCGACCGCGCTCGGTGATGCCGCGCGCGGGGCGACCGCGCTGCTCGTGGACGGCGCACTGCTGCTCGACCTCACTCCGGGCGCCGCCCTCGCGGCCGCGCGCGCCGGGCACTCCCTGACCGGGGTGCGGCAGGTACTGCTGTCGCATCCGCACGACGGACCCGCCGTGGAGGTGCCGCCGGGACTGCCGCAGCCGGGCCGGGTGCCGGACGGGCGGGAGCTGGCGCTGCTGACCGGGCACCGGGTGCGGGCACTGGCCCTGGACGCGCCGGGCACCGGGTACGCGGTGACCGGGCCGGGCGGGCAGCGGCTGCTGTACCTGCCGCCGAGGGGCGCGCCCGCCGGCCTGGAGGAGCACGCGGCGGACCCGTACGACATGGTGCTCGCCGACGTCCTCGGGCGGCCGGACGCGCTGGCGCGGCTGCGGAGGGTGGGTGCCGTCGGGCCGACGACCGATGTCGTGGCCGTCCACATCGACCACGACGTGCCGGCGGACGGCGAGTTGCCGCGCCGGCTCGCGGCGGCGGGCGCGCGCGTCGTGCCCGACGGGACGACGCTGACGGTGGGCGCCTACGAGGACGTGCCCGACGTACCGCGCCGAACGCTGGTGCTCGGCGGGGCGCGGTCGGGGAAGTCGGTGGAGGCCGAGCGGCGGCTGGAGGCGTTCCCGGACGTGCTCTACGTGGCGACCGGCGGGACGCGGGGCGGCGACGGGGAGTGGGCCGAGCGGGTCTCCGCCCACCGGGAGCGACGGCCCGGTTCCTGGCGCACCGTGGAGACCTGCGACCTCGTCCCGCTGCTGAAGGAGGACGACGGGCCGCCGCTGCTCATCGACTGTCTCTCGCTGTGGCTGACGGACGCGATGGACGAGGTGGGGGCGTGGGACGACGCGGAGTGGGCCGACGGCGGGGAGCGCGCGCTCCGGGCGCGTGTCACCGAACTGACCGACGCCGTACGGCACACGCGCCGCACGATCGTCGCCGTCTCCAACGAGGTCGGCTCCGGCATCGTCCCCGCCACCGCCTCCGGCCGCCGCTACCGCGACGAACTCGGGCGGCTCAACGCGTCCTTCGGGGCGGAGTGCGAACACGTGCTGCTGGTGGTGGCGGGGCAGGCGCTGTCCCTGCGGGGGTGAGGCACGGATTCGCCCCTACGGGAGTGCGGCACGGGGTGTGGAAGCGGCAAAGGGCGCTCGTCACGCGGTGCGGCGCGCGAGGATGCGGTGCGCGCGGGGCGGGAGCGGGGTGCAGGCGCGGGTGGTGAGGATCTCGTAGCCCAGGGACCGCAGTTCGGTGAGCAGGTTGCGCAGGGGCATGAGGTGGAGGGGGCGTGGCCGGTCGCGCGGCCTCCAGTAGCGGCGGCCGCCGAGGGGCAGGGTGCCGAACGGGCGGGCCGGGTCCGGGACTTCGAGGAGGAGACGGCCGCCGGGGCGCAGCACGGTGTGGGCGGCGCGGAGTTCGTCGCGGGGGTCGGCGGTGTGTTCGAGGTGGTGGAACATGCTGACCACGTCGTAGCGGGCGCGCAGCCGCACGGTGATCTCCGGGTCGGTGAGCAGGCCCAGGTACGCCTCCTCCACCCGCCCGGCCTCCCAGGCCCGTTCGATGCGCCGGGTCGGGTCGAGGCCGTCGAAGGAGGTGTACGGGTGGATCGCGCGCGCGGCCTCCGGGAAGTGGCCGTGTCCGGTGCCGACGTCCAGCCAGCTCTCCGGTTCGGGGTACGGCAGCAGTGCGCGGGCGGCGCCCCGGTGGTGTCTGCGGCGCCGGCGCCCGTCCGGGTCGGTCCGGTCGTCGTCCGCTCCGGGGTGCTGGTGGTGTCTGAGCAGCAGGCCGTCCGCCGTGGGCCGGGGGTTCTGGAAGGCGTGCGCGCAGTCCCGGCACTCGTCCACCGCGAAGGTGCCCGGCGCGCGCCGCCTGCCCTCCGGCGCGCGCACCCGGGTACGCAACTGCCGTGAGCCGCACCAGGGGCAGTCGTCCCGGCGCGGTTCGTGGAAGGGGTCGGCTCCCGTGGCGGGTCGGCCGGGCTCCGGCCGCGGGGTGGGGGGCATGGCGGCTCCTGGGAACGACGGGATCGCGTACGCGACCGGGGTGACGACCTACGGACATTCGCCACAAAAAGGTACGTAGGTGAGCGGGATCTCGGGTGCAATGACGTGCCCGTGGCGCGGTGGGACGTTCGCCGGTCGCCGGGGCACGGTGTGGCGCGGTCGTGTTCGATCGCTGCCGGTACTGTTCGGCGAATGAGCTCGCTTAATCTCGACGACTTCACCGATCTGATCGAGCGCCCCGACGGCGGGGTGCGCCGCGACGCGGAGGCGCGGCGGGAGCGGCAGATCGTGCCGACCGGGGCGCTGGGCCGCCTCGACGAACTGGGTGAGTGGCTGGCGGCGGCGCAGTCGGCCGTGCCGGTGCGGCCGATCGGCCGGGCCCGGGTGCTGCTGTTCGCGGGCGACCACGGGATCGCCGGACTCGGGGTCTCGGCGCGGGCCGCGGGCACGGCGGACGAGCTGGTACGGGCCGTCCTCGACGGGAGCAGCCCGGTGGCGGTGCTGGCCCGGCAGCTCGACGTCCCCGTGCGCGTGGTGGACCTCGCGCTGGACTGCGACCCCGAGGCGCTGCCCGTGGAGGTCGTCCGGCATCGGGTGCGGCGCGGGTCGGGGCGTATCGATGTCGAGGACGCGCTGACGGCCGAGGAGGCGGAGGCCGCGTTCCGGGTGGGTGTCGCCCTCGCGGACGAGGAAGCGGACTCCGGGACCGATCTCGTCGTCCTCGGCGATGTGAGCGTCGGCGGGACCACGGCGGCGGCGGTTCTCGTCGCCGGGCTGTGCGGGACCGACGCGTCCGTCGTCACCGGGCGGGGCGGGCGGGCGATCGACGATCTGACGTGGATGCGCAAGTGCGCGGCGGTCCGGGACGCCCTGCGGCGGGCCCGGCCGGTGCTCGGGGACCAGCTGCAGCTGCTCGCCGCCGTGGGCGGGGCGGATCTCGCGGCGATGACCGGGTTCCTGCTGCAGAGCGCGGTGCGGAAGATGCCGGTGATCCTGGACGGCGTGGTGTCGGCGGCGTGCGCGCTGGTCGCCCAGCGGGTCGCCTTCCGGGCGCCGGACTGGTGGCTGGCCGGGCAGAGCAGCGGGGAGCCGGCCCAGGCCAAGGCGCTGGACCGGATGGCCATCGAGCCGCTGCTCGACCACGGGGTGCAGGTCGGGGAAGGGGCGGGGGCGCTGCTGGCGCTGCCGCTGGTGCGGGCCGCGGCGGCGTGGGCGGCGGAGCTGCCCGAGCGCGAGCCCGACCCGGCGGAGCCGGACACGACGGAGCCGAAGTCGGCGAAGCCGGCCGAGGAGTACGACGCGACCTGACTCGACCTGAGTCCCGGCCGGGGGCGGGTTCTTCGGGTGCGGGCGAGTGGGGCTGGTCGCGCAGTTCCCCGCGCCCCTGAAAAGCACGGGCCGCGCCCCGTGCTTTTCAGGCCCCCAGGGGCCTGTCCTTCAGGGGCGTGGGGAACTGCGCGAGAAACCCCACGGACCCGCGCCCGCCGACCCGCCCGCACCCCCGGCCCCTCACGCGCGACCGGACGAACGGGCCGGGAGAGACCGGGATCACGCGGGCACCGCTCAACTTCGCACCTCTCCGGCCGGTCTTCGACCATGGCGGGCGAAACGGCGCGCCAGGTTCCCGGAGTCGCACGGACGAGGTCGCACGGATGAGGACGGACCGTTGAACAGGGCCGCCCGCCTGGCCCGCGCCGAATGGGGCCCCCTGTACGGGGCCGTGCGCCCGGCCCTGACAGGCCGGCGCCTGCGGGCCGTCCCCATGACGCTCGCCGCCGTCTGCCTCGCGGCCGCCGTTCACCTGGCGCACCGGCAGCCCTGGGGCTACCGGTTCATCGAGGACGTCGGTGCCGTGCGGGCGGAGGATCCGCTCGGGCTCGCGCTGCTGCGGACACCGCTCTCCCTCTTCGTACCGGCGCTGGATCTGCCCGTGTGGGGTGCGCTGGCGCAGATCCTGCTCGTGTTCGGGGTCGCGGAGGTCTGTCTGGGCCGACGGCGGACCCTGGTGATCGCGTACGTCGCCACGCTGGCCGGGACGCTGTACGCGCGCGTGGGCATCGCGCTCGGGCCGGACGTTCTCCTGGTGGGACTGCCCGCGTCGGACGCGCGGGTCGTGGACACCGGGCCGTCGGCGGCCGTGGTGGGGCTCGCCGTGTTCGTGGGGTGGCGTCACCGGGCGTACGTCACGGCGGGGGCGGTCGTGGTGGCGATGGTCGTCGAGGTGCTGGTGAAGGAGAACCTCGCGGGCAAGGAGCATCTGGCGGCGATCGCGGCCGTGCTGGTGGTGTGCGGGGTCGTGGCCGCGCGTCAGCGGCGCTCCGGCCGGTCGGCCGACTCCGGCGGGCCGGTGCGCCCGGTCGGGTCCGACGGGCCGGCCGGGAGCGCGGGGCGGGCCGCGGACTCCGGTTCCGGTGCCGCGTCCGGGGTACCGCCGATCCAGTCCTGAAGCCGGCGGCTGGGGCCCGTCCAGCGGCGGTCGTGGCGGTAGGCGCGCTTCCAGGAGCGGGCGCGGGCGCGCGGGCGGCGGCGGTAGAAGCGGCGGGCCCAGGCGGAGGTGGGGCGGGCCAGACGGACGGCCCCGACGACGGCGACGAACGGGATGATCACCCCGAAGATCGCGGTGCGGGCCTTGCCCTTGGCGAGGGCGATCAGGGCGACGAGGAAGTTCGTCCCCATGGTGAGCAAGACAGCTCCCCGGTCCTGCAGTTCCTCCTCGTCGAGGTCGTTGACGCCGAAGGGGAGGAAGCCGACGAGCAGCAGGCCCACCAGAGCGGCCGTCAGGACGACCACCTCGACGCTCTGACGGCCCTCCTCGCTCCAGTACACGTCGTCCAGGTGCAGGATCAGCGCGAACTCGTCCAGCACCAGCCCCACCCCCATGCCGAACAGCACGGCGGAGATCAGCGCGCCGAAGCCGTGCCCGTCGCCCGCGACCGAGCCGAAGCCGCCGACGACGGTGAGGACGATGCCGGGGACGACGTGGTGGATGTGCACCCCGCCGCTGCCGCTGATGTTGCGGAAGGGGCCCTTGCCCGCGCGGATCAGGCGGGTGATGACCCGGGTGATCAGGAAGGTCAGGACGAACGCGGTGAGCGCGAGAAGCAGGGGCAGTTTGCCCGGCTCGATGATGTTCCGCTCCCACCAGTGACCCATATGCGAACTTTATCCACGACTGCTCCCGGCCGCCCCCGACCGCTCCCGACCGCCCCTGGCCGCCACCGACCGCCACCGGCCGCCGCCGAGGCCGTCGGCTGCGCCGGGTAGCCTGCGCCGGTGTCCACGACCCCCGAGTCCTCCGTCCCGCCCCGCCCCGCGCTCCTCGACGGCCCGCGTTTCGCGTTCGGCACCCTGACCGTGCTGCCGGTGAGCGTGCGCCGCTGGGACCGGGAGGCCGCGCGCGCCGGGATGCTGTGCGCACCGGTCGCCGGCCTGGTCGTCGGCCTGGGCGCGGCCGCGCTCGGCGCTCTCCTGCTGCTCCTCGGCTCCGGTCCGCTGCTCGCCGCCGTGGCCTCCGTCGCCGTACCGGCCGTCCTCACCCGGGGTCTCCACCTGGACGGGCTCGCCGACACCGCCGACGGGCTCGGCAGCGGCAAGCCCGCCGAGGACGCCCTGCGGATCATGAAGCAGTCGGACATCGGGCCGTTCGGGGTGGTCACTCTCGTCCTGGTGCTGCTGGCCCAGGTCGCCGCGCTCACCGAGGCGTACGGCGAGTCCTGGGCGCTGGGCGCGCTCGCGACGGCCGTCTCGGCGACCGCCGCGCGGCTGGCGCTGACCCTGGCGGCGCGCGTCGGCGTGGCCCCGGCCCGGCCGGAGGGGCTCGGGGCGGCGGTGGCGGGGGTGGTGCCGGTTCGGTCCGCGCTGCTCACGGCCGCCCTGGTCGGATGCGCGGCGGCGGGCGCGGGGGCCCTCCTCGGGCCGTACGACCTGGGCCGTGCGGTGCTGGCGGTCGTCGTCGCCTGTGGTGCCGCCGAGCTTCTGCTCCGCCACTGCGTACGGCGGTTCGGCGGGGTCACCGGTGATGTCTTCGGGGGCTTGGCGGAGACAGCGGCGACCGCGGCCCTCGTCGTGTTCACGCTGGGGTGATCCCCGAGGGGACCTCCAGGAGGACCTCCGGGAGTATCTACGGGGCGCGGACCGGGGTGGTCGGGGTCAGCAGGCCTTCCGCCATGCCCCCAGTTCCCATTTCTTCAGCAGTGAGCTGAGCTTCAGGCGCCGGGCCTCGGGGCAGAAGTCGCCCGTCTCCCTCTCGTACTCGACGTGGAAGACGGCCTTGCCGGCCTCGATGAACGGGGTCAGGTCGTCGCATTCCTCGAACTGGGCGCACTGTTCGTTGACGGCGAAGTCGAAGTCGTCCACGAGTTCCGGTATCTGGTCGAGGTCGTTCTTCAGGCCGACCGCGAGGCCCCGTTCGTGGGCCAGACGGGCGATGAGACGGTTGTAGCGGAGCTGGTCGGCGGCCTTGAGGGGGAAGCCCGTCTGGTTGCGGTAGCCGTCCATGTTGTCGGGCTCCACCGCGTCGAAGCCCTTCTCCGCGCACATGTCGATACGGGCGGCCATCAGGGGTTCGAGGACGTCGGTCTCACGGATGTCGAGCCAGCGCTCGCCCTCCCAGCCGTTGCCCTCGCCCATGACCGCGTCCGGGAACGCCTCGGCGTCCGGGCGCCAGTCCTCCCAGGCGCCGGTCGACAGGTAGCAGATGACCTTGCGGCCGTCGTCGTGCAGCTCTGCGACCGTGTCGGCGGAGTTGTCGAAGCCGTCGATGTCGTACACGGGGACGTCGACGGAGGTGTCCAGGCGCCCGCTGAGCTGCCACTGCCACTGGGTGCCGGGCTGCGGCCGCCAGTGGGCGTCCGTCTCCTCCCCCGTGGTGCACCCCGCCGCCAACAGGAGCGGGATCAGGGACAGCAGGGCACGGCGGGCGGGGACGCGGCTCATCGGGTGGGCTCCAGGGCGGGCGGCAACGTACCCCAGGGATGATCCCCCACGCCGGGTACGGCGCGGTGCGCGAAGGCGCCCGGGTGGCACACCCACGCGCCCGGTCCGCCGCTGCCGCCGGGCCTGGGGTCGGGCGGCTGTCGCCGGGCCCGGGGTCGGGCGGCTGTCGCCGGGCCCGGGGTCGGGCGGCTGTCGCCGGGCCCGGGGTCGGGCGGCTGTCGCCGGCAGGTCTCCCCACAGTTCCTCGCCCAGGGCGGAGGGGTTGCGGCGGCCGTGGCGTTCGCGGGGGTGGTCGTCCGACATGCCGTCCGGCTCCAACAGGGCCGCGCTCTCGTCCGGAGGGACGGCCGCGAGCCACGAACTCCCTTTGCAGGTGGGCCGGTTCGTCGATGGGGTCGGGCCGGACCCCTCCGCCGAGAAGATCCCGCACCGCCGGACCGGAGCACCGGGCCGTAGGGAATTCAGTGGAAGTGATGCACACCGATGAGCTGATCACTCACCGGCGGGACGAGTGCGGCTCGGGTCATGGCATACGGGACACGAGAACCGCCATGAAGCCACATAGGGTGAACGCCCGCAGGAGTGAGCGAAAGCGGTGGCCGACGCTACGCGCGGAGACCGTCGGTACCGTGCACGAAGACCAGGGAACGGCCACGTCCGCGCGGCGATAAGGGATCCCCCTATGCCTGAGAGATGGGGATCTCCCTGCACGCCCGCAGCGGAAAGTCGGGGAGGCTGGTCGCAGCGGACACCGCACGGACGGCGGGAACGCAACCGGCCCACGCCCCAGGTCCGATGGGCCGAACAAGGGCCTAGGCTCGTTCTCGGCACGTCGACCCATCCGTTCGGCCACCGAAACTCAATCGGAAGCGAGATTTCACCACCGTGACTGCTCTCACTCTCAGCACCGCCGCCGCGCCCGGCCTCCGCGCCGACGCGATCGTGGTCGGTGTCGCGAAGGGCTCTGCATCTCGGCCTGGGGGCCTGGTCGTAGCGCCGGGCGCCGAAGCCGTGGACAAGGCCTACGACGGCAAGCTCGCCGGCCTTCTGGAGACCCTCGGCGCCTCGGGCGCGGAGGGCGAGGTGACGAAGCTGCCCGCGCCGTCCGGCTTCAAGGCTCCGCTCGTGCTGGCGGTGGGCCTGGGCGCGGTGCCCGAGAAGGACGCCTCGTTCGGCGCGGAGGCGCTGCGCCGCGCGGCCGGTGCCGCCGCCCGTGCCCTGTCCGGTACGAAGAAGGCCGCGTTCGCGCTGCCCGTCGGGGACGCCGACACCGTGGCCGCCGTCGCCGAGGGCGCGCTGCTCGGCGCGTACTCCTTCGACGCCTACAAGGGCAACGCCAAGGACCCGAAGGCCAAGAACGGCAAGGCGCCGCTCGCCGATGTCGTCCTGCTCGGCGCGAAGCCGCGCGACAAGGCCCACAAGGCGGCCGCCGAGCGTGCCATCGCGGTGACCGAGGAGCTGAACCGCGCCCGCGACCTCATCAACACCCCGCCGAACGACCTGGACCCCGAGGCCTTCGCCGCCGTCGCGCAGACCGCGGCCAAGGAGCACGGCATCAAGGTGACCGTCCTCGACGAGAAGGCGCTCGCCAAGGGCGGCTACGGCGGCATCCTCGGCGTCGGCGCGGGCTCCGCGGCCACGCCCCGGCTGGTGCAGCTGTCGTACACCCACTCCAAGGCGAAGAAGCACCTGGCGTTCGTCGGCAAGGGCATCACGTACGACTCGGGCGGCATCTCGCTCAAGCCCGCCGGGCACAACGAGACGATGAAGTGCGACATGAGCGGTGCCGCCGCCGTGTTCGCCGCTGTCGTCGCCGCCGCCCGGCTCAAGCTGGAGGTCGACGTCACGGGCTGGCTCGCCCTGGCCGAGAACATGCCCTCCGGCTCCGCCACCCGCCCGGGTGACGTGCTGCGCATGTACAGCGGCAAGACGGTGGAGGTGCTCAACACCGACGCCGAGGGCCGGCTGGTGCTGGCCGACGCGCTCGCCAAGGCGTCCGAGGACAAGCCGGACGCGATCGTCGACGTGGCGACGCTGACCGGCGCGATGATGCTGGCGCTGGGCAACCGGACCTTCGGGATCATGGCCAACGACGACGCGTTCCGCTCCGCGGTGCACGAGGCCGCCGAGGAGTCCGGGGAGCCGGCGTGGCCGATGCCGCTGCCGGACCACCTGCGCAAGGGGATGGACTCCCCGACCGCCGACATCGCGAACATGGGTGAGCGCTACGGCGGCGGGCTCGTCGCCGGGCTGTTCCTGAAGGAGTTCGTGGGCGAGGGGATCACCTGGGCGCACCTGGACATCGCGGGACCGGCGTTCAACGAGGGCGGGCCCTTCGGGTACACGCCCAAGGGCGGTACCGGGACCGCCGTCAGGACACTGGTGCGGCTCGCCGAGCGGGCCGCCTCCGGCGACCTGGGCTGATGTCCGCCTAGCGGCTCGGTCCGGTCGGTTCTACGGCGGGTGCGGGGGCGTGGGGGCTGGTCGCGCAGTTCCCCACGCCCCTGAAGGGCGCGCTGTCCCGCTCCCTCCTTCTCAGGTGAGCGTGTGGTGTCTCACACCCCGGCCCGGCGTCTCGTTCGCCCTCGACAAGTGCGAAGATGGGGCTCGGCAGGACAGGGCCCCCACCACAGGGCCGAAGAAGAGCGGCCGGACACCAGCCGCCGCGCGGTCGAGGACGACCGACGTACGGCGCACATGCATGGAGGACGTGACGTGGCGAACGACGCCAGCACCGTTTTCGACCTAGTGATCCTCGGCGGTGGTAGCGGTGGTTACGCCGCGGCCCTGCGCGGGGCCCAGCTGGGCCTGGACGTCGCCCTGATCGAGAAGGACAAGGTCGGCGGCACCTGCCTGCACCGGGGATGCATCCCCACGAAGGCCCTGCTCCACGCGGGCGAGATCGCCGACCAGGCCCGCGAGAGCGAGCAGTTCGGTGTGAAGGCCACCTTCGAGGGCATCGACGTGCCCGCCGTGCACAAGTACAAGGACGGGGTGATCTCCGGCCTGTACAAGGGTCTGCAGGGGCTCATCGCCTCCCGCAAGGTCACCTACATCGAGGGTGAGGGCCGTCTGTCCTCCCCGACCTCCGTCGATGTCAACGGCCAGCGCGTCCAGGGCCGTCACGTCCTGCTGGCGACCGGCTCCGTGCCGAAGTCGCTGCCGGGCCTGGAGATCGACGGCAACCGCATCATCTCCTCGGACCACGCCCTCGTCCTGGACCGGGTCCCGAAGTCGGCGATCGTCCTCGGCGGCGGTGTCATCGGCGTCGAGTTCGCCTCCGCCTGGAAGTCCTTCGGCACCGACATCACCATCATCGAGGGCCTCAAGCACCTCGCCCCGCTCGAGGACGAGAACTCCTCCAAGCTTCTTGAGCGCGCCTTCCGCAAGCGCGGCATCAAGTTCAACCTGGGCACCTTCTTCTCGAAGGCCGAGTACACCCAGGACGGTGTCAAGGTCACCCTCGCCGACGGCAAGGAGTTCGAGGCCGAGCTGCTCCTGGTGGCCGTCGGCCGGGGGCCCGTCTCCGCCGGTCTCGGCTACGAGGAGCAGGGCGTCGCCATGGACCGCGGCTACGTCCTGGTCGACGAGTACATGCGGACGAACGTCCCGACCATCTCCGCCGTCGGTGACCTGGTCCCGACGCTCCAGCTCGCGCACGTCGGCTTCGCCGAGGGCATTCTGGTGGCGGAGCGTCTGGCCGGCCTGAAGGCCGTTCCGATCGACTACGACGGTGTCCCGCGGGTGACGTACTGCCACCCCGAGGTCGCCTCCGTCGGTATCACCGAGGCCAAGGCCAAGGAGATCTACGGCGCGGACAAGGTCGTCGCTCTGAAGTACAACCTCGCGGGCAACGGCAAGAGCAAGATCCTCAACACCTCGGGCGAGATCAAGCTCGTCCAGGTCAAGGACGGTGCCGTGGTCGGCGTCCACATGGTCGGCGACCGCATGGGCGAGCAGGTCGGCGAGGCCCAGCTGATCTACAACTGGGAAGCGCTGCCCTCCGAGGTCGCCCAGCTCATCCACGCCCACCCGACGCAGAACGAGGCGCTCGGCGAGGCCCACCTGGCCCTCGCGGGCAAGCCGCTGCACTCGCACGACTGACCCTCGGTCGACGAAGCGACGATCCAGACTTCCGCAATCGTTAAGGAGCAACAGAAACCATGGCGGTTTCCGTAACCCTTCCGGCGCTCGGCGAGAGCGTCACCGAGGGCACCGTCACCCGCTGGCTCAAGGCCGAGGGTGAGCGCGTAGAGGCCGACGAGCCGCTGCTCGAGGTCTCGACCGACAAGGTCGACACCGAGATCCCCTCCCCCGCCGCCGGCATCCTGGCGTCCATCAAGGTCGCCGAGGACGAGACGGTCGAGGTCGGCGCCGAGCTGGCCCTGATCGACGACGGCTCGGGCGCGCCCGCCGCCGCCCCGGCCCCCGCCGCCGAGGAGGCTCCGGCTCCGGCCCCCGAGCCCGCCGCGGCCGCGCCCTCCACCGAGCAGGAGGCCCCCGCACCGGCCCCGACCGCCGAGGCGGCCACCGGTGCCGGCTCCGCCGAGGGCACCGACGTGGTCCTCCCGGCGCTCGGCGAGTCCGTCACCGAGGGCACCGTCACCCGCTGGCTCAAGGAGGTCGGCGACTCCGTCGAGGCCGACGAGCCGCTGCTGGAGGTCTCCACGGACAAGGTCGACACCGAGATCCCGGCGCCCACCTCCGGTGTGCTGCTGGAGATCACGGTCGCCGAGGACGAGACGGCGGAGGTCGGCGCCAAGCTGGCCGTCATCGGCGCTCCCGGTGCCGCCCCGGCCGCCGCTCCGGCTCCGGCCGCCCCGGCTCCGGCGCCCGCCGCCGCTGCCCCGGCGCCCGCCGCCCCGGCCGCTCCGGCTCCGGCCGCTCCCGCCGCTCCGGCTCCGGCGCCCGCCGCCGAGGCTCCGGCCGCCGCACCCGCTCCGGCCGCCGCACCCGCTCCGGCCGCCCCGGCTCCGGCCGCTGCCGCCCCTGCCGCGACTGCCGGAGGCTCTGCCGCCGCCAAGGCGACCGACGAGGGCGCCTACGTCACCCCGCTGGTGCGCAAGCTCGCCGCCGAGAACGGTGTCGACCTGGGCTCCGTCAAGGGCACCGGCGTCGGCGGCCGTATCCGCAAGCAGGACGTCGTCGCCGCCGCCGAGGCCGCGAAGGCCGCTGCCGCCGCTCCGGCTCCCGCCGCTGCCGCACCGGCCGCCGCCGCCCCCAAGAAGGCGCCGTCCCTGGAGGCGTCTCCCCTCCGTGGCCAGACCATCAAGATGCCGCGCATCCGCAAGGTCATCGGCGACAACATGGTCAAGGCGCTGCACGAGCAGGCGCAGCTGTCCTCGGTCGTCGAGGTCGACGTCACCCGTCTGATGCGGCTGCGCGCCCGGGCCAAGGACTCGTTCGCGGCCCGCGAGGGCGTGAAGCTGTCCCCGATGCCGTTCTTCGTCAAGGCCGCGGCTCAGGCGCTGAAGGCGCACGCGCCCATCAACGCCCGGATCAACGAGGGCGAGGGCACGATCACCTACTTCGACGCCGAGAACATCGGTATCGCGGTGGACTCCGAGAAGGGCCTGATGACCCCGGTCATCAAGGGCGCCGGTGACCTCAACATCGCCGGTATCGCCAAGGCCACCGCCGACCTGGCGGGCAAGGTGCGGGCGAACAAGATCACGCCGGACGAGCTGTCCGGTGCGACGTTCACCATCTCCAACACCGGTTCGCGCGGCGCGCTCTTCGACACGATCATCGTGCCGCCGAACCAGGTCGCGATCCTCGGCATCGGCGCCACGGTCAAGCGCCCCGCCGTGATCGAGACGGAGGAGGGCGCGGTCATCGGCGTCCGCGACATGACGTACCTGACCCTCTCCTACGACCACCGTCTGGTCGACGGCGCCGACGCGGCCCGTTACCTAACGGCCGTCAAGGCGATCCTGGAAGCGGGCGAGTTCGAGGTCGAGCTCGGACTGTGAGCCTCTGAGCAGGGGCTTCTGAGCAGAGGCCGCTGATCGCGGGACGACGGTGCCCCGTCCGGACTTCTCCGGGCGGGGCACCGGTGCGTGCGCGCTCCGCCGCGGGTGTGCGGGGGACCGCCGCCGAGCCTGGCCGGTACGGGTCTTTACAAACCGGCCGCCCATGGGAGCGTGTAAGTCTCGTCTCACCTGCGCGAAAGGACCCCCGTGCGCCTCTCCACCGGAGGGCCGCGGCTCTATTGTCTAGAGGTCAACGCCCCTGGGGCTCGTCCCCCGCCGGTCCCCCGCCGAAGGAGCCCGCATGACCACCGCGCCCGTCGTCCACTCGCTGCGCGAACAGATCCGCGAGCACATCGTGGAAGGCATCGTGAGCGGGCGGTGGAAGCCGGGTGAGCGGATCGTGGAGCGGCGGATCGCGACGGAGCTGGAGGTCAGCCAGACTCCCGTGCGGGAGGCGCTGCGTGAGCTGGAGTCGCTGCGGTTGATCGAATCCGCGCCGAACAAGGGCGTACGGGTGCGGAATCTGACCGCGGCCGATCTGGAGGAGAGCTACCCGGTACGGGCGGGGCTGGAGGCGATCGCCGCGGAGCTGGCGGCGGAGCGGCTGGCGGAGGACTGCTCGGCGCTGGAGCCGCATGTGGCCGCGCTGTACGAGGCGGACCGCAACGCCGACGGGACGTCCCAGGTGCGGCACACGGTGGCGTTCCACCGGGAGCTGGTGCGGGCGGCGGGGAACTCGGTGCTGCTGCACACGTGGGAGGGGCTGGGGATCGAGGTCTTCACCGCGCTCTCGATCCGCTGGCTGGGTACGGTCCAGCAGTCCTACGCGGAGGAGCACGAGGAGCTGGTCGCGGCGTTCCGGCGACGCGACCCCCGGATCGCCGACCTGGTCAAGTCCCACGTCCTGGGCTGCGCCCCGCACACGGACGACGAGCCGGCGTAGACGTCTCGGCCACGGGTCAGGTGGGGGTCGCTCGCGCAGTTCTCCGCGCCCGGGGGTCGCTCGCGCAGTTCTCAGCGCCCCTCAAAAGCAGGGGCTTCGGCCACAGTCCGGTGGGGGCTGATCGCGCAGTTCCTCGCGCCCCTGAGAAGCCGGGGCTGCGGCCCGTACTTTTCGGGCCGCAGGGTCGTCGTATGCCAGGCTCGCGGGGGCAGGGCTGAGCTCTTCAGGCCTGCGGGGCCTGGGTTTTCAGGGGCGCGGGGAACTGCGCGAGAAGCCCCACCGGCCGCACCCGCCGACGCACCCCGCACCCCCTCCCCCTGAGCGCACCCCCGCTCAAACGCCGCCCCACCTGCACAAACCCCGACCCGCCACGGCACCCGGTGTCTCCGCCGAGGGCACCCCGTGCCGACTTTCTCGTGATCAAGATATTTTGCCCGGAACCCTTTGATCGATCATCGATCAGCGGGTTACAGTCGCCGACGGGCTTCCACCGAAGCCCACCGCCCTGTCCTGCCAAAGACCAAGGGCAACCCCCGAACCCTTACCGATGAGGGAACCCCCTTCGACTGAGGAAGGCGGCGCAATGACCGACTCCCACGCCATCCAGCCGAGCGCGCTCGACCAGCTCCCCGACCGGGACCCGGAGGAGACCGCCGAATGGCAGGCCTCGCTGGACGCCGTCACCAAGGCGGCCGGGCCGCACCGCGCGGCGTACCTGATGCGCCGCACCCTGGAGCGTGCGGAGGGCAACGGCATCGCGCTGCCCAAGCTGCTCGAGACGGACTACGTCAACACCATCCCCACCGCCGCCGAGCCGGGCATCCCCGGTGACGAGGCGATGGAACGCCGTATCACCGCCTGGAACCGCTGGAACGCGGCCGCGATGGTCACCCGCGGCGCCAAGTACGGCGTCGGCGGCCACATCGCCACCTTCGCCTCCGCGGCCTGGCTCTACGAGACCGGCTTCAACCACTTCTTCAAGGGCAAGGAGCGGGACGGCTCCGGCGACCAGCTCTACATCCAGGGCCACGCCTCCCCCGGCATCTACGCCCGCGCCTTCCTCGACGGCCGCCTGAACGAGTCCCACCTGGACAACTTCCGCCGTGAGGCAGGGGGCGAGGGCCTGCCGTCGTACCCGCACCCCCGCCGCCTGCCCTGGCTGTGGGAGTTCCCGACGGTGAGCATGGGCCTCGGCCCCCTCTCCGCCATCTACCAGGCGCGCTTCAACCGCTACCTCACCAGCCGTGGCATCAAGGACGTCTCCGACTCCCACGTCTGGGCGTTCCTCGGCGACGGCGAGATGGACGAGCCGGAGTCGACGGCCGCACTCGGGCTGGCGAGCCGCGAGGGACTCGACAACCTCACCTTCGTCATCAACTGCAACCTGCAGCGCCTCGACGGCCCGGTCCGCGCCAACTTCAAGATCGTGCAGGAGCTGGAGGCCCAGTTCCGCGGCGCCGGCTGGAACGTCGTGAAGACGCTCTGGGGTTCCGCCTGGGACGAGCTGTTCCAGCTCGACACGACCGGCGCGCTCCTGCGCCGGCTGCGCGAGGTACCCGACGCGCAGGTGCAGACGTACCAGACCCGTGACGCCGCCTACATCCGCCAGGACTTCTTCGGCAAGGACCCCGCGCTCGTCGAGATGGCGAAGCTGCTGAGCGACGACAAGATCCTGGAGTGCTTCCACCTCTCGCGCGGTGGTCACGAGGCCCGCAAGGTGTACGCCGCCTACAAGGCCGCCGTCGAGTTCAAGGGTGCGCCGACCGTCATCCTGGCCCAGACCGTCAAGGGCTTCACCCTCGGCGAGGGCTTCGCGTCGAAGAACGCCAACCACCAGATGAAGAAGCTGTCGACGGACGAGTTCAAGCAGATGCGTGATCTGCTCGAACTGCCCATCAAGGACAGCGACTTCGTCGACGGGGTCGTGCCCTACGGCCACCCCGGCGCAGACTCCGCCGAGGTCCGCTATCTCCAGGAGCGCCGCGCCGCGCTCGGCGGCCCCGCCCCGGCCCGCCGTACGCACGCGCTGGCCCCGCTGCCGGCCGCCGCCGACAAGACGTTCGCCGCCTTCGACAAGGGCTCCGGCTCGCAGAACGTGGCGACGACCATGGCCTTCGTCCGTCTGGTCAAGGACCTGGTCCGCGACAAGCAGACCGGCCGCCGCTGGGTGCCGATCGTCCCCGACGAGGCGCGCACCTTCGGCATGGAGTCGCTGTTCCCGTCCCTCGGGATCTACTCCCCCAAGGGCCAGACGTACGAGCCGGTCGACCGCGACCAGCTGATGTACTACAAGGAGGCCAAGGACGGCCAGATCCTCAACGAGGGGATCACCGAGGCCGGTTCCATGGCGGACTTCATCGCCGCGTCCACCGCGTACTCCACGCACGGCGAGGCGATGATCCCCTTCTACATCTTCTACTCGATGTTCGGCTGGCAGCGCACGGCCGACCAGATGTGGCAGCTCGGCGACCAGCTCGGCCGCGGCTTCCTCGTCGGCGCGACGGCCGGCCGTACGACCCTGACGGGTGAGGGCCTGCAGCACGCCGACGGCCACTCGCCGGTCATCGCGGCGACGAACCCGGCGGCACTGACGTACGACCCGGCGTTCGCGTACGAGGTCGCGGCGATCGTCAAGGACGGTCTGCGCCGGATGTACGGCGAGGCCGCGCCGGGCGAGGACCCGAACGTCTTCTACTACCTGACCGTCTACAACGAGCCGCTGCCGCAGCCCGCCAAGCCGGGCGTCGCCGGGGTGGACGAGGGCATCGTCAAGGGCCTGTACCGCTTCAACACGGCCGAGTCGGCGGGGCTGTCCCCGGTGGCGAACGCCCCGCGCGTCCAGCTGCTCGGCTCCGGTACGGCGATCCACTGGGTCCTGGAGGCGCAGAAGCTCCTCGCCGAGGAGTGGGGTGTCGCGGCGGACGTCTGGTCCGCGACCTCGTGGAGCGAGCTGCGGCGGGACGCGCTGGAGGCGGATGCCGCGCTGCTGCGCGGGGAGGAGCGGACGCCGTTCGTCCGGCAGGCGTTGCAGGGTGCGGAGGGGCCGGTGCTGGCCGTCTCCGACTACATGCGCCAGGTTCCGGACCAGATCGCGCAGTGGGTCGAGCAGGACTACTCGTCGCTCGGTGCGGACGGGTTCGGGCTGTCGGACACCCGGGAGGCCGCCCGCCGTCACTTCGGTGTGGACGCGCAGTCCGTGGTCGTCGCCGCCCTCGCGCAACTCGCCCGTCGTGGTGAGGTCCAGGCGACGGCGGTGAAGGAGGCTCGGGAGCGGTACGGGCTGTGACACCGGCGGGGCGGTGGGGGCGTTTTCCTCGCCCCCGCCGCCCCTACCCATCCCTCCCCCCAGGGGTCGCGCCCCTTCGACCCCCGTCGGCCGGCCCGGTGGGGCTGATCGGGCGGTTCCCCGCGCCCCCCACGCACCCGGCATCATGAAGGCATGCGTGCTGCTCGGCTGATCAAGATGGTGCTGCTTCTCCAGTCCCGGCCCTCCATGACCGCCGCCGAACTGGCCCGTGAACTGGAGGTGTCCGAGCGGACCGTCACCCGGGACGCCCAGGCGCTGTCGGAGGCGGGGGTGCCGGTGTACGCGGACCGGGGGCGGGCCGGGGGGTACCGGCTGATCGGCGGGTACCGCACACGGCTCACGGGCCTGGCCCGCGGTGAGGCCGAGGCGTTGTTCCTCAGCGGTGTGCCGGGGGCGCTGCGGGAGATGGGGCTGGAGGACGCGGCCTCGGCGGCCCGGCTGAAGGTCTCGGCCGCCCTGCTGCCCTCCCTCCGCGATGCCTCCCGTACGGCGTCCCAGCGGTTCCACCTCGACGCGCCGAGCTGGTTCCAGGAGCCGAAGACCCCTGAGCTGCTGCCCGCCGTGGCGGACGCCGTGTGGGACGACCGCGGGATCGTCGCGCGCTATCGCAGGGGTGACACCGAGGTCGAGCGCGCGCTGGAACCGTACGGTCTCGTCCTCAAGGCCGGTGTCTGGTACCTGTGCGCCCATGTCCCCCTCACCGGCGGCGGCACCGGATCCTTCCGGACCTATCGCATCGACCGTTTCCTCTCCGTCGAGGACGGCGGCGAGCGCTTCGCCCGCGACGAGGAGTTCGACCTGCCGGCCTACTGGGACGCGCAGGCGGAGCGGTTCGCCCGGTCGATCCTGCACGCCGAGGTCGTCGTGCGGCTCTCGGCGGAGGGCGTGCGCAGACTGCCGTACGTCGTGGATCCCGTCTCGGCCCGGGACGCGCTGACGGCGGCCGGGACGCCGGACGAACACGGCCGGACGACCCTCACGCTCCGGGTCGAGTCGGAGGAGGTGGCGCACACGCAGCTCACGGCGCTGGGGGCGGAGGCCGAGGTGCTGGCGCCCGCGGGCCTGCGGGAGCGCTTCGCGGGCGACGCGCGCCGGCTCGCCGGGCTGTACGCGACCCCGTGAGGCCGCGCGGACATCGTGGCGGACACAACATTCCGCCGTTCTCCGCGTGCGTCGCACCCGCCCAGGCACGATGCTGGACCCGTGATGGACGAGACGGAGTTCTGGGAGCTGGTGGACGCGGCCCGCGAGGATGCCGAGGGCGATCCCGAGGACCAGGCCGACCTGCTCGTGGAACGGCTCGGCCGGCTGGACCCGGAGGCGGTGCTGGACTTCGCCCGGCACTTCGAGTCCCGCTACAACCGCGCCTACACCTGGGACCTTTGGGGCGCCGCGTGGGTGCTGCTCGACGGTGCCAGTGACGACGCGTTCGACTTCTTCCGGTGCTGGCTGATCGGTCAGGGCCGGGAGGTCTTCGAGGGCGCGGTCCACGACCCCGACTCGCTCGCCGGTCTGCTGGACGACTTCGACGACGAGATCGACGGGGACGGCGAGGAGCTGGGCTACGCCGCGGACGAGGCGTACGAGCAGCTCACCGGTGTGGTCGCCCCGGACCTCGGCATCCCGCCCCCGCCGGGCGAACCGGAGGGCACCCCGCTCGACTTCGAGGACGAGACGGCGCTCGCGGAGCGCTGCCCGAAGCTCTGGGAGCGTTTCCGGGGCGAGGGCTGAGCCGGGCCGGTTCCGGCGGGGCGGGGTGTCTCAGGCGCGCGAGCCGCGGCCCGGCGTGCGCGGCAGGTAGGCGTACTGCTCGGTGGTGTACGGCTGGGCGTGGTGGCGTCGTTCCTGCCCCGGGGCGGGGTGCCCGGGGGCGTGGGCCCCGTGCAGGGGCGCGGCGTTGGCGCGGTCCAGCGCGGACGCGGTGACGGCGGACGGGCCGAGCACGACGACGGCGGTCGCGCAGGCCACCGTCCAGGGGCTCCGCAGGGCCGAGGACCAGGACCTCCGCCGGTCGCGGGACGCGTCGTTCGTCGTACGGCTGCCGAGCATCTTCCCCACCACTTTCCCCATCTCCGGTCGGCGTGACACCACGAAGGTAGGGCACGGATCTTGGAGCGGTCTGTGAGGCCCCGGCACGCTGTCTGTGAACCCGTTGAGATCCGGGTCAACGCCGGCCCTGGAGGCGGGCCGCCAGCTCCCTGATCGCGGGCAGGCGTTCCGCGAGGGCCGCGCCCGGGCAGCTGGTCATGTAGCCGTCGCTGTGGCCCGCGAGGGTGGGCAGCAGGACGGTGGTGCCGGAGGCGTAGCGGCTGAGGCTGTTGCTGGAGGTGAGCCGGACGCTGCCGCGCGGGTCGGTGTCGGAGAGGCCGAGTTTCCAGGCGGCGAGGGCGGCGATCGCGTCGGTCATGGCCTGCGGGACCGGGACGCCGGCGGTGAAGGTGCCGAGGGCGGCGATGCCGGTGGTGCGGTGGTTGAAGCCCTGGGTGTGAGCGCCGGTGACGGCACGGTCGATGCCGCCCGCGCGGCCCTCGTAGATGGTGCCGCAGCGGTCGACGAGGAAGTTGTAGCCGATGTCGTCCCAGTCCTTGGCACCGGTCTGGCCCGCGTAGAGGTAACGGATGATGCGGGGCGCGTCGGCGCAGTCGTAGCCGTTGGGCGAGTCCGTGTGGTGGATGAAGACGGCGGCGACCTCGTCGTCGTAGCGGGCGGGTGGCTGGCTGGGCGCGTCCTTCTCCAGCCAGCGGGTCCTCGGCACGATGGGCGGCCGGGGCGCCTGGTGCGGCAGCGCGGGCCGGGCCGCGGCGGGCCGGCCCGGCCGCTGCCCCGTACGGTCCACGCCGAACACCAGCATGACCAGCGCGAGGACGGCCGCCAGGCCGGGCAGGGAGGCCAGCAGCAGCAGGAGCACCCGCCGGGGCGGATCCGCACGCTCCCACGCCAGGCGCACGCGGTCACGCGACCGGCGCAGGTGCCGCCGTATCCGCGCCCCCCGTGGCCTCCGGAACACACGCATGTCCCCAGAGTCACCCGGATGCGCCCCCGCCGCGATGTGGGGTGGGCCACCCGGTGGAAGCGGAAGGAACCAACGCCGTGGTCCGGGGCGTTTTCACTGTTCCAGAGCGGATGTGGCGCGGTGGTGGCCGGTTCGCGCGGACCGGCGGGGTGCCGCGGGGGCGCAGCTGATCACTGCGGCCGCCGCGCGCGTACTACAGGGTCCCTAGAGAGAGGCGGCTGGAGTGGACGTGCTCGACATCCTGCTGATGCTGGTGATCCTGGCCTACGCGGCGTCGGGTTACCGTCGCGGCCTGGTGGCGGGATGTGTGTCCCTCGCCGGTTTCGTGGGCGGTGCGGCGACCGGCGTCTGGGTGCTGCCCTGGATGATGGAGCTGGTGGAGGCGGGCACGCCCACGGCGACGGTCACGGCGGTGCTGACCGTCCTGGTGCCGGGGGTGATCGGGCACGAGCTGGCGGGCAGGCTGGCGCTGCGGCTGCGCCGGGAGATCGACCGCAGCCCGCTGCGGGTGGCCGACGGCATCGGCGGGGCGGCGGCCAACACCCTCGCCGTGCTCATCGTGGCGTGGGTGGCCGCGAGCGTTCTCGGGGCGTCCTCGTCGGCGGTGGTGACCAACTCGATCCGGAACTCCGCGCTGCTGGGCGCCGTGCAGAACACCATGCCGGACACCACCCCGGCCTGGTTCTCGGACGCCACGTCCGCGCTCACCGAGGCGGGCTTCCCGCAGGTCTTCAACCCGTTCGAGAACGAGGCGACGGCCGAGGTCGCCAAGCCCTCCGGCGACAGCGTCACCGCGGCCGCGACCGGCGCCGCCAAGCGGAGCACGGTGAAGATCGAGGGCGTCGCGGGCACCCAGGGCCGCGAGGGCAGCGGTTTCGTGTTCGCCGGCGAGCATGTGATGACCAACGCCCATGTGGTGGCGGGCATCGACGACCCGAGCGTGCGCGTGGGCGGCGTGGGCAGGGCGTACGAGGCGAAGGTCGTGCTCTTCGACTCCGACAAGGACGTGGCGGTCCTGTACGTCCCGGGGCTCAAGGCCCCGCTGCTGCGCTTCGACGACAGCGCCGAGCGCGGGGACGCGGCGGTCGTGGCCGGTTATCCGGAGGACGGCGGCCTGGACCTCCAGGCGGCCACGGTCGCCAGCCGGATCGACGCGACCGGCCGGAACATCTACAACACCGACTCGGTGACCCGCGACATCTACTCCATCCGCTCCACCGTCCGCCCCGGCAACTCCGGCGGCCCCCTCCTCACCACCGACGGCCGGGTCTTCGGCGTCGTCTTCGCCCGCTCCACCTCGGACGCCGAGACGGGGTACGTCCTCACGGTGGACGAGGTCCTCCCGGACGCGAAGCGCGCGGCGAACGCGACGACCCCGGTGGACACGGGTGACCTGGTGACCTCGTGACGCGGTGACCTCGTGACGCGGTGACCCGGCGGCCCCGTGACCCGCCGGCCGCTGGGGGAAGGGGTCGGTGGTGGGCGGTCGGGTCAGAGCCGACGGCCCATCAGTACGTCGTCCACGTACGCCCCGTCGAGCAGGAACTCCTCCGGCAGGATCCCCTCCACCACGAAGCCCTCGGACTCGTAGAGCCTCCTGGCCGCGGTGTTGTGGCCGAGGACCCGCAGGGTCAGCCGGCGGGCGCCGCGGCGGCGCGCCTCGTCCTGGACGGCGCGCAGCAGCGCCCGTGCGACGCCCGCCCCGCGCGCCCGGTCGGCGACGGCGAGGCCCTGGATCTGACGGACGTGCGTGTGACAGGCGAGGCCGGAGGGCAGGGCGAGGCGGACGTACCCGACGACGGTGCCGTCGAGTTCGGCGACCAGGTGGTCCCGGGGGCCGTAGCGCTCGTTGAAGAACGGCGCGTACGGCTGGGTGGGGCGTTCCTGGACGGAGTGCAGCGTGGACCAGGTGTCGCGGTCGAGTCGGCCGAGCGTGTCCTCGTCCTCCGAGGTGGCGAGGCGTATGTGCGGTGCGGGCATGGCGGCCACTGTACGGCGGCCGGACCGGCGAATCGTCGGCCGGATCGTGCACCCCGGACCCGCCGTCCCGCCGTGCGGCGGGCAGGATGGAGACATGACCGTTGAATCGCCCGTTCCGCCCGGTTCTCGTATCGCGATCGCCGGTGCGTCCGGCCTGATCGGTTCCGCGCTGGCCCGCTCGCTCACCGAGGACGGTCACGAGGTGCTCCGGCTCGTGCGGCGGGCGCCCCGGGCGCCGGGTGAGGTGCGCTGGGACCCGGAGGCGGGGCGGGTCGACACGGCCGGCCTCGCGGGGTGCGCGGCCGTCGTCAACCTCGCCGGCGCGGGGGTCGCCTCCCGCCGCTGGACGGACGCGTACAAGGCGACGATCCGCAGGAGCCGGGTGCTCGGCACCAGGACGCTCGCCGAGGCCGCCGCCTCCCTCGACACCCCACCGAACGTGCTGGTCAACGGCAGCGCCATCGGCTTCTACGGCTTCACGGGCGACCGGGTCGTGGACGAGTCGGCGGAGCCGGGCTCGGAGTTCCTGTCCGGGCTGTGCGTGGAGTGGGAGGGGGCGACCGAGGCGGCGCGGGAGGCCGGGATCCGTACCGCGTTCGCCCGTACGGGGCTGGTGGTGGCCCGGGGCGGAGGCGCCTGGGGTCCGCTGTTCCCGCTGTTCAAGGCCGGGTTGGGCGGGCGGATGGGCGACGGCCGCCAGTACTGGAGCTTCATCTCCCTGCACGACGAGGTCGCGGCCCTGCGGCATCTGCTGTTCACGCCGTCGCTGTCGGGCCCGTTCAACCTGACCGCGCCGGCCCCGCGCACCAACCGTGAGATCACGGCGGCGATGGGCCGGGTACTGCGCCGGCCCACCCTGTTCACGGTGCCCGCGCCGGCGCTGCGGCTCGCGCTCGGCGAGGTGGCGGGCGATGTGCTCGGCAGTACGCGGGCCGTTCCGACGCGGTTGCTGGAGTCGGGGTTCACCTTCACGTATCCGGAGATCGACGACGCGATCCGAGCTGCGCTCGGCTGAGGGGGCGGGTTCGTGGTCGGTGTGGGTGTGATGTCGGGTGCGGGTCCGGTGGGACTTCTCGCGCGGTTCCCCGCGCCCCTGAACGACACAGGCCCCGCGGGCCTGAAAGCGGTGGCCGCGCGGTGCTGAAAGCGGTGGGCGCAGCCCCTGCTTTTCAGGGGCGCGGGGAACCGCGCGAGCGGCCCCCACCGGACCCGCACCCGACGACGACGTCCCCGCCCCCCGAATACCCGGCGCACGCGCACCCCGTCCATGCCCCCGTGCGAGGTCCCGCGCTCCTTCCCCGGAACCGGCGCCCGCCTTCACTCTCATGCCGAACTCAGGTATTTCAGAAGGATGTTGGGGGCATAACGTCCCCGCAGCCGCGCGACCTCGGGAGGGGCACGTGCTTGAGTCGGTGCACCAGTCGGCGTTCCCGGCGGACACGGAGTACGCCGAAGACACAGACGTCATCGTGGTAGGAGCCGGTGTGGCCGGCCTCGCCGCAGCCGGACATCTGACCAGGGCGGGGCTGAGGACCACCGTCCTGGAGGCCGCCCCCGCCGTCGGCGGCCGCATGTCCACCGAGAAGATCGACGGCTTCCGCCTGGACCGCACGACGCGGCTGCTCTCCACGTCGTACCCGGAACTGCGCCGTACGCCCGGCCTGGACCGGCTCCCCCTGCGCGCGTTCGCCCCCGGCGTCCTGCTGCACGCCGACGGCCGTCATCAACGCGCCGGCGCCGCCCCGGTCCTGCGGAGCGCGAGGGGCGCACTCACGGCCGCGCGCGCCCTGGCAAGCGCCCCCAGGCTCCCCCGGAACCAGGGCCGTTCCCCGGCCCGTTCCGCGGGCACGCGGCCCGGCCGGCTGGGCGCTCCCGCCGACCAGTCCCGGCTGGCCATGGCCCTGGCCCGGCTCGCCGCGACCGCGCCCGAGCGGCTCCTCGCCCGGGTGGAGGTACCGGCCGCCCAGGCACTGACGACCCGGGGGTTCCCGCCCCGGACGATCGACGGTTTCGTACGCCCCCTGCTGGCCGCGCTGCTCGCCGACCCGGCGCTGGAGACCTCCAGCCGCTGTGCCGACCTGGCGCTGCACACCTTCGCGACGGGTCGGCTGTGCATCCCGGAGGGCGGCGCCGACACGCTTCCGGAGCTGCTCGCGGCCGCGCTGCCGCCGGGCTCGGTCCGCACGGGCGTCCAGGTCACCGCGATCAGCACGACCTCGGTGACCACGGCCCACCACGGTGAACTCACCTGCCGTGCCGTCGTGCTGGCCACCGACGCCCGGTCCGCCGCCGATCTGCTGCCCGGGCTGCGGGTGCCGGGGTTCCACCCGGTGACGGTTCTGCACCACGCCACCGACGAGCCCCCGTTGACCGAACCGGCGCTGCTCCTCGACGCCGACCGCAGCGGGCCCGTCTCGCACACGGCGGTCGTCAGCCAGGTCGACCCGAGCCGGGCACCGGCGGGCCGCGCCCTGATCACCTCCACGGTGCTCGGCACTCCCCCGGACCCCGCGCACCTCGACGCCACGGTCCGCGCCCAACTGGCCCGTCTCTACCGGACGTCCACGACCCGCTGGGAACTCCTCGCCGCGCACCACGTCCCCGAGGCGGTCCCCGCGATGCCCGCGCCGCACGACCTGCGCCGTCCGGTGCGCCTCCTGGCGGGCCTCTACGTCTGCGGCGACCACCGCGACACCAGCACCGTCCAGGGCGCCCTGCACTCCGCCCGGCGGGCCGCACACGCCGTCCTGACCGACCTGGACGTCCGCCCGCTGCTCTCCGAGGAGCCGCTGGAGACGGCCGCGTGAGGCTCCCCGGGAGACGCCTCAGGGGCGCCCGGCGCTGTGCCGGGCGCCCCTGAGGCGGGTTACGGGTACTACGGGCCCACACCTACCCCAGCGCCGCCACCTTGTCCCGGTACCCCCGCACCGGGGCCGCGTCGCGGTAGGGCTCCAGGCGGCGTTCGAAGTCGCGGACGTACTCCACGGCCCGTACGGACCGCATCTCGGAGGCCTGGCCGGCGGCCTCCGCGCCCAACTGGCAGGCCTGGTCGAGCTCTCCGAGGCCCAGGCGGGCGGAGGCGAGGACGACGCGGCAGAAGAGGCGGCTGCGGGCGTAGGCGGGTGCCCGCAACTGCAGGGAGCGCTCGGCGTGCTGGGCGGCTGCCCGGTACTGCTGGAGGTCGCGGTGGCTGTGCCCGAACTCGTCGGCGAGCTGGGCCTCGTCGAAGAACCGCGCCCAGTACGGGACCTCGTCCCCGGGACGGGCCGTCTCCAGGGCGCGTTCGGCCCGGACCAGCGCGGCGGTGGAGGCCCGCACCTCGCCGAGCACCGCGTGCCCCCGCGCCTCGACGGAGTGCAGCAGCGACTGCACCACCGGCGGCACGGCCGACCCGACGCCCTGCTGGGCGACGCGCGCGAGCTGCACGGCCTCGCGCCCATGTCCCAGATAGACCGCCTGACGGCTCATCGTGACGAGCACGTACGCCCCGTACGCCCGGTCCCCCGCCGCCTGCGCCAGCCTGAGCGCCTGCACGAAGTACCGCTGCGCGAGTCCGTGGGCGCCGATGTCGTACGAGGTCCAGCCGGCCAGCCGGGTCAGGTCGGCGGCGGCCGCGAACAGCCGCCGGCCGACCTGCTCGCCGTAGGCGCCGCGCAGCATGGGCTCGGCCTCGTGCTCCAGGTAGCGCACGAGGGCCTGGCGGGCGTGACCGCCGCCGTACGCGTCATCGAGGGCGCGGAACAGCTCCCCCACCGAGCGGAGGGCGGCGATGTCCCCGCCGGTGACCTTCTGGCCGGGGCCGCGCTCGGTCTGGCTGCGCTGCCGGGGGACGACCGGACGGCCCTGCGGGGGGACCCGGGTCGCGCCCGGATCGCCCCGGCCCACCCGGTCGTCGGCGCGGCCGATCAGCCAGTCCCGGCTGGGGACGACCAGCCCGGCGGGTGTGAACGCGATCTTGCGGAGTTCGGCGTGGCTGCCGGAGTCCTTGCGCCACAGGCCGCCGACGATGTCGATGGCCTCCTCGGGGGTTGCGGCGAACTCCAGGCCCGCGTAGACGGGGGCGCAGGCGTCCAGGCCGAGGTCCTGGGCGGTGAGCCGACGGCCGAGGCGGCGGGTGAACACCTCGGCGATGAGTGCGGGTGTCGTCCCCCGGGGCTGCTGACCACGCAGCCAGCGGGTGACCGACGTCTTGTCGTATCTGAGGTCGAGGCCGTGTTCGAGACCGAGCTGGTCCACACGGCGCGCTAGTCCCGCGTTCGAGAACCCCGCTTCTGCGATGAGGGCGGCGAGCTGGCGGTTGGGGGTGCGCTGCGCGGGTCGTTCCGTCATCTGCGGTGCGGTCTCCTGCCTTCCGGGTGTCGGCGGGGTTTCCCGGATTGCCTGGTGAGAAGCCTTTTGCGGCCTTGTGAACGGCGCGAATGTAGCGGAGAGTAAGCGTCCGATCGCACACTTCCGCAACCATTCATCCGATCGTGTGAGGATTTACCGCACGGCTGACGTGGTCGGCCTCCGTCACGCGCCGGCTGGGCTCCTCGTACGCCCGGCGGCCGGGGCGTACGACGAGCGTCGGCCTCCGCCTCCGCGCCCCGCACGACGGTCTCCGGCACCGGCACCGAAGACCGCTCGAACACCGCCCGGCCGCGCGGTCGTACAGTGGCTTGGGCGCGTCACGCGCCTGACAGGGCTATCGCGGTGCCGCCGCCCGGTGGTACCGCCGAGGGAGGCGCTTGCCGTGAGTGGATTGCGGTTCGTCCGCATGGGGTTCGGCGCGGAGGCCGTCGAGTACCAGGAGGCGTGGGACGAACAGCGCCGGGTGCACGCGGCGCGCTTCGCCGACGAGGTCCCCGACACCGTGCTGCTCCTGGAGCACCCGCCGGTCTACACGGCCGGCCGGCGCACGGCCGACAACGAGCGTCCCCTCGACGGCACCCCCGTCATCGACGTCGACCGCGGCGGCAAGATCACCTGGCACGGTCCGGGGCAGCTGGTGGGCTACCCGATCCAGAAGCTTCCCCGGCCGGTGGACGTGGTGGCCCACGTACGGCGCCTGGAGGAGGCCCTGATCCGTACGTGCGCGGAGTTCGGGGTGGAGACGACCCGGGTCGAGGGCCGCAGCGGGGTGTGGGTGCTCGGCGATCCGGTCGAGCAGCGGCTCGGCGGGCTCTCGCTGGACCTCGACCCCCGGATGACCGACGACGAGTTCGATCCGCGGATGAACGGGCCGGAGTACGCGCCCTCCAACGCCGGGCAGCGGCGCGAGGACCGCAAGATCGCGGCGATCGGGATCCGGGTCGCGAAGGGGGTCACGATGCATGGCTTCGCGCTCAATGTGAACCCCGACAACAAGTGGTTCGACCGGATCATCCCGTGCGGGATCCGTGACGCGGGGGTCGCCTCCCTCGCGGGGGAACTGGGCCGGGACATCGGCATCGCGGAGGTTCTTCCCGTGGTCGAGCGGCATCTGCGGGGTGTGCTGGAGAACGCGGAGTTGCAGCCGCGGGTGGTTCTGCGCGAGGCGGTGTAGTCCAGGTGTAGTCCGCCTCGCGCAGAGGGGTGGTGCGCTGGGGTTCGCGGGCGGGCGCGGGCCCGGTGGGCTTCTCGCGCAGTTCCCCGCGCCCCTGAAGGTCCAGGCCGTGGCGGGCCTGGAAGCGGTGCCCGGCCCGTTGCCCCCGGCCGCCTGAGCCATGGCCTCGGGCCCGGAGCCCGCCGTCTCTCAGACCCGCAGGCGCGCCGCGCCCTAAGACAACAGACCCGCGTGCCCGAAAAGCACGGGGCGCAGCCCCTGCTTTTCAGGGGCGCGGGGACCGCGCGAGAAGCCCCACCGGGCTGGCAGCCGCAGGACGCACCCACACGCGGGGCCGGCGCGGGGAATGGCACCGCGAAGGTGAAGGTTGCCCACCCCGGAGAGCGAGAACCGTACGGGCGTACCCTGGGGGACGCCGAAGAATCGAAGCACAGGGAGCCGATGTGTCCGCAGTCGCACCCGACGGACGCAAGATGCTGCGCCTGGAGGTCCGGAACAGCCAGACCCCCATCGAGCGCAAGCCCGAGTGGATCAAGACCCGGGCGAAAATGGGCCCCGAGTACACGAAGATGCAGAGCCTCGTGAAGAGCGAGGGCCTGCACACGGTCTGCCAGGAGGCGGGCTGCCCCAACATCTACGAATGCTGGGAGGACCGCGAGGCCACGTTCCTCATCGGCGGCGACCAGTGCACCCGCCGCTGCGACTTCTGCCAGATCGACACCGGCAAGCCCGAGGCGCTGGACCGCGACGAGCCCCGCCGTGTCGGCGAGTCGGTGGTCACCATGGACCTGAACTACGCCACCATCACCGGCGTCGCCCGCGACGACCTGGAGGACGGCGGCGCCTGGCTGTACGCCGAGACGGTGCGCCAGATCCACCGGCAGACCGCCGAGCGTGAGAGCGGCCACACCAAGGTCGAGCTGCTCGCCCCCGACTTCAACGCCGTACCGGAGCTGCTCCAGCAGGTCTTCGAGTCCCGCCCCGAGGTCTTCGCGCACAACGTCGAGACGGTCCCGAGGATCTTCAAGCGCATCCGTCCCGGCTTCCGCTACGAGCGCTCCCTGAAGGTCATCACCGAGGCCCGCGACTACGGTCTGGTCACGAAGTCGAACCTGATCCTCGGCATGGGCGAGACCCGCGAAGAGGTCAGCGAGGCGCTGAAGCAGCTGCACGACGCCGGCTGCGAGCTGGTGACCATCACCCAGTACCTGCGGCCGAGCGTCCGCCACCACCCCGTGGAGCGCTGGGTCAAGCCGCAGGAGTTCGTCGAGCTGAAGCAGGAGGCCGACGAGATCGGCTTCTCCGGCGTGATGTCCGGCCCGCTGGTCCGCTCCTCGTACCGCGCCGGCCGCCTCTACCAGATGGCCGTCGAGAAGCGGGGTTCGTACATCGCCTCGCAGGCCGTCTGACCCCTCCACCAGCCCCTCCACCGACCGCTCCGCCAAATGGCACGCAGTGCCATCAGGTCGTGTGAATCCCAGCACAAGGGGCTACTCGCCAGTAATGGCCGATTGACCGCGGTCCTGACCGTCCTCGCAGATGAGGGCCCTGTCAGGGCCGCGTCGAGGTTTAAGGGCCGCCTATCAAGGCTTCACCCTCGTTTGACCGGTCGGTCATGCCCTGGTAACACCAATGAGTGACCCTGGTTTCACACCCGGTACAGGGTCCTAGCCAGAGCAGCCATCCCGAGGGGGGACCTCCCATGCAGGCCGCACCCGTCCGCGCCACACCGATCCCGTCGTTCACCGATGCACTGCGTGCCGTCGAGTCGCTTCTGCTGAGCAGCGGCCAGCGCACCGCCCGTCGCAACGCCTGGACCTCCGTGCTGGAGGACCGCCGCCGCGCCAAGGACCGTGTCGAGGCCGAGCGCGTCCTCGAGGCGGCCGTCTCCTCGCGCACCTCGTAACCAGTCCCTCCGCACGACCCCGCTCGCCGCACGACCCCGTCCGCAGCACGAGCGCAGGCACCGCCGCCGCCCGGCGCCGCTTCCCCGGCGCAGCCGCCGGATCCCGGTCCCCACCGGCACCGCCGTCGTCCTCACTTCCCCGGACACGTAGACTTCGTGCCATGGCGAGGAAGGAACCCGCAGCGGACGCTGCGAACCCCGGGCGACTCAAGCAGATCGCTCTGACGTACAAGATGACCCGCAGGGCCGACAAGAAGATCGGTCTTGTACTCGCGGCTGTCGGAATCATCACCTTCGGTGTCTTCCTCGCGATCGGTTTCTTGATCGGTCACCCCATCTATCTCGGCGTTCTGGGCCTCCTGCTCGCCTTCCTCGCGACGGCGATCGTCTTCGGACGGCGGGCCGAGCGTGCGGCGTTCGGGCAGATGGAGGGCCAGCCCGGCGCGGCGGCCGCGGTGCTCGACAACGTGGGCCGTGGCTGGACCACGACCCCCGCGGTGGCGATGAACCGCAGCCAGGACGTGGTGCACCGGGCCGTGGGCAAGGCCGGCATCGTCCTGGTCGCCGAGGGCAACCCGAACCGGGTCAAGAGCCTGCTGGCCGCCGAGAAGCGGAAGATGGCCCGCATCGTGGCGGACGTCCCGGTGCACGACCTGGTCGTGGGCACCGGCGAGGGCCGGACCGAGCTGAAGAAGCTCCGCACGACCATGCTCAAGCTGCCGCGCGTGCTCTCCGGCCCCCAGGTGACCGCCACCAACGACCGGCTGCGCGCGATGGGCGACCTGATGAGCAACATGCCGCTCCCCAAGGGTCCGATGCCCAAGGGCATGCGCATGCCGAGGGGCGGCCCGAAGGCCCGCTGACGAGGCCACCGACGAGGCACGTACGACGATGGGGGCGCCCGGATCACTCCGGGCGCCCCCATCGTCGTACGGCGTCGTACCGCGCCGTCGTCCCGGCGCTAGATCCGCACCTCCACCGTACGCGCCAGCCGGTCGTGCAGGCCGCGGCCGTCGCGGTCCCAGACCAGGGCCGGGATGGCGAGGCAGAGCAGGACCGTACGGACGAGAGCGCGCCACGGGTTGACGGTGCCGGTGTCCTGGGCGACCACACGGAGGCCGAAGAGGCGCTTGCCCGGGGTGAAGCCGACCGTGCCCAGGGTGAGGGCGTGGAGCAGGAAGAAGATGAGCAGGGCCCAGTTGCTGGTGGCCTGGTCGTAGCCGTCGGTGATCAGGCCGTATGCGATCAACAGGCACAGGCCCCAGTCGACGGCGAGGGCGCCGAGACGGCGGCCGGGGCGGGCGATGGAGCCGGGTCCCTCCTCCGGCAGACCGAGTTGTTCTCCCCTGTATCCGAAGTCGACCCCGGCGTCCTCCGCCGCGCTGCGGGGGCCGGAGAGCCACGATCCGAGTGCTTGCCTCTTGTCCACGCGTCCACCGTACTGCGAGCGTTTTGCCATACGGACAGGTGGGGTGCGGGGCGGGATGTCCGGTTAACTTGTGCGAAACAAATGGGTCACGTACGAGAAATCACCCGTCCCTAGTGTCGAGAACAGCGTGTGCCACCGCACTGGCAGCACGAACGAACTACCACCCCGGCAGGTGACGTCGGGAGTAGGAGGAGCTGGATGTTCCAGAACGCCGACGAGGCCAAGAAGTACATCGCGGACGAGGACGTCAAGTTCGTCGATGTCCGCTTCTGCGACCTGCCGGGTGTGATGCAGCACTTCACGATCCCGGCCGAGGCCTTCGACCCGGCCGAGGAGCTCGCGTTCGACGGTTCCTCGATCCGCGGCTTCCAGGCCATCCACGAGTCCGACATGGCGCTCCGCGCCGACCTGTCCACCGCGCGCGTCGACCCGTTCCGCCGCGACAAGACGGTCAACATCAACTTCTTCATCCACGACCCGATCACGGGCGAGCAGTACTCCCGCGACCCGCGCAACGTGGCGAAGAAGGCCGAGGCGTACCTCGCGTCCACCGGCATCGCCGACACCGCGTACTTCGGCCCCGAGGCCGAGTTCTACGTGTTCGACAGCGTGCGCTTCAAGACCTCGGAGAACGAGTCCTTCTACCACATCGACTCCGAGGCGGGCGCCTGGAACACCGGTGCGCTGGAGGACAACCGCGGTTACAAGGTCCGCTACAAGGGCGGTTACTTCCCGACCCCGCCGGTCGACCACTTCGCCGACCTGCGTGCCGAGATCTCGCTGGAGCTGGCCAAGTCCGGTCTCCAGGTCGAGCGCCAGCACCACGAGGTGGGCACCGCCGGCCAGGCCGAGATCAACTACAAGTTCAACACGCTGCTCGCCGCGGCCGACGACCTCCAGCTCTTCAAGTACATCGTGAAGAACGTGGCCTGGCGCAACGGCAAGACCGCGACCTTCATGCCGAAGCCGATCTTCGGTGACAACGGCTCGGGCATGCACGTCCACCAGTCGCTGTGGGCGGGCGGCTCGCCGCTCTTCTACGACGAGGCCGGCTACGCGGGCCTGTCGGACATGGCCCGCTACTACATCGGCGGCATCCTCAAGCACGCCCCGTCGCTGCTGGCCTTCACCAACCCGACGGTGAACTCGTACCACCGCCTGGTTCCGGGCTTCGAGGCCCCGGTCAACCTGGTCTACTCGCAGCGCAACCGCTCCGCCGCCATGCGTATCCCGATCACGGGTTCGAACCCGAAGGCCAAGCGCGTGGAGTTCCGCGCGCCCGACTCCTCCGGCAACCCGTACCTCGCCTTCTCGGCTCTGCTCCTCGCGGGCCTGGACGGCGTCAAGAACAAGATCGAGCCGGCCGAGCCGATCGACAAGGACCTCTACGAGTTGGCGCCCGAGGAGCACGCGGGCGTCTCGCAGGTCCCGACCTCGCTCCCGGCCGTCCTCGACTCGCTGGAGCGCGACCACGAGTTCCTCCTCCAGGGCGACGTCTTCACGCCGGACCTGATCGAGACGTGGATCGACTACAAGCGCGCCAACGAGATCGCCCCGCTGCAGCTGCGTCCGCACCCGCACGAGTTCGAGCTGTACTTCGACGTGTGATATCGCCCCAGGTCAGAGCGGGTTTCCGCTCCCCTGGGCCGTGCGTGGGCCGTCGGCCGTGCTCTTCCTCCACTGGAAGGGCACGGCCGACGGCCAGTTCGGGGCCCCGCGGCGCGAGCGGCTGTCGAGAGCCACGGCCCCCGCCGGCCGCTCAGGTCAGCTCATCGGCTCGCCATCTAGGGTGCGTGTACGTCCGGAGCGTGAATCCGGGTCGGAGTGACCGAGGTACGCGGCCAGGGCCCTGATGTTCAATCAGGGCGGGCTTCCGCAGGTACATGTTGAAGTGGTTCCTGTTCAGCGCCTTAGGCTCCCGTGAGTAGAGCAGCTTCCAGCCGCACGCACCTCACGGCCAGGGGTCAAGAACGCCTACTGAGGTACTGGGTGGCAGCGGCTGTTCCCGAAGCAGCGGAGCACGCCCTGACCGGCACGGCGCCCCGAGTCGCCGTACGTGCCGCAGCCGTGATGTCCGAGGGCGTAGCGCGGCTCGTGACCGAGTACGAGATGGCCACGTGGCCCGAAGTGTCATCAAGCCCCGGCGGCGCTCGGCGCCGCCGACGCGCGCCCACACGTGGATGGGGCCGAGGTCCATGGGCTGATCACCGTGCAGAACAACCACGCCACGAACAAGCCTCCGGCGGGGGCGCTCAAGCTCCGAGATGGCAGGGGGCGCGGTACGCGAGTGCCGGCCGTGAGTGGTGAGCAATGTCAGGTCAGAGGCGCGCATCCAACCTCTTGGCCATCAGTTGGCCGCCTGTTTTACTTCCCGCATGGTTACGGGCGTGATTGCGGGGCTCTGGGTCTTCGTGGGCTCGATGATCGGGACGATCCTCGTGGCACGTCGAGCGCGGCGGACAGCTGCTCGGGCCGAAGCAGGGGAAGCAGTCTTCTTCCAGGTCGGGGCTAACCTGCCAGCCGAGGGGCGCCAATACAGCCTTGGCCGGGTACCGGCCGGAAGTGAGTTCCGGTGGCAACCTCGATGGTCGTGGACGCGTCTGCGTGAACTCCCGACAGATCTGCGCTATGTCTGCGCACGCGAAGCGAGCTTTCGCGAAGCGTTGCGGCTCCCGAGAGGCGCACTGGTGATCGAGTGTGAATCGTCTGCGGGGCCTGTACGACTATGGGTCCGCGCGGAACATTCAGCGCGCCTTGTGAAGATGATCCGGCGTATAGATAACCCGAAGTCGTCGAAGTCCTAGCCAGGCCTGACTGCGGGTTGCCCGCGGAGCACGCAGGCACTCAGGCACATCCTCACCTACGGCCGACCGGACGCGCTCCCGGTCGTGATCGGGGTGGAGTGAACCACGGCCGTCACTCGGGCCGTCTCCGGGCCGTGCGGTGCTCAACGACGGCCAACGCTGACAACCACCGACAACCAAGCCACAGGTCACAGGTCACAGGTCACTAAGTGGGTCGACCGAGTAGCCCAGGTCAGTGACCCGGTCCGTCACTCGCGACTGCGCCCCCGTTCCCGCTTTCCGGGACGGGGGCGTCGTCGTATGGTTCTGGCACGACTGTTCGATGAATGACGGGGAGACACGGGGATGCCCGAACAGGACGACCAGGAGCGGGAGTTCGACATCAAGTGGGCGGACGGCGCCGAGCACAAGGAGCCCTCCGCCCGGGCCCGGATGCTCGCCGCGCGCTGGAAGGAGAACCCGCCCGCGCCCCAGCCCTTCCGCGCCGACCCCGGCCCGGCCGGACCGCGCCGGTCCTCGTGGGTGTCGACGCTGATCGTCTTCGGCTGCGTGGCGGGGCTCATCGCGCTGATCGGCTACATCAACTACCAGTCGTCGTACTGAGCGGCTGTGACAGGTGGCGCGGCCGAGGCGAGCCCCGGCCGCGCTAGTTGCCGCCCTTGTCGCGGTCCTGTCGACGGGTCGCGAGCGGCCGTTCGCGGCGGTAGCGGCGCTCCCACCTCGCCTGCTGGTCACGGCGATCGCGGTACGCGCGGTAGGAGCCGGGCTGGGCCGGGCCGCCGCCTGCCGGGGAGCCCGACGAGGAGGCCGCCGAGCCTCCCCCCGTGCGGCCGTAGCGGACGTACAGGTAGAGCAGGGCGACGGCGGCCAGCCAGAGGACTTGGTTGGAGAAACCCATGACGACCAGAACCGCGGTCGCCGAGAGGATCAAGGTGCCCATGACGGGACTCCTCGGGGCGTGGCGTGGGTGATGACTGTGCGGGGAAGAGTAGCCCCGGCGCCGGGAAGTGGTGCCCGCCTTGCGCGGTCCCGGTGTCCGAGGGGCTTCGCTGCGCGTGTCCAGGATGATGGTGTGGCGGGTGCGAGGGCATCCCATTTATCGGGGTCCGCTCTCATGGGCCGTTCATGGAGTCCGCTTTTCGGGTCCGCTTTTCGGGGAACGGGTGCGTCGGGGATGCTGGGTCCATGGCATCGGATGATCATGAGTGGGCCGCCACCCGGGCGTGGGTGGCCGAGTGGCTCCCGGAGGGCCGCACCGTACGGAACTGGACGGATCTGCGGGGTGGTTGGACCTCCCGGATGCGCGGGCTGACGCTCGACGACGGGACGGGGCTCGTCCTGCGGTCGTTCGTGAAGCCGTTCTTCCGGCTGCACGCTCCGGGACTGCTGAACCGTGAGGCCGAGATCCTCACGCTGCTCGCCTCGTACGACGGCATCCCCGCTCCACGCCTGCACGCCGTCGACCCGACCGCCGAACTCGCCGACCACCCCTCGCTGTTGATGTCCCTGCTGCCGGGATCGTTGCGGATGGCGGAGGACGCCGACCTGGAGGCGCGGCTGGATCTGCTCGCCGGGCAGCTCGCCCGGATCCACGCGGTCGTGCCGGAGCGACGGCCCCGCACGTACCAGGCCTGGACCTCGCCCGAGCGGGTCAGCACGCCGGGCGGTGCGCTGTGGGAGCGGGCGGTGGAGGTGATCCGGCGGGCGGCACCCGCGTACGAAGGGTGTTTCCTGCACCGGGACTTCCATCCCGGGAACGTCCTCTTCACGGGTACGGGGGCGGGGGCGGGTACGGGTGACGGTGCGGGCGGTGGTCTTCGGGTCAGCGGGGTCGTGGACTGGGTGGAGACCTCGTGGGGGCCGGCGGATCTCGATGTGGCGCACTGCTCGACCGCCCTGGCGTTGTTGTACGGGGTGGAGCACGGGCTCGGGTTCCGTGAGCGGTACGAGGCGCGGGGCGGGCGTCGGTTGGCCGTGGACCAGGACCACGTGTACTGGCGGCTGCTGGACGCGCTGGCCTACGCCCCGGACGCGGAGAAGTTCGCGGTGCCCTGGCGGGAGCTGGGGCGGACGGATCTGACGTCGGGGGTCCTGGGGGCGCGGCTGGAGGGGTATGTGGGCGGGGTGTTGGAGCGGTACGCGTAGCCGGGCCGGGCCGGGCGCTGGAGCGTCCGATTGTCAGTGGCGTCCGGGAGGATTGCGTCGAGGGCTCGGGCTCGGTCGGCGCTCCGGATGTCGGGCGCGGGCGCGGCTCGGCGCGGTGTGAGGGGGAGGGCGGTGGGTATGGCTGACGGGCGGCAGCGGTATGTCGGGGTGGCCGAGCGGCGGGTGCGGCTGGGGCTGCGGCAGCGGTTGGCCGGATCCGTGCGGGCGGCGGGGCCGGAGGATGTGGCTGATTCTCTGGTGGCCTTGCACGGCTCGGATCCCGCGACGGTGCCGCTCGCGGTGGGCGCGCGGCTCGCCGATCCCGGGCGGACGGTGGCCGAGACCGAGCGGGCGCTGTACGTGGACCGCTCGCTGGTCCGTATGCACGGTATGCGGCACACCGTGTTCGTGTTCCCGACGGAGCTGACCGCCGTGGTGCACGCCTCGACCGGCATCACGGTCGCCGCGAGGGAGCGGGCGGCGCTGCTGAAGGACATGGCCACGGCCGGGGCGCCGGACGCGGCCTGGCTGAAGGAGGTCGAGGAGTCGGCGCTGGCCGCGCTGGCCCGCCGGGGCCAGGCGACCGCGGCCGAACTCGCCGAGGACGAACCGAGGTTGCGGGAGCGGTTCGTGTACGCGGCCGGGAAGAGCTACGAGGGGACGCACACCGTCTCGACGCGGCTGCTGAAGGTGCTGGGGGTGGAGGGCAGGGTCGTGCGGGGGCGGCCGCTGGGTTCCTGGACGTCGAGCCAGTTCCGGTGGGCCGTGGCCCCCGCGCATCCCGAGCTGGATGTGGCGCAGGCCCAGGCGTCGCTGCTGGGCCGGTGGTTGGCGGCCTGCGGCCCGGCGTCCGAGGCGGATCTGAAGTGGTGGACGGGGTGGCGTGTCACCGAGGTCCGCCGGGCGCTGGCGGCGATCGGGGCGCGGGCCGTGGCGCTGGACGAGGGGACGGGGTATGTGACCGCCGAGGACGAGGAGCCGGTTTCCGACCCCGGCGAGCCCTGGGCCGCCCTTCTGCCCGCCCTCGACCCGACGGCGATGGGCTGGCGGCAACGCGACTGGTATCTCGCCCCCGAACTCCGGCCGGCCCTGTTCGACTACAGCGGCAACGTCGGGCCGACGGTGTGGTGGAACGGCCGGGTGATCGGCGGTTGGGCCCAGCGGTCCGACGGCGAGATCGTGTGGCGGCTGCTCGACACGGAGGGGGTGGGGCGGGAGGCCGAGACGGTGATCCGTGCGGAGGCTGCGCGGCTGCGGGGGTGGGTGGGTGACACCCGGGTCACACCGCGCTTTCGGACGCCGTTGGAGAGGGAGTTGGTGTGAGTGCGGGGGCGTGGGGCGGGGCCGGGGTGGGGGTTGGGGTTGGGGTTGGGGGTTGCTCGGCGGTGGTGGGGCCCGGTGTGAGTGCGTCGGGGGTGCGGTGGTGGGGGCGGGTGCGGGTGGATCGTGGGGTGCGGTGGTGGGGGGCGGGTGCGGTGCGTCGGCGGGTGCGGGTGCGTCGTGGTTGCTCGCGCAGTTCCCCGCGCCCCTGAAAAGCAGGGGCTGCGCCCCGTGCTTTTCGCCCCGCAGCACCGTCGCTGTACAGGCCCGGCGGTGTCGCCGCTGCGCAAGCCCACGAGGCCATGACCTGCACCACCCCGACGCCACCACTGACAGGCCGACGAAGCCGGAACTTCGCGGGGCCCAGGTGCTCACACCCGCAGGGTGGCTTGTCAGGCCCACAGGGCCCGGCTCTTCAGGGTCGCGGGGAACTCCGCGCCCAGCCCCCACCCACCCGCAGCCTTCCGAACGCACAGAACCCGGAACTTCAGGGGCGCGAGGAACTGCGCGACCAACCCCCACCCACCCGCGGACGAGACCCGGCCCTCCCCCGCACACACAGAGCGCCGGGTGCCCCAGAAGCAGGGGGCACCCGGCAACCGGCTCACCCCGAGGGGCACTGCTTCCAGGCCAAGTGGTAGATCGTGCTGATGTCACCGTCCGTCGAGTCCATGGTCATGAAACTCGTGCTGCTGGCCGGCGACGACCCCCGGTTGACCCTCAGCTCGGTGTTGATGTTGAAGTTGCGCTCCACCCCACAGGGCGCCCACACCAGCTGGGCCCAGTCGGTCTCGTCCGTGGCCTGCCAGTTGTCCTCAAGCGGGCCGTTGAACGTGTGGGTCCTGGAGGCCGTGTCCGGGGAGCCCTGGAAGTAGTACGAGGCCTTCTCGACGCCGCTCGCGCCGCGCGCGAGAGAGGCGAAGCCGCGGTAGTCGACGCTGGCGATGGCGTAGGTGAAGCCACCGGGCACGTGGACGATCAGGTTGAGCTGGCAGTTCTTGCGGAACGCGGTGGACGGGGCGCCACCGCCGACCTGGGCGAGGTAGTCGCTGTAGGTCACCGTGAACGCGGTGTTGTCCGGTGAGACGGCGACCGCGGCCGTGCCCTGGGGACAGCCGGAGCCGTTCACCGTGGCGACCTTGATGACGATCTTGTCCGGGGGCGGGTCCTCGAAGGGGGACTCGGCCTGCGCGGGAAGCGCACTGGCGAACAGGGCGGCTACGGCGCCGCCCAGGAGGAGACCACGAACCATGGGGGGTTCTCCTATCAGAGTCATGCACATGTCAATAGACAGGCGCGAGAACCCCACGGCCTGCGACAACACGGACCGCGCGAGCGCAGACTGTGAAACAGCTGTGAAGACCGGGGGGCGACCGCATCGTATGGACCCCGGACGGGCAGGGCTAGGGCGATCTCCGGCCAACCCTGGCGGCCGGAGATCGCCCACTCCCGGTGGACCTCTCAGCTTTCCTCGGTGGATCGGTGGATCGGCGGGGCGGTCGGCTCGGCGCGGAGCACCGCGCCGAGCCGACCGCCCCCACCGCACTAGCGGCTGTAGCGCATCAGCGCCCGCACCATGTGGCACGTGGTGTCCGACGGCGGATGCACGCCGATGACCTCCGCCGTGCTTCGGATCGTCTCGTTGCGCGCCTGGTTCGGCATGTGGACGCCGGAGTCGAGCAGGGCGATCGCGAGGCGCATGGCCTTCAGACGCCGGTTGTGGGTGATGTACCACTCACGCGGACGGCCCGGCGGGAGCGTGTGCTTGACCACCGGCTCGTAGGGCAGGTCGAGCAGGACGGGACGCTGGACGGTCGACTGGGTGGGCAGCGGCTTGGACTTCAGTGCGGCAGCGGGCACGGACATCCTCCTGTCGCGGTCTGGGCACCGCCGGAATCCCCCGTCGGCAACCCTCGAACACTGCTTCTATTTTACTACTCCCCACTGACAATCGCCCCTGGCCAGAAGGCATCTGAGGGGTCCTGTGACTGAGGTGGAACACGAGTTTTCGGGCCCGGTTGGCTACCGTGGGCGGCATGGAGATCTGGATCAATCCGGCCTGTTCCAAGTGCCGCAGCGCGCTCAGCCTGCTCGACGCCGAGGGTGCCGACTACACCGTCCGCCGCTACCTGGAGGACGTCCCGAGCGAGGACGAGATCCGCGCCGTACTCGACCGGCTCGGGCTCGAACCGTGGGACATCACCCGCACCCAGGAGGCCGCCGCCAAGGAACTGGGTCTCAAGGAGTGGGCGCGGGACGCGGGTTCGCGCGACCGCTGGGTCAAGGCACTCGCCGAGCACCCCAAGCTCATCCAGCGGCCCATCATCACCGCCGAGGACGGCACCGCGGTGGTGGCCCGCACAGACGAGGCGGTACGGGACGCTCTGTCCAGGTAACGGGCGGTTAGGCCGGCCCGACCCTCAACCACGGGGTGACGTGCGTCACTTGCGAGTTTGCTGTGACCGTTGAGTAGCTTCGTTCGACATCTCGTACGTAGCGGCGTACTCGTCCGATCCGGTGGCCGATCCGAAGGCCCGCCGGGAACAGGAGGCGCGCATGTCGCGTAGGAGAACGCTCGGCACGAAGAAGAAGGTCGCGCTGTTCGTGACCGCGGCGGCGGTGGCGGGAGGCGGGGCCTTCGCCATGGCGGCCACGTCGAACGCGGCGCAGACCGCGGCGGATTCCAGTGTCTGTCAGGGACTGGCCACCGCGCTCGGCAACAACGAGCGGTTCATCGCGGACCAGAAGGCGAAACCCGACGCCCAGTCGGCGGCGCGGATCGCCAACCGCGAGGCGGTCATCGCCCAGATCAAGGTCCAGCAGGGCGCGTCGGACTGCGTGGTCGGGGAGTCGGCTCAGGGCTCCCAGGCCGCACCGCCCGCGCAGCCGTCCGCGCCGGCCACGGAGACCGGGGGGCCGGCTCAGGACCCCCAGGGCGACGAGGCGGCCGGGAACACGGGCGGCGCCGGTGGCGCGGGGAACGCGGGCGGCGCGGGTGACACCGGCAACGCCGGGGCCGGCCGGCAGGTCTGCAACGGCTCCACCGTCACCCTCTCCGGCGAGGGCGGCGCCCCGGCCGCGTCCAGCAACCAGTTCCCGGCCGGCACGAAGCTGCGGGTGACCAACCTGGACAACAACAAGTCCACGACGGTCGAGGTCACGTCGGTCTCCGGCAGTTGTGCCCTGCTGAACAACGCCGCCTTCGAACAGGTCCGGGAACCCGGCAAGTTCCTGATCCGCCGCGCGCTGATCGAGAAGGTGGGGTGACGTCGGCCGGGACGGCGGCGTGAGCCCGCTCGTAACGGTGAGGTGAAGAGAGGGCGATCGCACCCCGGGAGGCCGGCCACCGCGCACAGCGATGGCCGGCCTCGTCCGCGCGTACGGCCGATGCGTACGACCAGCGCGTACGCCCAGCACGACCGCCGGGACGTGAGTCGCGCCACAGCGACCCCAGGTAACACGGGGTTCACATTCGAGCAACGGCCGGGAAATCGCGTGTTGACAAGCTGCGCGGCATCAGCGCGGCGTTTCAGTGCCGCAGCGCCGCAGCACCCGCACACGCGCCTAGTGACCCACCCCGAAGGATGTGTCCCGTGACCTTCAAGGCTGAGTACATCTGGATCGACGGCACCGAGCCGACGGCCAAGCTCCGCTCGAAGACGAAGATCTTCGCCGACGACGCCAAGGGTGCGGAGCTGCCGATCTGGGGCTTCGACGGGTCTTCCACGAACCAGGCCGAGGGGCACTCCTCGGACCGCGTGCTCCAGCCGGTCTTCTCCTGCCCGGACCCGATCCGCGGCGGCGACGACATCCTCGTGCTCTGCGAGGTCCTCAACATCGACATGACGCCGCACGAGTCCAACACCCGTGCCGCGCTGCGCGAGGTGGCCGAGAAGTTCACCGCCCAGGAGCCGATCTTCGGCATCGAGCAGGAGTACACCTTCTTCGACGGCGAGCGCCCGCTCGGCTTCCCGATCGGCGGCTTCCCGGCCCCCCAGGGCGGCTACTACTGCGGTGTCGGCGCCGACGAGATCTTCGGCCGTGACATCGTCGAGGCCCACCTGGAGAACTGCCTGAAGGCCGGTCTCGCCATCTCCGGCATCAACGCCGAGGTCATGCCCGGCCAGTGGGAGTTCCAGGTCGGCCCGGTCCCCCCGCTGGAGGTCGCCGACCACCTGTGGGTGGCCCGCTGGCTGCTCTACCGCACGGCCGAGGACTTCGACGTGTCCGCGACGCTGGACCCGAAGCCCGTCAAGGGCGACTGGAACGGCGCCGGCGCGCACACCAACTTCTCCACGAAGGCGATGCGCGAGGGCTACGACGCCATCATCACCGCGTGCGAGTCGCTGGGCGAGGGCTCGAAGCCGCTCGACCACGTCAAGAACTACGGCGCCGGCATCGACGACCGCCTGACCGGTCTGCACGAGACCGCCCCGTGGAACGAGTACTCCTACGGTGTCTCCAACCGTGGTGCCTCGGTCCGTATCCCGTGGCAGGTCGAGAAGGACGGCAAGGGCTACATCGAGGACCGCCGCCCGAACGCCAACGTCGACCCGTACGTCGTGACGCGGCTGATCGTCGACACCTGCTGCACCGCGCTCGACAAGGCCGGCCAGGTCTGATCCACCCGGGCCGCACGGGCCCGAGCTTCGCCGGAGGGCGTCCACCGAACAGGTGGGCGCCCTTCGGCGTCCCCGGCCCGCCCGGCTCCGGAACGGTGTGCGTGGGGTGTGCGTGGGTGTGTGACGGCAGGGACGTGGGTGTGATGTCAAAGAAGCGTCCAAGCAGTGAGAGGAGGCTCCTGCAACGGGCGTGTGTCTGCTTCAATGAACCCATGGCCGGCTTCCAGAATCGACGCGCGACGGGTCGCCATGACCTGGAGCCCTTCTGGCCTTCCCGTCAGCACCACGACTTCGACCGGGTGTGTTGCCGCGCGACGAACGCGCCGGCCCTCTAAAGCCGTACATCCCGGCCTTCGGTCGGCGCGGAACGACGTACGTCCCTCGGCGGGGCCGGCCACGAGCTCGGTCGCCGAGGTCTCCCGGACGAACCTCTCGCGCGAAAGAGCTGACCTCTCATGGCGAACACCCGTTCTCTGTCGACCGCCGCCCCGCTGACCTCCGCGCCGGGCTCCGCGCCCGTCGCCGTCCCCGCGCCCGGCGCCTCCCCCCGGCACCGGCTGCGAGCCGTGGGCCGGGACGAGGTCGTGGACATCACGGACTTCCTGCCGCCGGGCGCCACCTGGCTCCCCGCCCCCCAGCACACCCTGCCCACGCTTCCGGGCCGGCCGCCGATGGTCGGCTACCTGGTGCTCCTGCCGGCCGACCAGCAGCCGCCGGTGCCGCCGTTCGCCGTCCCGGACGAGCGGCCTCTCGACCACGCGGGCTCCGCCGCGGGTCCCGCCTCCGGTTCCGGCTCCGTCGGGGCCGGGGACGAACTGGTCCGCGTCGACACCGTGCAGCGCACGGCCGAGGTCGGCGGGCGGCCGCTCGACCTCACCTATCTGGAGTTCGAGCTTCTCGCCCATCTCGTCGCGCACCCCAACCGGGTGCACACCCGCGACCAGCTGGTCACCACGGTGTGGGGCTACGGACATGTGGGCGACGGGCGGACGGTCGACGTCCACATCGCCCGGCTGCGCCGCAAGCTCGGTGCGGAGTTCCGCCAGGCGATCCAGACGGTACGGCGGGTCGGGTACAAGTACACGCCTCCGCTGGCCCGTTGACGGCCCACCGCGCTCGTCGCGGGGCCGATCCGCTGAAAACGGATCTTCCGAGAGCGGATCTTCCGAGAGCAGATTCCCGTTCCGTACCGGCCGCCCGGCGGGCAGAGTCGGCGGTATGAGACTTCTGATGCTGGGTGGTACGGAGTTCGTGGGCCGCGCCGTCGTGGAGTCGGCACTGGCCCGCGGCTGGGAGGTGACCGTCTTCCACCGGGGACGGCACGCGCCCGTGGCCGGGGTGCGGTCGCTGCTGGGCGACCGCACCGCGCCGGACGGGCTCGCGGCGCTCGCCGAGGCCGGCGCCGGTGGGGGCGGGGGCGGGTGGGACGTCGTCGTCGACACCTGGTCGGCGGCGCCGCGAGCCGTGCGGGACACCGCGCGTCTGCTGTCCGGAGTGGCCGAACGGTACGTGTACGTGTCGAGTTGCTCGGTGTACGCCTGGCCGCCGGCCGCCGGGTACGACGAGCGGGCACCCCTGGTGGACGGCGCGTCGGCGGACGCCGACGGAACGGACTACGCCCGCGACAAGCGGGGCGGGGAACTGGCGGCGGTCGAGGCGTTCGGCCCCGACCGCTCGCTCCTCGTGCGCTGCGGGCTGATCCTCGGGCCGTACGAGAACATCGGCCGGCTGCCCTGGTGGCTCACCCGGGTCGCCCGGGGCGGACCGGTCCTGGCACCAGGTCCCCGTGACCTTCCCCTCCAGTACGTCGACGTCCGCGACCTCGCCGCCTGGATTCTCGGGGCCGCGGAGCAGGGAGCGAGCGGCGCGTACAACCTGATCGGTCCCCCGGGGACGACCACGATGGGCGAACTGCTGGACGCCTGCGTGCGGGTGACCGGCGGTTCGGCCGAACTCCGCTGGACGTCACCGGAGTTGATTCTCGGCGCCGGGATCGAGCCGTGGACGCAGCTGCCGGTGTGGGTGCCCGGGGGGAGCGACCTGCATGACGCGCTGCACCGGGCGGACGTGTCCCGGGCCCTGCGGGACGGGCTCCGCTGCCGGGGTGTGGAGGAGACCGTGCGGGACACCTGGGAGTGGCTGACGGAACTCGGCGGAATCGCGCCGCGGCGACCGGACCGGCCGGCGGTGGGACTGGACGCCTCGGTGGAGGCGAAGCTGCTGGGGCTCTAGCCGGGCAAACCGGCCTGGGGACGGCGGTTCTCGCTCATCTCGGCCAGAGCCGCCGAAACTCCTCTTTCACGGGCTCCATCAGGATCCCTCGCCATGTACACGCCGTAGGGGATCGACAACTCCCGGTGCCGCGCGGGGTGTTGAAACCAGTTTGTCCCACGAATCTCTCATCAATTTCTGAGTCGCCTGAACACTCCTGGGACTCACCGCGTACTTGATGGAGCCGCTTCACTCCTGTCGGGCGCCTCGATAGCCCCGCAAGGAAGTCAGAGGAGTTCCATGGGACGCAACACACGCAAACGACGTTCGCCGCTGGCCGTTCGGGCCATTGCCGCATCCGCGGCGCTCGCGGTCGCGGGCGGCGGCCTGGTCTGGGCGAACTTCTACGCCTCAGCGGGCGAGTCGAAGTCCAAGCCCAACGCGACGCTGGCCTCCGCACAGGTGGCCACCATCGCCTGCCCGGACGTCGGTCAGAAGCTGACGAACGTGCCGCAGAAGGCGCGCGCGGGTGTCGCCAAGGAGCTGGCGCTGCTGGACCGGCAGATCACCGAGGCGTACAAGCGCCTGGCTGACACGCGCCAGGCGCAGGCGGGCGACGCCAACTTCGTCAACAACGCCATTCTCGGCCCGCTGAAGTCCAAGCGGACGGCCACCATCGACCGGATCGCCATCAACATCCGGCGCGTGGGCGGCCAGGCTCCGCAGGGCGTGGCGCAGCTCGCGGCCTGCCAGGGCAAGGGTGACCAGGCTCAGACCAACGCCGGCGGGGGCCAGGGTCAGAACCAGGGCGGCCAGAACCAGGGCGGTCAGGGTCAGAACCAGGGCGGCCAGAACAACGGCGGCCAGGGCCAGAACCAGGGCGGCCAGAACCAGGGTGGCCAGAACAACGGCGGCCAGGGTCAGGGTGCCAACGGCCAGGCGGGCAACGGCCCGGTCGCCGGCGACTTCATCAACATCAACCAGGTTCAGCCCAACGGCGGCCCCAAGGGCGTGAACGGCAACGGTCTCGCCGCCAACGGCAACGGCGGCTCGCGGGGCACCTTCACCACCAGCTGCGGCGTCAACAAGAACGAGCTGCGCAACTCGGACAACGTGATCGTCGCCCCGGGTGTCAGCAACGGCGCCCAGCACCAGCACGACTACGTGGGCAACCAGAGCAACAACGCCTTCGCGAGCGACCAGGACCTGGCCAACGCGCAGACCTCCTGCCAGAACCAGGGCGACAAGTCGTCGTACTTCTGGCCGGTCATCCGCATCCAGGACGGTTCGAACGACATCGACGCCAACAACCCCGGCGGCGGTGTGGACAAGAACGTCGGCAAGATCGTCGAGCCGAGCCAGGCCCAGCTGAAGTTCGTCGGCAACAAGCGCGGCCCCGTCGTCGCGATGCCGCAGGCCCTGCGCATCATCACCGGTGACGCCAAGGCCTTCGTGAACGGCCTGAACAACGCCAACACGAACTGGAGCTGCACCGGCTTCGAGGACCGTGTGGTGACGGACAAGTACCCGATCTGCCCGCAGGGCAGCTCCGTGGTGCGGACGTCCTTCTTCCAGAGCTGCTGGGACGGCAAGAACATCGACAGCGCCAACCACCGCACGCACGTCGACTTCGTGGAGGCGGACGGCAGCTGCTCGAACGGCTTCCAGGCCATCCCCCAGCTCCAGGTCCGCCTGGTCTACAACGTCCCGGCCCCGCAGATCCAGAACGGCCAGGTCGTGAAGCCCTACGCGGTGGACTCCTTCCCGGAGAACATTCACAAGCCGATCACCGACCACAACGACTTCATCAACTTCTTCAACCAGCAGACGATGAACAAGATGGTCCAGTGCATCAACAACGGCCAGAACTGCAAGTAGTGCCCGAGCGCTTCTGAGCCACAGACGAGAGCCGGCGGTGGGATCTCCCACCGCCGGCTTTCGTCTTTCCTGATTCCCGCTTCCCGCTTCCCGCTCCCCGGTTCCCGGATCAAGGCTTCCGGGAGCGGGACCGGCGCGGTCAGCCGCTGTGACTGCCGTCGTTGTGGCTGCCACCGGGGTTCATGTGCGCGGACCCTTCCTGCATCTCCCCGCCGAGGGTGCCCTGCAGCCCGCCCACCGTCTTCTTCTGGCCGACAGCGACCCACTTGCGGCCGACGAGGTAGTAGCCGCCGTAGTCCTTGGCGCCGGCGAGCCACTCCGCCTGGCCCCGGTCGGTGGCGAAGGTCGCGAGGACGAACTTGCCGTCGAAGTCGCCGTCCTTGTTGGTGCACAGGGCCTGGCGGATGGTGTCCGCGTCCGTCTGCATGTCCGGCTTGCAGCCCACCTCGCCCGCGATGTGCTCCAGCGTCCCCGTCGCCGTCTTCGGGACTGCGGCCTCCGCGTCGTCGCCCCCGCCGCAGCCGGTCAGCGCCAGCAGGGCGACGACCGCGCCGGCCGCGGTCCCCGCAAGCCTCTTCCTCGTCATACTCATCCGTACCTCCGGGTCCGTTCAGGCGACGTGAACGCGCCAGCTCCGTGCGCACCGTTGTTCACGGACGGTCGCCCCGTTAGCGTGCCGCCACTGTCGACACAGGGGGCACACAGACATGAACAGTCCGTCGCGACGCATGGTGCTGGGCTCGGCCGGTGTCATCGGCCTCGGGACCCACCTGCGGTGGTCGGCCCCGGCCCACGCCGCTGAGAGCCCTGGCGAGGGCCCCGCCTTCGATACGGCTCCCGCGCGCTCGGCGCTCAATCGGCTGCTGCCCGGCCATGCCGGACAGTTCCGGCTCAGTCTGCTCGACCGGAGCGGCACGGTCGACCGGTTCCGTGTCACAGGCACCAAGGGAGACATCCAGGTCGAGGCCACCACGCCGGCCACTCTCCTCATGGGCGTCCACTGGTACCTGAAGTACGTCTGCGGGGCCCACCTGGCCTGGAACGGCAGCCAACTGGACCTGCCGAGCCGCCTTCCCGCCCCCGCACGCCCCCTGGAGGGATCCACCGCCCTCCCCCACCGCTTCGCCCTGAACGACACCAACGACGGGTACACCGCCCCGTACGCGGACTGGCCGTACTGGGAACACCAGATCGACCTCCTGGCCGCACACGGCTGCAACGAGGTGCTGGTCACCGCAGGGATGGAGGCCGTCTACCACCGGCTGCTGAAGGACTTCGGCTACTCCGACGAGGAGTCCCGCGCCTGGCTCCCCGCCCCCTCCCACCAGCCCTGGTGGCTGCTGCAGAACCTCTCCGGGTACGGCGGCCCGCTCTCCCCACAGCTGATCGACCGCCGGGCCGGCCTCGGCCGGCGCATCACCGACCGCCTGCGCGAGCTGGGCATGTCCCCGGTGCTCCCCGGCTACTACGGGCACGTCCCCAAGCAGTTCGTCGAGCGCAACGGCGGGGACGCGCACGTCGTGCCGCAGGGCGTCTGGCACGGCTTCGAACGCCCCGACTGGCTCGATCCGCGCACCGACTCCTTCGCCCGGGTCGCCGCCTCCTTCTACGGTCATGCGCGGGACGTGTTCGGCGCGGCGGCCCACTTCAAGATGGACCTCCTGCACGAGGGCGGCACCGCGGGCGACGTGCCCGTCCCGGACGCGGCGCGGGGCGTCGAACGCGCGCTCCACAAGGCCCACCCCGGCGCCACCTGGGTGATCCTCGGCTGGCAGGAGAACCCGCTGCCGGAGCTGCTGGACGCCATCGACCGGTCGAAGATGCTGATCGTGGACGGTGTCTCCGACCGCTACGCCAGTGTCACCGACCGCGAACGCGACTGGGGCGGCACCCCGTACTGCTTCGGCACGATCCCCAACTTCGGCGGCCGGACGACCATCGGGGCCCGCGCGCACCTGTGGACCGACAAGTTCTCCGCCTGGCGGGACAAGCCGGACAGCGCTCTGGTGGGCACGGCGTACATGCCGGAGGCCACCGACCGCGACCCGGCGGCCTTCGAGCTCTTCTCCGAACTGGCCTGGACACCGGGGAAGATCGACCGGGCCGCCTGGTTCTCCTCGTACGCCGACTTCCGCTACGGCGGCCGCGACGACGCGGCGCGCGCGGCCTGGCGGGCGCTGCACGAGACCGCGTACCAGCAGCGGGCCGTCGAGCGCAGCGACCCGCACGACTCGCTGTTCTGCGCCCGCCCGGACCTCGCCGCGGACCGCGCCGCCGAGTACGCGCCGCGCACGCTGACCTACGACCCCGCCCGCTTCGACGCCGCCTTCGCCGGGCTGCTGGACGTGGCGGGCGGGCGGCGCCGCAACCCGGCGTACCGGTACGACGTGGTGGACCTGGCACGCCAGGCGCTCGCGCACCGGAGCCGCCAGTACCTGCCGCAGCTGCGGGCGGCCCACCGGCGCAAGGACCTCACGACGTTCCGCGCGCTGTCCACGCTCTGGCTGCGGCTGATGCGGCTGTCCGACGAGGTCACGGGCACGGACGGGGCGTTCCTGCTGGGGCCGTGGGTGAACGACGCGCGGCTGATGGCGACGAACGACGCCGAGCGGGCGGAGTTCGAGCGGACGGCGAAGGTCCTGATCACGGTGTGGGGCGGGCGCGCCACCTCCGACACGGGGGATCTGCACGAGTACGGCAACCGGGAGTGGAACGGCCTGATGGCCGACTTCTACGTCCCGCGCTGGCAGAAGTGGCTGGACGCCCTGGAGGACGCGCTCGCCACGGGGACCGCTCCGGCGGCCGTGGACTGGTTCGCGTTCGAGGAGCCGTGGACCCGGGAGCGCAAGGACTATCCGCTGCGGCCGGTGGGCGACGCGTACCGGACGGCGGCGCGGGTGCGGGACGTGCTGGCGCGGGCGCCGTACCAGGGGACGCTGACCGTCACCGCGGAGCCGCCGGTGCTGCCGCCCGGCGGGAGCGCGCGGCTGTCGGCGGTCTTCCGCAACGTCAACGGGCTGCGGGACACCGGGCGGGTGGACTTCGCGCTCGGCGGCTTCGCGGGTACGGCCGAGCCGGAGGGTCCGACATCGTTGCCGGGCGTCGCGGCGGCGGGGTCGGGGACGGTCCGCTGGCGCGCGGACACGCCGGGTGCGCCGCTCGACCGGCCGCTACGGCCGCTGCCCTACACGGTCACGGTCGCGTACGGGCCCCGGGGCGAGGACCGGGTCGAGGGGCGCTTCGACGGGACGCTGTTCGAGGCGGGGGCGCTGGATCCGGGGTGGCGGACCTACACGAACAACGGGGCCGTCTTCGGGCAGCTCGGGGGCCGGTTCGCGATCGACGGTGCCGGGGCGGACCTGTGGCGGGGGACGTCGGAGTTCGGCACGGTCTACCGGGCGGGGGCGTTCCGGGACGGTACGTCCGTGACACTCCGGGTCGACTCCCAGGCGGCGACCGGGAACTGGGCGCGGGCGGGGATCGTGGTGCGCGACGTGCTCGGTACGGCCGGGTCGAAGGGGTTCGTCAATCTGGCGGTCACTCCGGCCAACGGGGTGGTGCTGTCGTACGACGGCTCGGGCGACGGGACGCTCGACACGTACCGGCGGATCACGGGGGTGAAGGCGCCGGTGGTGCTGCGGTTGAGCCGGGTGGGGGTGGGGGCGTACGTGGGTGAGTGCTCCGTCGACGAGGGGGCGACCTGGCGGGTGGTGGCGTCGGTGAGTGTGCCGGGGGCGGCGAGTGGGGGGCAGGACGTGGGGCTGTTCATGAGCGCGACGAACGGGGGGAGCGGGGTGCGGGGCCTGGTCGAGTTCAGCGGGTGGTCGCTGACGTGATGGGGGGTCCTCGGGTGCGTTCTTCGGGTGCGGGCTCGGCGGGGCCCTGCGGGCCTGAAAGACACGGCCATGCGCCCCTGAAAAGCATGGGGCGCAGCCCCTGCTTTTCAGGGGCGCGGGGAACCGCGCGAGAAGCCCCACCGGAGCCGCACCCGCCGACGCACCCGGGCACCCCACCCCCAGTCGCCCCGCCCCACCCGGCGGAGCGCTGTGGTGACCATCCGACCATTCGCTCGTTCTGCTGAACGTGCAGTCACAGGATGTCGCCCCACGCCGCCCCGCAACGTCCCGCGCCCAGGAGTCGGTCGTGGACGTCGAGCAGGCGGAGGCCGCGCTCGTCGAGCACTATCCGCGTCTGGTCCGGCTGGCCTATCTGACGTTGCCGCCGAGCCTGGGCCGCAACCGCCGGGTGCTGACGGCACACGCGCTGGCCCAGCGGGCCCTGCCGAGGAGCCGCACGTCGACGTCGCTCATCCCGGCACAGGCGACGGGGCGGACGACGGCGCAGGCGACGGGCGCCGGCCGGGAGCGCGACCCCGGGTACGCCTTCGTCCGGCTCCAGGTCGTCCGCACCGCCCTGGAGGCGGGCCTCCCTCTGCGGCGGATGGCGTGGCCGAAGCGGTCCCAACTGCCGCCCCTGCTGCCGCGGGTGTGGGGCCTGCGGCTGTTCCCCCGCTCCGGAGGCGCCGACGAGCTGGCCCTGGACCAGCGGCTGTCGGCGCTCTCCTCGCCGGGGCGCGCCGCCTACGTCCTGCGGGGCCTGGAGCGGCTCCCCGACCCGGTGATCACATCGCTCCTGGAGGAGGCGGGCGTCGACGCCCCGGCCGCCGCGCTGAAGGAGGCCGACTCGGTGCCGGCGCAGCAGTACGCGCTGCTCTCCTCCCCGGAGTACGACCCCTGTTCGCTGCAGGCCCGCCCCACCGATCTGATGCGCCGCCGCCAGCACACGAGGGCGGCGCTGGCCGCGGCGGCCGCCGTGGTCGTGAGCGCGGCGCTGCTCGGGCTGCCCGGTGAGAGCTGGGGACCCGACGGCGCGGCGGCGCCCCCGTACGCGCGGAACCCGGCGGCCCAGGCGGCCCTCGACCCGGGGCAGCTGACGACGGCGACGGCCACGGCGTGGCGGGCGACGGGGCGCACCGACTTCACCACCTGGCCCGCGCGCGGCGATCTCGTCAAGGACAGAGCCCTGCTGCGGCGCGCCCTCGCGGTCTGGGCCCGCCCCGGCGAGTCCGTGCAGGTCTCGGTCACCCTCGGCACCCAGGCCGGGCCCCCGCCCGGCCCGCCGCAGCTGCTGTACGCGGGCGAGGTCGACAACCTCCGGGTCGTCCTGCTGCACGACGGTCTGCGGATCGCCCGGTACGCCGAGCCGCTCGACGACCCGGGCACGGCCGCCCTCGACCTGACCCGGGCCGACGGGGCGACCGGCGCCGGCGCGAGCGCCCTGGTCCTCGGCCGGTCCGACGGCAACGTCCGCTATCTGACGGCCCCTTGGGTGCGTGAGGCGGCCGTACGGGATCTGGCGAGGCCCGGCGCCCGGGTGCGTACGCTCGCGCTGGCGAAGGACGGGACGACGGCGCCGTTCGCGAGTCCGGCGGTGCGGACCGGGGAGTGCCGGTCGTGGGACGTGCTGCGGCTCACCGATGCCTCGGGGGGTACGCGGCTGCTGACCGATCTGCTGGAGGTGACGCCGGCGCACCTCACGATCGGGCGGCCGTCGGCCGCCTCGACCAGGCGTGACGCGTCCGCCGCTCCGGCGGTCTGGGCGCCCTTCGCCTGCTCCCTGGCCGCCGTGCGGTCGCAGGGTGTGCGGACCGTGAACGCCTGGCGGTTCGCCCGTCAGCCGCTGCCCGACGGCAGCGGCACGGCCGACTGGGTGTGCACCCGCACCGAGACCTGGCGGGGCGCGGGAACCCGGGCGATGACCCAGTTCGACACCCCGGCCGGCGCGTACGTCACGGCCGCCGCCGACGAGGTTCCGGCCTGTGGCCCGGCCGACCCGCACGTCCTCGCGGCCGGTCCCTGGAAGTCCGCGACCGGCGACTCGTATCTGCTCGCCGCCGGTGGCAGGGACACCGTCTCCGTCGAACTGAGCGGTGGGGTGAGCGGTTCGGCGCCGGGCAACCTCCTCGCCGTACCGGCCGGGGACGGTGTACGGGCCGAGTTGAAGGGCACGCTGGCGAACGGCCGGGAGATCAGCGGGCTGCAGCCCGCCCGGTGAGCGCCCGCGCGTCGAACGCCCTGACACGATCCCGCCCATGGCGGGCTGGAATCAATCGGTAGAGTGTTCGTATGCGAACCGGTGCGCGCCGCAGGATGGGTGTGGAGGAGCGGCGGCAGCAGTTGATCGGGGTGGCCCTCGAACTGTTCAGCCGGCGCTCGCCCGACGAGGTCTCCCTGGACGAGATCGCGTCGGCCGCGGGTATCTCACGCCCGCTCGTCTATCACTACTTCCCGGGCAAACTCAGCCTGTACGAGGCCGCGTTGACGCGTGCGTCCGACGATCTCGCGCACCGCTTCGTGGAACCCCGGGAGGGTCCGCTCGGCGCCCGGCTGCTTCGTGTCACCCACCGGTTCTTCGACTTCGTCGACGAGCACGGACCCGGTTTCTCGGCTCTGTTGCGTGGCGGTCCGGCCGTAGGATCGTCCCGCACGAACGCCCTCGTCGACGGTGTGCGCCAGGCCGCCTATGTCCAGATTCTTTCGCACCTCGACGTCGACGCCGCACCCGCGCGGCTCGAACTGGTCATCCGCTCCTGGATCTCCCTCGCCGAGTCCACGGCCCTCCTCTGGTTGGACGGGCGCCGCATTCCCAGGCAGGAGCTGGAGGTCCAGCTCGTCCACGACTTCGCGGCCCTGGCGGCGGTGAGCGCGGCCCAGGACGAGGAGATGGCGGCCCTCCTCCGCGGGATACTCGCCGCCGAGCCGCAGGACGGCCCGTTCAGCGATCTGGCGGGGCGCCTCGTGGCTCTCGGACGTCCCTAGGCCCTTGCGGACGGGTCCTGGCCCTCCGCCTCCGGGGAGACCGGGTCTAGAACTTCCGGTACGAGGGGTCGAGGTCCCGGACCTCCGCCGACGCGTGCAGCGCCAGCCCCTCCCCCACCTGCACGAACTTCCGCAGCAGCTCCAGCACGTTCTCGGTCAGCGTCACCTTCGTGGCGTCGGTCCGTCCCGCGAGCAGGCCGAGCGTGACATGCACGATCGCGTGCCCGTCGGTGTCGGGGCCGACGACCGTGTCCTCGGTCGCCCGGAACTGCGTCTTGCACGCCTCCGGTTTCGCGGCGGCGGTGCGCACGACCTCCTCGTGCAGGGCCCTGGCGAACGCGGGCCGGTCGAAGCCCTCGGAGAGAACGGCGGAGTAGTCAACAGTGATCTGCGGCATGAGGTCACCCTAACCGCAGCCGCAACGCCAGCAGGGCGATGTCGTCCTCCCGGTCCCGCCCGAAACAGTGCAGCAACGTGTCGCACAGCGCCACCGTTCCGTCCGGGGCGTCGGCCGCGGCGGCCCGCAACTGCTCCAGGGAGAGCGAGAGATCGATGCCTCTGGTCTCGACGAGCCCGTCGGTGACCATGAGCAGCCGGTCGGCCGGCCACAGCGTCGTCTCCGTGGGCGCGGGCCGGTCGAGTCCGAGTCCGAGGAGCGGCCCGGCGGCCTTCACGTACGCGGCCTCTCCGGAGTCGCGGACGATCAGCGGCGGGATGTGACCCGCGTTGGCGACCCGCACGCGCCCGGTGTCCGGCTCGACGAGGGCGAGACAGACCGTGGCGGTGACGTCGGGATGGTAGTGCTGGAGCATCCGGTCCAGCCGCCGGGCGAGTGCCGCGGGGTCGGACTCCTCCACGCAGTAGGCGCGCAGGGCGTGCCGGATCTCGACCATCACGGTGGCCGCGTCCAGGGAGTGCCCGACGACGTCGCCGACGGCGGTGAGGACACCGCCGGGGGTGGACAGGGCCGCGTAGAAGTCGCCGCCGATCTCGGTCTCGTGGGACGCGGGCACATACCGCACGACCACGTCGAGGCCGGGGAACTCGGGTACCCGCTTGGGCAGGAAGCTGTGCTGGAGGGTGAGCGCGACATGGCGCTCGACCTGGTACATGAGCAGGGGCTGGGCGGCCAGGGCGGTGGCCTGGGCGAGGCGGCCGACCAGGCCGGTGGTGCCGGCGGCTGTCCCGGGGGTGCCGCGTACGGGGGTGGCTACGCAGACGGGCGTGCCGCTCTCGGTGCGGGCCAGGACCAGCCGGGCGTCCTCGGTGACGCCGGGCCGGAAGAAACCGGCCGGCCACAGGGGTGCGGGGACCACGGTGTCGGCGGTCCCGGGGGCGCCGTCGGTGACACGGCGGATGAGCCGGGCCACGGCCTCGTGCGCGCCCGAGTCGGGGAGCGTGGTGCGGGCCCTGGCCCGGGAGGTGCCGCTGTAGAGGTGGCCGTCCTCGCCGAGCACGAACACGGCTGCGGGTGACCGGGTGAGCCGGGCGGCCCCTTCGGCGGCGGCAGCGGCGAGTTCTTCGAGGGTGCGGGCGGCCTGGACGTCGACGATGGTCTCGGACAGCAGGGTGAGCCGGCGGACGAGGGCCTCGGCGTCGTTGCGCATCCGGGCGCCGCGCACGGCCGCGCGGACGACCGCCTGGATCTCCTCCGGCTCGGCGGGGACCGTCAGATAGGCCTCGCCGCCCGCGTCCAGGCCCCGGCAGCGGTCGCCGGGGGCGACGGACGCGGCGGAGAAGTGGACGACGGGCAGGGCGGCCGTCGGGGGTCGTGCCTTGAGCCGGCGGCAGAGTTCGAAGCCGCTCATGTCGGGGAGGCCGACGTCGACGAGGGCCACGTCGGGCAGGGCGCCCGAGCGCAGCCGCAGGTCGAGTTCGGCGAGCGCCTCGCCGGCGGTGGCGACGGGGACCACACGGTGCCCGGCCCGGCGCAGGACCGCGCCCATCGCGTACCGGCCGGCGGGCGCGTCGTCGACCACCAGCACCGTGCTGTGTGCTCCGTCGGCCATCGGGCTCATGAGGCTCTCGTCGTCGCTGAAGCTCGGGTGGTGCGGGCGGTCCTCTCACCCCCCGCACCACCCAAGCTAGCGTTCTAGCGGCCGGATCGTGCGAATACCGCCACGGTCCGCCCCGGAACGACGAACGTCCCCGATTCGGCTTCGTACGACGAGGTCCGGACGGTAGAGTCCGCGCCCGCCGCCTGCACGCGATGCAGGGCGTACCCCGTCCCGGCCAGGCCGTCCACGGTCTGCTTCCGCACCTCGGGAGTGGCGTTGAAGACGACGACGAGGTCGCCGAGTTCCATGGTGATCACGCCCGGGGTCTCGTCCTTCCCCGACAGCGGGAAGGACATCTTCGACTGGACCTGCCCGGTCGTGCCGAGGGAGAACACATCCTCCGTGGTACGGATCCGCAGCAGGTCCCGGTAGGCCGCCGAGGCCCCCTCGATCTGCTCGCAGCCGACCTCGACGGCAGTCAACAGGGGCTTGGCGTAGGACCACTTGGACCGGTTGTCGGCCGCGAGCGGCAGTCCGCGCCCGAAGCCGTTGCCGTCCCGGCAGTCCCAGTGGATCGCGTTGAACCAGTCGCCGCTGTCGTAGGAGTTGCGGTCGAGGGACTTGGACCGCAGCAGGTCGGTGCCGGCCTGGGAGAGCGCCGGGCCCTGGGAGAGGGCGGCGGTCGCCAGGGCGAGGACCTGCATCCGGGCGCGGTCCGCCGGACTCGTCGACTTCGGCAGCTTGAACGCCAAGGCGTCGAACAGGGACTCGTTGTCGTGGGCGTCGACATAGGCGAGGGCGTCGCCGGGGGCGTCCGCGTAGCCGGCGGGGGCCCCGTTGTAGTCGACCTCGGAGCCCTTGACCTCCTTGCCGCCGCTGTCGGTGAACCGGTAGTTCGCCAGGTTGCCGCTCAGCCCGACCTTGATGAGGTCCTGATAGTGCAGCAGCCGCGCCTTCTGCTCGGCCGGAGTGCCGTTCGCGTCCGAGGAGTTGGGTTCGGTCCACAGGCCGGAGGCGAAGCCCTGGACGCCGGGGTCCTCGTCGAAGGGGCCGCCGCCGCGCACGGCGTCACGGGCCCGGTCGGAGAAGGTCGCGACGCCCGTCCCGGCCATGTTCTTCTGCGTGGCCTGGACGAAGCGCGCGTCGTCGGCGACCTCGCCGAAGTTCCAGCCCTCCCCGTAGAGGATGATCTTCTTCCCGTCGACGCCGTCCTTCTTGAGGGTCAGCGCGTCGAGGGCCTTGCGGACGGCCAGGATGTTGGCCTTCGGGTGGTGGCCCATGAGGTCGAAGCGGAATCCGTCGACCTTGTACTCCCTGGCCCAGGTGACGATCGAGTCGACGACGAGCTTGCCCATCATGGTGTTCTCGGGTGCGGTGTTGGCGCAGCAGGTGGAGGTGGCGACCGAACCGTCGGCGAGAAGGCGGTGGTAGTAGCCGGGGACGACCTTGTCGAGGACGCTCCTGTCGGCCTGGCCGCTCGCCGGGGTGTGGTTGTAGACCACGTCCAGCACGACCCCGAGGCCGTCGGCGTTTAGCGCCTTCACCATCTTCCGGAACTCGACCGTGCGGCGGGTGCCGTCCGGGTCGGTCGCGTACGAGCCCTCCGGGACCGTGTAGTGGTAGGGGTCGTAGCCCCAGTTGAAGGCGTCCTTCGCGGCGGCCTTCGCCACGCACTCCTGCTGCTGGTCGGAGTCGGGGGCGTGGGAGCCGAGGTCGCAGTCGACGGTCGCCTGGTCGGCCTTCCGCTCCGGGATGGTGGCGATGTCGGCGACGGGGAGGAGGTGCACGTACGAGGTGCCCGCCGCCGCCAGCTTCCGCAGGTGCTTCGCGCCGTCGCCGCCCTTGTCGGTGAAGGCGAGGTAGGTGCCCCGGTCCTTCGCCGGCACGGCCTTGTCGTCGACGGAGAAGTCCCGGACGTGCAGCTCCTGGATGCGCGCGTCCTTCAGCGGTACGGCCTTGGGCTTGGTGTACGACGACCAGCCGCTCGGTGCCAGGGACCTGTCCGCCAGGTCGACGACGAGGCTGCGCTCGGAGTCGGCGGTGAGGGCGACGGAGTACGGGTCGGTGACCTTGTTGGTGACGATCTTCCGGACGCTGGGCGCCCACACCTTCACGACGTACCGGTAGGGCTTGTTCTTCCAGGACTTCGCGCCGGTGACGGACCAGACGCCGGTGGCGTCGTCCCGCCTCATGGGGAGGGTCCTCCCGTCGAGTTCGAGCTCCACGGACTGGGCCGTGGGCGCCCAGACGGCGAGTGTCGGACGGCCCTTGCGGAACGTCGGGCCGAGGTCGGCGGCCGATCCGTCGTAGAGGTCGTCGAGCACGCCGGCGAGCTGGACGCCAGTCGCCGCGAGTACCGCCCCTCCCCCAGAGCTGAACGCCTGGGAGGTACCCCCAGCCGCCCGCTGGGAGGCGACCGGCTGGCCCCGCAGGGCCTCACGGACCCGGTCGCGGTCGCGCGGGTCGACGGTCCACGCGGTGTACGACTTCAGGTGCGGGAACCTCGCCTTCTGGGCGTCGGTGAGGGCCGACTTGGTCAGGCGCAGCCACCGCTCGTCGGTGCTGGTGAGAGCGCCGTCCTTCGCCGTGATGGAGCCGGTGCGGGAGTACAGCAGCTGGGTGGAGGCCGCGGTGTCGTTGCCGTTCCAGGCGATGGTGTTCCGGTCGATCCAGACCGCCTTGGAGGTGGTCAGGTCGAGGGCGGCGGCGCTGCCCGCGGGCTGCGGGAGGAGGTACTTCTCCTGCCCGCTCAGCAGCCACGCCTCATGGCCGGTGGCCTTGAGGTCCAGGGCCTGGTCGGTGGGGAGGTCCTTCTCGTCGCCCTTGTGGATGATGTAGCTGAGGCTGGTCGCGCCCTCCGTGAGCGGCACCTCGTAGACGGCGCCGTAGGCGTCGGTCCGTACCGGCTCCAGGGGCTTCGACCAGTCGGTGGGGTGCGCGGCGCCGGACCAGACGTGCAGGCCCCAGCCGTCGTACTTCCCGTCGGCGCGGTGGTGGTGGAGGACGGCCTTGGAGGGGTCCGGGGCCGGCAGGTCGGGCCTCTCGGTCAGGACCGCCTCCTTGCCCTGCTCGACCCAGATCTCACCCGTCCTCGTCACGTCGATCGAGCGGTCGGCGGAGACGTCCTTGGTGCCGTCCTTGTCGATGACCAGGTAGTTGACACGGGTGGCACCCGGCTTGAGCTTGACGTACGCGAAGGCGCCATACGCGTCCCGCCCGATGAAGTCATGGCCGTCGGGCCAGGTGGTCCCCTCACCCTCGGCGATGTCGCCCCAGGCGTAGAGCCGCCAGTCGGTGTAGTCGCCGTCGGCGCGCCTGTAGTGGACGATCGCGTGGTCGCGCGAGGAGGCGGTGGGGACCTCGGGGGCGGGCGGGGTGCCCGTGGTGGAGGTCGCGGTGGCGCTCGCCGTACGTCCGGTTCGGTCGATCACCACCGCTTTGTACCGCAGGGCCGTCCCGGCCGGAACCTTTTCCCCGAGGGTCTGAGTGACCTTGTGGGGGGCGTGGTCGGCGGAACCCAGCGTCTTCCACTTGCCGTTACCGACCTGGGCGGCGAAGACGACGCGGTTGAGCTGTCCACCGTCGACATCGGCACCGATCTCGACCGTGCCGGTGGCACCGGCGGCCGGGGCGACGAGCGTGAGGGACGGCTTGGTGGCGGGTTTCGCGAGGGGGCCGGCGGCCTTGAGGACGATCGCCGAGCGGGCCGGGACGGTGACGGTGACCTTCTTGTCCGTCCCGCTCGTCACCTTGCCGTCGGTGCCGTGGATGCCCTGGAAGGTCATGCGGGCCGAGCCGGTGGCGAAGGTGGCCTCCTCGGCGTGGTCGGCGTTGTTGAAGGCGACGACGTACTCGGTACCGGTCCGGGCGTCGGTCCGCGAGAAGGCGTAGACGCCCGCCCCGTCGGCCGCGTACCGCTCGGTCTGCACGCCGTCGGCCAGGGCCGGGTGGGCCTTGCGGAGCTTGGCGAGAGCACTGATCTGGCGGTAGAGCGGTGCTCCGGTGTCGTACGCGTCCGTGGCGTGGGTGCGGTCCGTGCCGAGCTGGTCGTCGTCCAGGTAGTCGGCGGTCTTCGAGGCGAACATGGTCTGGCGGGCGTCCTTGTCACCGCCCGCGCCGGTGAAGCCCTGTTCGTCGCCGTAGTAGACGACCGGGTTGCCCCGGCCGAGGAACATCAGCTCGTTGGCGAGCCTGTCCTTGGCGAGCAGTTCGGCGTCGGAGGCCTCGGGGTCGTCCTGCTTCAGGAAGGTCCCGATGCGCCCCATGTCGTGGTTGCCGAGGAAGGTGACCTGTTCGTACGCGTTGGCCTTGTCGGTCGTGTACTTGTAGTCGTCCCCGAACACCGCGGCGAGCTTCTTGGCGCTGCCGCCCTGGGAGGCGTACGAGCGCGCCGCGTCCTGGAAGGGGAAGTCGAGGGTGGAGTCCAGACGCCCCTGAGTGACGTACGGGGAGGTCACGGACGTGTCGGCGGAGTAGACCTCGCCGAACATGAAGAAGTCGTCGCGGCCCTTCCTCGCGGCGTACGCGTCGAGCGCGGTGGCCCACTGCGTCCAGAACCCCATGTCGACGTGTTTCACGGTGTCGATCCGGAAGCCGTCGATCCGGAAGTCCCGCACCCACTTCTCGTAGATCTTCTCCATGCCGGAGACGACCTCGGGGCGCTCGGTCCACAGGTCGTCCAGCCCGACGAAGTCGCCGTGGGTGGCGGACTCGCCGGCCCAGGTGGAGTCGCCCCGGTTGTGGTACATCGTCGGGTCGTTGAGCCAGGAGGGGACCTTGGTGTTCTTCTTCGCGGCGGGGACCACGGGGGTGCGGGGGAAGGAGTCCCGGTCTACGGGCGGGAAGCCGGTGTCCCCGGCCGCGTGGTCGGCGTCGTCGAAGGGCTTCCCGTCCTTGGTCAGGTAGGGGAAGGCACCCTTGGAGAGGTAGTCGTAGGACTTCTCCTCGTTGTCGATGACATCGGCGGTGTGGTTGGTGATGACGTCGAAGAAGACCTTCATGCCCTTGGCGTGGGCCTTGGAGATCAGGGTCTCCAGATCCTCGTTGGTGCCGAAGTGCGGGTCGACCTGGGTGAAGTCGGTGATCCAGTAGCCGTGGTAGCCGGCGGAGGCGTTCTCGCCGGTGCCCTGCACGGGCTGGTTCTTGAAGATCGGGGCCAGCCAGATGGAGGTGGTGCCCAGGCCCTTGATGTAGTCGAGCCGCCGGGTGATGCCCTTGAGGTCGCCGCCCTGGTAGAAGCCCTTGTCGGTGGGGTCGTAGCCGGTGGCGAGGCGCGAGCCGGTCAGACCGCCCTTGTCGTTCGCCCCGTCACCGTTGGCGAAACGGTCCGGCAGGACGAAGTAGAACTGCTCGCGGGTGAGTTCGTGACGGGCGGCGGTCTTCGCCAGCTTCGCGTCCGACGGAGGCGCGGGCGCGGGCGCGGCCCCGGCCGCGAGGGGCTGGACGAGCGCCGCGGTCAGCGCGGTCACGGTGACCGCGCCGACCGCCGCGGCCCGTCCGGTGTGGGTGGTTCGGCGCCTGGACGGCGCCGGCCATCTCGGTATCACGGATGGACTCCTTGCGATGACGGCTCTGGTGGGTCCGACCCCGCGCGACCGTATCGCCGCCGAAAGCGTTTCAGCAAGAGGCTTGAAAGTAACGGTAAGGCCTTACAAGCCGGTCAGCAGGCGGACTTGCCCGCGTAGAGCGCGAGGGCCGTGTGGGAGCCGAGGGTCGCGGTGAACCGGCCCGAGCCGTCGACGGTCACCGTCGTGTTGTTCTGCACGTTGCAGTACGTGCCGGCCGCGAGGGAGGTCTGGTATGTACGGCCGAGGCTGTTCGACTCGTGGTTGATGGCCACGAAGCCCTTGCTGCCGCGCCCGAAGGCGATCGCGTCACCGCCGTTGTCCCACCAGTCGGTTACGGCCTCGCCGCGGGTGGCGTTGCGGAAGGCGACCATGCGCATGATCTCCGGCCAGGCGTGCTGGCACTTCCAGCCGTTCTGCCAGCAGGCGTCGACGCGACCGTTGTCCGGGGGCCCGGCGTCGGTGGAGGAGAACTCGTAGCCGGAGTTGATGTCGGGTGCGCCGTACGGGTACGCCAGCATGAAGACGTTGGCGAGGGTGTAGGTGGCGTTGTCCTTGTAGCTGAGGGTGGAGCCGTTGCGCTCGGTGTCGTGGTTGTCGACGAAGACGCCGGCGACGGAGCCGTTCAGGTAGCCCCAGCCCTCGCCGTAGTTCTTGAGGTAGGCGAGGTTCTCGTTGTTGAAGACCCGCTTGAGGTCGAAGGCGTACCGGAACTCCTGCACATCCCCGTTGCCGGTGTACTCGCTCGGCTGCACGGCCTCGCCGGAGCCGTAGATCGCCTCCTGTTTCCAGTACACGGACGGGTTGCCGAGCCGCGACTTGATGTTCGCGAGATCGGCGGCCGGGATGTGCTTCGCGGCGTCGATCCGGAACCCGTCCACCCCGTGTCCGAGCAGGCTGTTCATGTACGCGGCGATGGCCGACCGGACGTACTCCTCACCGGTGTCCAGGTCGGCGAGGGTGACGAGTTCGCAGTTCTGGACGTTGGCGCGGCTGGTGTAGTCGCTGATGGTGGCGGTGCAGTCGTCGAAGTCGAAGGAGGAGTAGAGGCCGGGGTAGTCGTACTTCGTGTACGAGGAGCCGCCGGTACCGGTGCCGCTCCCGGCCGACATGTGGTTGACGACGGTGTCGACGACGACCTTGACGCCGGCCGCGTGGCACGTGTCGACCATGTTCCGGAAGGCGGTGGCGTCTCCGAGCCGTCCGGCGATCCGGTAGCTGACCGGCTGGTACGACGTCCACCACTGCGAGCCCTGTATGTGCTCGGCGGGCGGGGAGACCTGGACGTATCCGTAGCCGTTGGGCCCGAGGGTGGTGGTGCACTCCCTGGCGACGGAGGCGAAGTTCCACTCGAACAGGACGGCGGTCACGTCCTTGGTCCCGGGCGGCGACGCGTACGCGCTCCCGGCGGGCACGGCGAGCGCGACCGACGCGCCCGCCGCGAGAGCGAGCGCGCCGGCGAGGGTTCTGCTGGTCATGTGTGGGGTCCTTCTCCGTTGAAGGGGTCCAGAGGGGGGCGAGCCGGAACTCGCGCAAGATCAGTTGCCGGATCTTGCTGCAAGATGGCTGAAAACTTTCAACCGTCAGGAAGGTACGAGTCCACTTGACGCACGGTCAACCCTCGGGACACGCCTTCTTCACGCGCTCGAAATCTCCTCACGGGGTGGGGTGTTGAGGCGGTGCTGCGGGACGGGGGGGAGGCGGCGCGCGGCCGGACCGGGGCGATCCGGGGGACCATGGCGCGGTGGCGTCGCGCTACCTTGGTGATGCGCCGGCCCGTGAGGTCGGCGAGGCCGCCGCCGAGCGGGAGGAACGGGACGTGGGCGATGCCCGCCTCCTCGCAGGCGGACAGGCGGGCCGCGCCGTCGCGCCTGTCGGCGTGGGCGTGGTTCTGCACCGCCACGGGGGCGATCGCGCGGGCCTCGGCGAGATGTCCGGCACCGGCGCCGCCGAGTCCGGGGTGCGTTCCACGCGTTCGGGGCGCAGTCGCGGTTCCGGGCGGGGGTGCGGGCGAGTGCGTCGGGGGTGAGTGGCTGACGGCCTAGGAGCCGGGACCGGCGGCTCGGTGGCACCTGCTCCGGACGCCACCCGCGTCGCGCAGTGCCGTGTACGCGGCCCACGCGTCCAGCAAGGGAGGGGTCACCGAACGCCGTGGGCCCGGGCCGTGGGTGACGGCGTAGTGTACGGCCTCCGGGGTGGCCCGCGGAAAGGCCGAGCGGAGCAGGGCGAAGGCACCGGTGACGAAGGGTGCGGCGGCGCTCGTGCCGCTCAGGAGGAAGGGGCGGCCGTCGGGCCCCGGGCCCGGAATACGGTCGCCTGGGGCGCCGAGTCCGTGGCGGCCGATGGACGCGGCCAGATTGGACCGGGGCATGGGGTGCCCGGCACGGTCGTAGGCGGTCACCGGGACGACCCACGGGTGGTCGGTGAGGACGGAGGAGCCCACCCGGCCCTGGTTCCCGGCGGCTACCACCAGGATCACGCCCCGGTCGGCGGCATGGTCGAGGGCCGCCTCCAGCCCGTGGTCACGGACACCGGAGGGCGCGGGCTGGGCCATCCCTTGTTCTTCGCAGGGGATCCCTGCCTTCATACCTGGCGGGAATGCGATCCTCGGTCTGGAGGCGCGAAGTGCCGGAGATCGCTACGCCTGTGGGGTGACGGTCAGGCCGGGCGCTTCTGGTTCTCGATGTAGTCCTTGACGATGCTCAGCGGTGCGCCGCCGCAGGATCCCGCGAAATACGACGGGGACCAGAACACCGAGCCCGCGCCGATCCGGTTGATCCGGCCGGTGTACTCCGCGCGCAGGTAGCGGGAGCTGACGCCTTTGAGGCTGTTGACGAGCTTGGACAAAGCGATCTTCGGCGGGTAGTGCACGAGCAGGTGGACGTGATCGTCCTCGCCGTTGAACTCCCGCAGCTCGGCGCCGAAGCTCTCGCACACGTCGCGCATGATCTCCTCGCAGCGCGTCAGCATCTCGCCGTTGAAGATCTCCCGCCGGTATTTCGTGACAAACACCAAGTGTGCGTGGAGGTTGAAGATGACATGATTCCCCCGTCGGACATCGGGATCTGACTCCCAGCGCGGTGACATACGCCAAGTGTAGTAGGGTCAGGTGAACCTGACCGGAGGGGGTGGGCTGGATGATCCGTGCGTACAAGTTCCTCCTGCGTCCCACCGTCCACCAGGCCCAGGCGCTGGCCGAGATACTGCGGGATCACTGCTCCCTCTACAACGGGGCGTTGCAAGAACGCCGTGACGCCTGGCGGCACGTCTCGAAGACCACCGTCAAGTACGGGATGCAGTCCGCGCAGCTCAAGGAGATCCGGGCGTTCGACCCGGAGCGCCAGGGCCGCTGGTCGTTCAGTTCGCAGCAGGCCACCCTGCGCCGTCTCGACAAGGCGTTCGCCGCGTTCTTCCGCCGGGTCAAGTCCGGTGACACGCCCGGTTATCCGCGCTTTCGCGGGGTGAACTGGTTCGACACGGTGGACTTCCCCAGGGACGGTGACGGCTGCCGGTGGAACTCCACCCCGCACGACCCCGTCACCCGGGTCCGCTTCCAGGGCGTCGGCCACGTCAAGGTCAACCAGCACCGCCCGGTGGGCGGCCACATCAAGACCGTGTCGGTGAAGCGCGAGGGCCGAAAGTGGTTCGTCGTGCTGACCGCTGAGCAGGACCGGCCCGAACCGCTGCCCGCGACCGGCTCCGTGGCCGGCATCGATCTGGGCATCGCGAACTTCCTCGCCGACTCGAACGGCGCTTTCGTGTCCAACCCGCGCTACGGCCGCCACGCGGCCGAAAAGCTCGTAGCCGCGCAGCAGGCCCTGTCCCGGTTCCCGCGCCGCAAGGCCAAGGACCGAACCGCCAACCACCAGCGCGCGGTGGAGAAGGTCGCCCAACTGCACGGCAAGGTACGGCGTCAGCGCCTCGACCACGCCCACAAGACCGCCCTCGGCCTGGTCCGCGCACACGACGTCATCGCGCACGAAGACCTCAAGATCCGCAACATGAGCAAGGCCCCCGCGTCCAGGCCCGACCCCGACCGGCCAGGCACTTTCCTGTCCAACGGGGCCGCCGCGAAGGCCGGGCTCAACAAGTCGATCAACGATGCCGGATGGGGGGTGTTCCTGACGATTCTGCACGCCAAGGCTGAAAGCGCCGGACGGGAAGTGATCGCCGTGGACCCCCGCAACACCTCCCGCACCTGCCCAGAATGCGGGCACACCGCCAAGGAGAACCGGCCCACCCAGGAAAAGTTCCACTGCGTCGCCTGCGGCCACACCGCCCACGCCGACACCGTGGCAGCCACCAACGTTCTACGGGCCGGGCTGGTCCGTCGCCACGCCAACCCGGCATAGCGAGAAGCCCCCGGCTTCAGCCGGGGGAGGAGTCACGGGTCACTCCTCACGCACGCACGCACGCGCGGCACGGCCTCGTCGGGTCCCCGGCCCGGAGCGGTCGCGCACCGGGCGTCCTGGTCGTGCACGCGCCTCGCGCGGTGCTCAGGGTTCTCGTCCGCCGTCGATCGTCATCCACCGGTTCAGGGCCGCGGCCCTGCGCTCGCAGCCGCCGCAGGGCCGGATCCCCACCGCCGCGGTCACACGGGCGACGGCGTCGCCCAGCCCGGTGTCCCCGTCCTCGCGTGCGAAGCCGGGGATACGGACCCGGTGGCGGGACCGGGCGGGACGGGACGGCCCGTACGAGTCGCGGGCCACGGTCTCCTCGGCCGGGTCCCGACCGCTCGTTGTGCCGTCAACCATCTAGCTCACATCCCGGTGTTGGCCGTTCTCCCCGTCGCCCCCACCTCCTTCCACTGTCCTCCTGAGGCACGTGGGACGCACCCCGGCCGGACGACGCGGCAGGGCCCGCCGCCCCGGTGCGGGGCGACGGGCCCTGAAGGCCGGCCGCCGGTGCCCGCGCGGCCGCTGTACTGCGGAGGTTCAGCCGGTCGTCCACCAGACCGTCGTGTCCCCCGGCAGCTTCGCCTCGTCCTCGGCCACGGTCACCTCGCCACTGGCGAGCAGGACACGGCCGTACGCGGGGATCGTGACCGCCTCGCCCGTGGTGTTGGCGGCGCACACGAAGTCGCCCCGGCGGAAGGCCAGGACACCCTCGGGTGCCTTCAGCCACTCGACCGAGTCGCCCGCGCCCAGGCCGGTTTCCTCCCGGCGGACGGACAGGGCGGTGCGGTACAGCTCCAGGGTCGAGTCCGCCGCGCCCGTCTGGGCCTCGATGCTCAGCTCGCCCCATTCGGCGGGCTGCGGCAGCCAGGAGCCGCCCGCGCCGAAGCCGTACGACGAGCCGGACCGGGTCCACGGGATCGGGACGCGGCAGCCGTCGCGGAAGCCGTCCTGGCCCGCGCCCCGGAAGTACGCCGGGTCCTGGCGGACCTCGTCCGGGAGGTCGACGACGTCGGGCAGGCCCAGTTCCTCGCCCTGGTAGACGTACGCCGAGCCCGGCAGGGCCAGCATCAGCAGCGAGGCGGCGCGGGCGCGGCGCAGCCCCAGCGCGCGGTCGCCCGCGAGGCGGATCTGCGTGCCGAGGCCCGGCTCGTTGGCGAAGCGGGTCGCGTGGCGGGTCACGTCGTGGTTCGACAGGACCCAGGTGGCGGGGGCGTTCACCGGGCGCATCGCGTCCAGGGTGCGGTCGATGACGGTCTTCAGCTCGGCCGCGTCCCAGGCCGTGCCCAGGTACTGGAAGTTGAAGGCCTGGTGCAGTTCGTCCGGGCGGACGTAGTTCGCGGTGCGTTCGACGGTGGGGGTCCACGCCTCCGCCACGAAGATGCGCTCCCCGGAGTACTCGTCCAGCACCAGGCGCCACTCGCGGTAGATCGCGTGGACGCCGTCCTGGTCGAAGAACGGCATGACATCGTTGCCCAGCAGTTTCAGCTGGTCGTGGGCGCCGAGGTCCGGGAGTCCCTCGGCCTTGACCAGGCCGTGGGCCACGTCGATACGGAAGCCGTCCACGCCCATGTCGAGCCAGAAGCGCAGGACGGAGCGGAACTCGTCGCCGACCGCCGGGTGGTCCCAGTTGAAGTCGGGCTGCTCCGGGGCGAACAGGTGCAGGTACCAGGCGCCCAGGGTGCCGTCCGGCTCCGTCACCCGGGTCCAGGCCGGGCCGCCGAAGATGGACTCCCAGTCGTTCGGGGGGAGTTCGCCGGAGGCGCCCTTGCCCTCGCGGAAGTGGTAGCGGTCGCGCAGCGGTGATCCGGGGCCCTCCGCGACCGCCCGCCTGAACCACTCGTGCTGGTCGGAGGAGTGGTTGGGGACCAGGTCGACGATGATGCGCAGGCCCAGCTCGTGGGCGTCGCGGATCAGGGCGTCGGCGTCCAGCAGCGACCCGAACATCGGGTCCACCGCGCGGTAGTCGGCGACGTCGTAGCCGGCGTCCGCCTGCGGGGAGGCGTAGAAGGGGCTGAGCCACACGGCGTCGATGCCGAGGTCGCGCAGGTACGGGAGCCGGGAACGTACGCCCTCCAGGTCGCCCATGCCGTCGCCGTTGCTGTCGGCGAAGCTGCGCGGATAGACCTGGTAGATCACCGCGTCGCGCCACCAGTCGCTGCGCTGTACCTCGGCGGGGGTCGCGGTGGGGGTGGTGGTGGAGTGCTGGTGGCTCATGACGTCCTTGATGCGTGGCGGGTCATCCGGGCGGAAGGATGAGGATGTGGGCGAGACGGCCGCGGTGACAGCGGGGTCGGATGGCCAGCGCGGCCGTCTCGGGTCTTCGGGCGCCCCCGAAGGGGCGCGGGGCACCGCGCGACCGGCCCCCACGAGAGCCGCGGTGAGCGACGGCCCTTCACGGCCCTGTCGGCGGTCAGCCTTTGGTGCCGCCCGCGGTCAGGCCGGTGACCAGGTTCTTCTGCACGAGGTAGAAGAACGCGGAGACGGGGATCGCGACCAGGACCGCGGTGGCGGCCATCAGGTTGCGCTGCGCGTCGTGTTCGCTGACGAAGCTCTGCAGGCCGACGGCGAAGGTGTACTTCGTGTCGGACAGCATGAACGTCGAGGCGAAGGCGACCTCCCCGAACGCGGTGATGAAACTGTAGAACGCGGCGACCGCGAGGCCCGGCCTGGCGAGCGGCAGGATCAGCCGCGCGAACGTGCCGAAGGGGCTCAGCCCGTCGACGCGTCCGGCCTCGTCGATCTCGAAGGGGATCGTGTCGAAGTAGCCCTTGAGCAGCCAGGCGCAGTACGGCACGGCCGTCGAGCAGTAGACGAGGACGAGGCCGAGGTAGCTGTCGATGAGCTTCAGTTCCGAGAGGATCTCGTACATCGGCACCATCAGGACGGCCACCGGGAACATCTGCGTGACCAGGAGCACCCACATGAACTTCCGGTAGCCCGGAAAGCGCATGCGGGAGACGGCATAGCCCGTGGTCGCCGCGATCAGCACCCCGATGACGGTGGTGCCGAGCGAGACGACGAGGGTGCTGACCAGCCAGTCGAAGAACGGTGTCTCCTGGAGCACGTACGAGTAGTTGGCAAAGGTCATTTTGCCGAAGATGCGCCCGGGATGCAGGTAATCGTCCTTGTCCGGACCGAGGGACAGGAAGACCAGCCAGGCGATCGGGAAGAGCGCGGCCAGGCTCGCCAGCACGAGGATCGTGTGGGAGGCGAAGGCGCCGGCGGGGCTGTTCTCACCGCGTCGGCGTGTCCTGGGCGCCGGGGCGGTCCGCGCGACCGGCCCGTCCTCGGGAGCCGTGGTCTTGACGGTCGTGGTGCTCATGGGGGCTCCTGCCTCAGATCGCGAGCTGCTGCTCATCGCGGTTCAGCCAGCGGCGGTAGACGGAGGTGAAGACGATCAGGATGGCCAGCAGCAGGATGCCGTAGGCGGCCGACTGCGCGAAGTCCCGCGGCTGCTGCCCGAAGCCGAGGTAGTACGCCCAGGTCACGAGGATCTGCGCCTCGGGCGCGGTGTCGCCGAACAGCAGGAAGATGACGGCGAACTGGTTGAACGTCCAGATGACGCCGAGGAGGACGACGGTGGAGCTGACGGAGCGCAGGCCCGGCAGGGTGACGTGGCGGAAGCGCTGCCAGGCGCTCGCGCCGTCCATCTCGGCGGCCTCGTACAGGGTCGTGTCGATGGACTGCAGTCCGCCGAGCAGCGAGACCATCATGAACGGCACCCCGCACCAGGTGTTGACCATGATCGCGGCGAACCGCTGCCAGAAGGTGTCCTCCAGCCACAGCGGTGTCGGCAGGTGCAGCGCTTCGAGGCCGGCGTTGATGACACCGCCGTCGGCGAGCATGAACCGCCAGCCGAAGACGGTGACGAAGGTGGGGACGGCCCACGGCAGGACCAGGATCAGCCGGTAGAGGGTGCGGCCGCGCAGCTTCTGGTTGAGCAGCAGCGCGAGGCCGAGACCGATGAGGTAGTGCAGGGCGACGCACAGAGCCGTCCAGGCGATCGTCCAGACGAAGTGCGACCAGAAGCGGTCGTAGGAGGTCGGGCCCCACAGGATGTCGGCGTAGTTGTCGAAGCCGATGAACTCGTAGGTGGCCTCGATGTGGTTGACGCCGATCGTGCGCGCCGAGTTGAGGCTGTTGGCGTTGGTGAGGGTGAGGTAGAAGCCTCGGACCAGGGGATACAGCACCAGGACGCCGAGGACGAGGACCACCGGGGCGATCATCGCGTACGCGTACCAGTACCGCTGGTACGACTGCCTCAGACGCGTCAGCCGGCCCGGGCTCCCGCCCGGTTCACCTCGGCGCTTGCCGGTCGCACGGTCGATGGCGACTGTCATCGTTCGACACCTTCTGGAGGATCAGGGGCTGGGCCGCTCGGGGGCTGGGGTGTGGGGGCCGGCCGGTGGCCGCCGTGTTCCGTCCCCGGGGCATCGGGGCGGGACGCGGCGGCCACGCGGGGTCACTTGCTGAAGTCCGGGACCAGCTTGGCGATCGCGGTCTCCGCGTTGCCGAGGCCCTTGTCGAGGGACTCCTTGCCGCCGGCGATCGCGAGCAGTTCGGTGTCGAGCGGGCCCCACAGGGAGCTGTACTCGGGCAGCTCGGGGCGCGGCTGGGCGGCGGCCAGCACGGTCTGGTAGCCGGCGATGCCCGGGTCGGCCTTGACCTCGCTGGTGTAGGCGTCGTCGCGCGTGGGCAGCGTGGAGTTCTTCAGGGCGATGGTCTCCTGGGACTTCGCCGAGGTCATGAACTCGACGAACTTCAGCGACGCCTCCTGGTGCGCCTTGTCCGAGCCGGCGTACACGGAGAGGTTGTGGCCGCCGGTGGGGGCGCCCGCCTTCCCGCTGGTGCCGGCCGGGACGGTGGCGATGCCCAGGTTGGCCTTGTCCTTGAACGCCGAGCCCTTGTAGAAGTTGGTGATCTCCCACGGGCCCTGGACGATCGAGGCGACCTTGCCGTTGACGAAGGCGTCCTGGATGTGGGCGTAGGCGTCGGCGGTGGTGTCCGCCTTGTGCAGGCCCTTGCCGTCGAAGAGGCCGAGCCAGGTGCCGTACGCCTTCTTCGCCTCGGCGGAGTTGACGGTGATCTTCTTCTGCGCGACGTCGACGGTGTCGGTGCCCTCGCCGTGGAGGAAGGACTGGGCGTAGTAGGCCTGGGTGGAGCCCCAGTAGCCGTCGACGCCGGTCTTGCCCTTGATGGTGGCGGCGGCCTTCTTCAGGTCGTCCCAGCTCTTGGGGGCCTCGGTGATGCCGGCCTTCTCGAAGAGGGCCTTGTTGTAGACCAGCGCGAGGGTGTCGGTGACGAACGGGACGCCGTAGGTCTTGCCGTCGTACTGGGCCTGCTTGATCAGGCTGGGCTGGAACTCGCCCTGGTCCTTGAGGGCCTCGGTGCCGTCCAGCGGCAGGAAGAAGCCCTTCTTGGCGAAGGCCGGGGTCCAGCCGACCTCGGAGCGCAGGATGTCCGGGGCGCCCGTGGCTCCGGCGGCGGTGTCGAACTTGTTCTGCGCCTGGTCGAAGGGCACGTTGACGTACTTGACCTTGATGTTCTCGTGGGCGGCCTCGAACTCCTTGACCAAGGCCTTGTACGTCGGTGCCTCATTGGTGGCGTTGGAGGTGTCCCACCAGGTGATGGTGACCGGACCGTCGGCCGAGTCGCCGCTGTCGCTTCCGCCGCAGGCCGTCGCCGTGAGGGCGATCGACGCCACCAGCGCGGTGGCCGCTATGCCACGCCGCATGAGATCTCCTTGAGGGTGAAAGCCCGTGTGCCGGGAGGGAGGCCCCGTCTGCCGTCCCCGCCGAGTGCCGGCGCGCCGTTGCCGCCGCCGGGCGTGGCCGAACGTAACAGCGATGTAAGCCGGACGAAAGACCTTGCTGCAAAAAAGTGCAAGAACCGGTGATGGTTACCCCGCCGTGACCTGCGCCTGACCCCCTCGAAACCCTGCATCTGGGCCGATCAGCGCGGCCTGGGGCGACCATGAAAGACTCTGCAAGCTCTTGCCACGACACGCGCGTAAGGCAATCATCACTCAGTCAGCGCCTTGCGGATCGGGGCAGTAGACCCCTCTTCCGCGCACGGGCGCCCCACGGACACCGACCAGAATCACGAGGGACCGCGATGACGCAGCAGCCCACAGCGGGCCGCACCCCCGCCCGCACCCGAGGCCGGGCCGGTGGGCAAGCGCAGGCCCGGCCGGTACAGTCCAGTGCTGTGACCACACGGCTTGCCGACATCGCAGCCCAGGCGGGGGTCAGTGAGGCGACTGTCAGCCGCGTCCTGAACGGGAAGCCGGGCGTCGCCGCGACCACTCGCCAGTCCGTTCTGGCCGCCCTCGACGTGCTGGGCTACGAGCGGCCCGTACGACTGCGGCAGCGCAGCGCGGGTCTGGTGGGCCTCATCACCCCGGAGCTGGAGAACCCCATATTCCCGGCCCTGGCCCAGGTCATCGGCCAGGCGCTGACCCGGCAGGGCTACACCCCGGTCCTCGCCACCCAGACCCCCGGCGGTTCGACCGAGGACGAGCTGACCGAGATGCTCGTCGACCGCGGGGTCGCCGGCATCATCTTCGTCTCCGGACTCCACGCGGACACCTCGGCCGACATGCAGCGCTACGAGCAACTGCGCGCCCAGGGCGTGCCGTTCGTGCTCGTCGACGGTTTCTCGCCCAAGGTGCAGGCCCCCTTCATCTCGCCGGACGACCGGGCGGCGATGTCCCTCGCGGTGACGCATCTGGTGTCGCTGGGGCACACCCGGATAGGCCTGGCCCTCGGGCCCAAGCGCTTCGTGCCGGTCCAGCGCAAGATCGAGGGCTTCGTCCGCACGATGCAGGACCTGCTGGGCCTGGCGGCCGCGACCGTCGAGTCCGAGCTGGTCCAGCACTCCCTGTACACGCTGGAGGGCGGCCAGGCGGCGGCCCTCGCGCTGATCGACCGGGACTGCACGGCGGTGGTGTGCGCGAGCGACATGATGGCGCTCGGCGCGATCCGGGCGGCGCGGCAGCGGGGCCTGCTGGTGCCGCAGGACGTCTCGGTCGTCGGCTTCGACGACTCCCCCCTGATCGCCTTCACCGACCCCCCGCTGACGACCGTCCGCAAGCCGGTCCCGGCGATGGGGCAGGCGGCGGTGCGTACGTTGCTGGAGGAGATCGGCGGGACTCCGGCGCCGCACAGCGAGTTCGTGTTCATGCCGGAACTGGTGGTGCGGGGGTCGACCGCTTCGGCACCTGGGGACCGCAGTCGTACCTAGGACGGAGAAGGCGGGGGTGGGTGCCATACGTACGGAGGAGAGGGCTCTGTGCTGTACCCCGACGAACGTGCGTGATGAACCCGACCAGAGGATGATCGGTGGGGTACCGCTTATCTGGCAGACTCTGTGCCCATGGGTGAGGCGACCGTGACGACACTGGAGGAAGGCCGGGAGCAGGCCGCCCCGCGGGCCGTCACGGGCACGCCGGGGCAGAGGGTCCTGCACCGGCTGAGGGCTCCGCGCCGTCCCCGTTTCTGGTTCGAGATCCTGCTGATCGCGGTGAGTTACTGGACGTACTCCCTGATCCGCAACGCGGTCCCCGAGCAGAAGAGGCAGGCCCTCGCCAACGCCGACTGGATCTGGCGGGTGGAGCACCACCTCGGGATCGCGGTCGAGGAGACGATCAACCACTCCGTGAACTCGGTGACATGGCTGATCGTCGGCATGAACTACTACTACGCGACCCTGCACTTCATCGTCACGCTCGGTGTCCTCGTGTGGATCTACCGTAGTCATCCGGGTCGCTACGCGGCGACCCGTCTGGTGCTCTTCGCGACCACGGCGGTGGCCCTGGTCGGCTACTACTTCTATCCGCTGGCCCCGCCCCGCCTGATGACCGGCGAGAGCTTCATCGACACGGTCGTCGTCCACCAGACGTGGGGCTCCATGGCCTCCGGCGACCTGAAGAACATGTCGAACCAGTACGCCGCGATGCCGTCGATGCACATCGGCTGGTCGCTGTGGTGCGGGCTGACGATCTTCGCGCTGGCGTCGGTGCCGTGGGTGCGGGTGCTGGGCCTGCTCTACCCCACCCTGACGCTCGTCGTGATCGTCGCCACCGCCAACCACTTCTGGCTGGACGCGGTCGGCGGCATGATGTGCCTCGCCTTCGGCTACACGGTGGCCCGCCTCTGGTACGGGGCGCTGCCGTACGCGCTGCCGCGCCAGGTCACGGGGAAGCCCGGGAGATCCGGGGAGACGGAACCGGCGCCGGTCAAGGCGTAGCGCCGGCGCCGGGAGCCGCTGGTCGCGGGCCCGAGGCGTCGGCGGCGTCCCGCAGCGCCCGCACGAACGTCCTCAGGGCCGGCTGCGGCGGAGCCGTCTCGCGTACGGCCACGTGGATCGAGCGGTGGGGTTCCGGACCGGCGAGGCGGCGTACGACGACGTCCGGGTGGGTGCTGCCGAGGCCGAGGCAAGGGATGAGGGCCACACCCAGACCGGCGGCGACGAAGCCCTGCGCCGTCGCGTAGTCCTCGCTCTCGACGACGAACCGGGGCCTGAACCCTGCCTCGGCGCACGCGTCCAGTTCGGCGTCCAGGCAGGGTCCCGGCGACTCACTCCCCACCCACGGCTCGTCGGCGAGGTCGGACAGTTCGAGGGCGGGCCGGTCCGCGAGGGGATGCGCGGCGGGCAGTACGGCGACATAGGTGTCGTCGAGCAGGTGCAGCAGCGTCACGCCCTCGGGGTCCGCCCCGCGCGGCAGTACGACGAGCGCGAGGTCGGCCCGGCCCTCCTTGACGGCCGGGAGCGGGTCGTCGGGGTCGATCAGCTTCAGCTCGACCTGGACGCCGGGGTGCTCGGCGCGCAGCCGGGCGACGGCGGGGGCCACCAGGGAGGCGCCGACCGTGGCGAAGTAGCGCACCGCCAGCCGTCCCGTGCGTCCCGCCCGCAGGTCGGCCAGCGCGGTCTCCGCCTCCGCGACCTGCCGTCCGATCGTCTCGGCGTACTCGGTGAGCAGCAGCCCGGCCGCCGTGGGCCGCACCCCTCGCCCGACCCGCTCCAGCAGCGCGGTCCCGGCCTCCTTCTCCAGCGCCGCGACCTGCTGGCTGATCGCGGAGGGGGTGTAGCCGAGGACGGTCGCGGCCGCCGTCACCGAGCCGCTGGTCACCACGGTTCTGAGCACCTGCATCCGACGCACGTCAATCATGTAGACCAGCTTAAGGGTGTGTGCATCATTCGTCGCTTGTCCTTACGGATTGGGCAGCCGATCGTTGTGCCCATGCCTCTCGCGTCCACACTCCGCATGGCCGTGCTCGCCCTGCTCTGGGGCTCCGGCTTCCTCTGGATCAAGCTCGCCCTCAACCACGGCATGTCCCCGCTCGGGATCACCGTCACCCGGTGCGCGCTGGGCGCGGGGGTCCTGCTCGCCCTCGCCCTCGTCGCACGCCAGCGTCTCCCCCGCGACCGGCGGACCTGGGGGCATCTCCTGGTGGCCGCCTTCCTCTGCAACGCCCTGCCCTTCGCCTTGTTCGGCATCGGCGAGCAGACCGTCGACTCGGGCACGGCGGGTGTCCTCAACGCGACGACCCCCCTGTGGGCCATGCTTGTCGGCCTCCTCCTCGGCACCGACCGCCCCCTCTCCCCCGCCCGCCTGACCGGTCTGCTGCTCGGCTTCGCCGGAGTCCTGCTGATCTTCGCGCCCTGGCAGCGGGCGGGGCTGATGACCGGGGGCGCTCTCGCCCTGCTCGGCGCGGCCCTCAGCTACGCGGTGGCCTTCGCCTACATGGGCCGCCATCTGACGGGGCGCGACGCACCGCTGGCGGTGTCCGCCGCGCAGCTCCTCACCGCGACGGGCTGGGCGGCACTCGCCCTGCCCACCGGCACCCCGGGCACGGCCGGCGTGGACGCGACCGCCCTGCTCGCGGTCACCGTCCTGGGCGTCTTCGGCACCGGCGTGACCTTCTACCTCAACTACCGCCTGATCGAGGACGAGGGCGCGACCAGCGCGGCGACGGTCGGCTATCTGCTGCCGGTGGTCTCGGTCGCGCTGGGCGCGCTGTTCCTGGACGAGCGGGTGGGGGCGCGGGTGGTCGGAGGGATGGTCGTGGTCCTCGTGGGGGTGGCGCTGACGCGGCGACGGGCCGAGGGGGCCGCGACGGTGCGTTCGTCGCGGGTCCCGGTGGCGGGTCCCACCCGTGGAGAGGCTCCACCGGTCGCACCCCACCCCGGCTCCGGCCTCACCCCCCGTAGAACAACTCCTCCACCACACCCCGAGCCCGTCGCGTGATCCGGCGGTAGTCGTCGAGCATGTCGCCCACGTGCCCGGGGCCGTAGCCCAGGTAGCGGCCCACGGCGGCGAGTTCGCGGCCGTCGGAGGGGAAGGTGTCGCCGGCCCGGCCCCGGACGAGCATGACGGCGTTGCGGACGCGGGTGGCCAGCACCCAGGCCTCGTCCAGGGTCGCCGCGTCCTCGGCGCTCACCAGGTCGGCCGCGAGCGCGGCCGCCAGGGCCTCGCGGGTGCGGGTCGTGCGCAGGCCCGGCACGCTGCGGGCGTGCCGGAGCTGGACCAGCTGCACGGCCCACTCCACGTCGGACAGGCCGCCGCGGCCGAGCTTGGTGTGCAGGGTCGGGTCGGCGCCGCGCGGCATGCGCTCCGACTCCATCCGGGCCTTCAGGCGCCGGATCTCGCGCACCGCGTCGTCGCCGAGCCCGTCCGCCGGGTAGCGCAGCGGATCGACGAGGTCGATGAAGCGGCGGCCCAACTCCTCGTCACCGGCGACGGGTTCGGCGCGCAGCAGGGCCTGCGACTCCCAGCCCAGCGACCAGCGGCGGTAGTAGGCCTCGTACGACTTCAAGGTCCGTACGACGGGACCGGACTTGCCCTCGGGGCGGAGGTCCGCGTCGATGAGGAGGGGCGGGTCGGCGCTCGGGATCTGGAGCAGGCGCCGCATCTCGGCGACGACCGCGTTCGCGGCGCGGGCCGCCTCCTGCTCGTCGACGCCCTCGCGCGGCTCGTGGACGAACAGGACGTCGGCGTCGGAGCCGTAGCCCAGTTCGTGGCCGCCGAAGCGGCCCATGCCGATGACGGCGAAGCGGGTGGGGAGGGTGTCGCCCCAGCGGTCGCGGACCACCGCCCGCAGCGTGCCCGCCAGGGTCGCGGCGGTGAGGTCGGAGACCGCGCCGCCGACGAGGTCGACGAGGGCGCCCTGGTCGGCGGTCGCCGGGGTCTCCTCGGTGCCGTAGGAGCCGACGATGTCCCGGGCGGCCGTACGGAACAGTTCGCGGCGGCGGACGCCGCGCGCGGCCGTGACGCCCTGCTGGGCGCCGTCCGCGCGGCCGACTGCGGCCAGGATCTCCTGCTCCAGGTGGGCGCGTACGCGCGGTTCGAGCCCGCCGGCCCCACCGGCGACCCCGTCGCCGTCGCCGAGGAGGGAGACGGCCTCGGGGGCGCGCATGAGGAGGTCGGGGGCGAGGCGGCCGGCGGAGAGGACACGGGCCAGGTTCTCGGCGGCCGCCCCCTCGTCGCGCAACAGCCTGAGGTACCAGGGGGTCCGGCCGAGCGCGTCCGAGACCTTGCGGAAGTTGAGGAGCCCGGCGTCCGGCTCGGCGGAGTCCGCGAACCAGCCCAACAGGACCGGCAGCAGGGTGCGTTGGATGGCCGCCTTGCGGGAGACGCCGGAGGCCAGGGCCTCCAGATGGCGCAGGGCGGCCGCCGGGTCCGCGTAGCCGAGGGCGACGAGGCGTTCGCGGGCCGCGTCGGCGCTCAGCCGGGTCTCGCCGGGGGCGAGTTGGGCGACGGCGTCGAGGAGCGGCCGGTAGAACAGCTTCTCGTGCAGCCGGCGGACGACGGCCGCGTGGCGCCGCCATTCGCGGTTCAGCTCGGCGACCGGATCGGTGCGCAGGCCGAGCGAACGGCCGATGCGGCGCAGGTCGTCGTCGTCCTCGGGGACGAGGTGGGTACGGCGCAGCCGGTAGAGCTGGATGCGGTGTTCCATGGACCGCAGGAAGCGGTAGGCGTCGTCGAGTTGGGCCGCGTCCGACCGGCCCACGTACCCGCCGGCGGCCAGCGCGCCCAGCGCGTCGAGGGTGGTCCCGCTGCGCAGCGAGGTGTCGCCCCGCCCGTGCACGAGCTGGAGCAGCTGCACGGCGAACTCGACGTCCCGCAGGCCCCCCGGTCCGAGCTTGAGCTGGCGGTCGACCTCGGCGGCCGGGATGTTCTCGATCACCCGTCGGCGCATGCGCTGCACGTCGGCGACGAAGTTGTCCCGTTCCGCGGCCTTCCACACGAGCGGCTGGAGCGCGGTGACGTACTCCTCGCCCAGTTCGAGGTCCCCCGCGACCGGCCGGGCCTTCAGCAGCGCCTGGAACTCCCAGGTCTTCGCCCACCGCTGGTAGTAGGCGAGATGGCTGCTCAGCGTGCGCACGAGCGGGCCGTTGCGCCCCTCCGGCCGCAGATTGGCGTCGACGGGCCAGATGCTGCCCTCGACGGTCGTCTCCGAGCAGATCCGCATCATGTGCGACGCGAGGCGGGTGGCCGCCCGGATCGCCTTCTGCTCGTCGGCCCCGTCCGCGGTCTCCCCCACGAAGATGACGTCGACGTCGGAGACGTAGTTCAGCTCGTGGCCGCCGCACTTGCCCATCGCGATCACCGCGAGCCGGCACAGCGCCGCGTCCTGCGGAGCGGCGGCTCCGGCGATCGCGAGGGCGGCGCGCAGCGTGGCGGTGGCGAGGTCGGCGAGTTCGGCGGCGGTCTGGGCGAGGTCGGTCGTGCCACAGACGTCACGGGCGGCGATGGACAGCAGACAGCGGCGGTAGGCGACACGCAGCGAGACCGGGTCGGTGGCCTCGGCGAGCCCCCGCTCGAACTCCTCGACGCCCGGATGCAGATCCTGCGCCTCGTACGTCACGAGCGCCTGCCAGTCCTGCGCGTGCCGGGCCAGATGGTCACCGAGCGCGGCGGACGCGCCGAGCACCCCCAGCAGCCGGTCCCGCAGCGGCTTGGCCGCTATCAGCGTGTCCAGCACCGACCGCCGCGCGGTCCGGTCCGGCTGTGCCTCCAGCAGCCGGACGAGGCCCAGCAGCGCGAGGTTCGGGTCGGCGGTCGCGCCCAGGGCGTCCAGCAGCACCGGGTCGTTGCGTACGGCGGACAGTTCCTCGCTCTCCAGCAGCCGCTCGGCGGCGCTCGGATCGGTGAAACCGTGCCGCAGCAGTCGCGTGAAGGTGCTGCTCCTGCGCCCCGGCGCCGTCATCCCCGGCCTCCCGTCGGATCAAGTCCGCGTCCGCTCACCCGATCACCCGACTTCATCGATCAAGGTCGTACGGGCACGAGCCTAACCGGAGTGGCGGGGGGAAGCGCCGGTCGGCCGTCGGCGAGGTCCGGTGGCCCGCTCACCGGACGACCAGGGGCTTCGCGGACCGCGGCCGGTGTGCGTCCCGGTACCGCCGTCCCGGGAGGCCACATGCACCATGTTCACGGCTAATCTGCCGATGTGGTGGAGGAAGAGGACGCGCCGGGCGGCGGGGAGGGTGTGACACGACACCGGTCGTGGCGGGCGGTGGTGTCCTCGGAGACGGTGGCGCACACCGTGCTGCTGGAGCTCGCCGGGGCCGCCGTCGCCGGGCTCGTCGCCCTGGTGGGGTGGCTGTTCGGGTGGCTGCCCGAGCCCGGTCTGCTGGCGCTCGGGCTGAGCATCCCCGCGGCGCAGCCCGCTGCGGAGCTGTATCGCGACGCGCGACCGCCGCGCCGGCGTGCCGCGCTCGCCGCCTTCCTGACGCTGGCGACGGTGTCCCTGCTCCTGGCCACCGCCCTGAACCGGGCTCTGCCCGCCACGGCCGACCCGGGCATCGGTCTCCTGGTCGGCTACGCCCTCGCGATCCCGGTCGGCGTGGCTGTGCTGGTCCGGTTGCTCGATCCGCCGGATGCCGTGTGACGGCGGTCGGCGCTCCGCGCCGAGCGGCTGGGGACGAGTTTCCGGCCGCCGCGGGGTCTGCACTGTGACGACAGCCGACACCCGACACCCGACACCTGTGACCTCGGCCGACGGGTGACAGGTGATTCGTGACCGGTGGCAGGAGGACCCTCATGTCCGACACCCGCACCCCGCAGCCCCGGCTCGACCCCCGCTGAATGTTCTGGATCTCGACCGTGCGGCCGGACGGACGGCCGCATGTGACGCCGTTGCCCACCGTGTGGTCACGGGGGGCGCCGCATTCTGCACCGGCCCGGAGGAGCGGAAGGCGAGGAACCTCGCCGAGAACCCGCACGTCGTGCTGACGACCGGCACGAACACCTGGGACGAGGGCTACGACCTGGTGGTGGAGGGCGAGGCCGTACGCGTGAGCGACGACTCCCGGCTGCGGGAGCCGGCCGCCGCGTGGGAGGCGAAGTACGGAGGTTTCTGGCATTTCGAGGTGCGGGAGGGGTGTTTCCACCACGGCGCGGGACACGCCTACGTCTTCGCGGTGGCGCCCGGCACGGTTTTCGGCTTCGGTAAGGGGGAGCCGTTCAGCCGGACACGGTGGCGGTTCGGCTGAGGAACCGGTGCACACCGGCGCACAGGCACTCCGTCAAGGGCGACTTGGAGGACCAGGGATGCAGTACACGCTCGAAGTGATTCCGCTGCCCGTCAGCGACATCGACCGGGCCCGAGACTTCTACCGGGACAAGGTCGGCTTCCATGTCGACATCGACCAGGAGGTCATGCCCGGCATGCGGATCGTGCAGCTGACTCCCCCGGGCTCCGGCTGTTCCATCGCCCTCGGCGACGCCATCTGGGACATGGCCCAGGGCGTCAAACCGGCCCCCGGTTCCTACCAGGGCCTCCAGCTCTGTGTCGCCGACATCAAGGCCGCCCACGCCGAACTCCGCGAACGCGGCCTCGACGTCTCCGAACCCGTCGAGTACGCCCCCGACGACGGCGCCACCTTCATGTACTTCAAGGACCCGGACGGCAACGGGTGGGCGATCCAGGAGTACCGCCGCCGGGTCTCGGAACCGCTGCACCGGGTGCTGGCGGACCTGGCGGAGCGGAGGTAGCGCCGGCGCACGCACGCGCGGACCGGCGGGACATGCCGCTGGGGCCGACGGTCGATGACCGTCGGCCCCAGCGGTCCGCTCAGCGGTGAGCGCCCTCCGACCTGCGCCTACAGCACCGGCAGGTTCTTCCGCAGCTCGAAGGCGGTCACCTCGGAGCGGTACTCCTCCCACTCCTGGCGCTTGTTGCGCAGGAAGAAATCGAAGACGTGTTCGCCGAGGGTCTCCGCCACCAGGTCGCTGCGTTCCATGAGGGACAGGGCCTCGCCCAGGTTCTGGGGGAGCGGCTCGATGCCCATCGCGCGGCGTTCCGCGTCGGAGAGGGCCCAGACGTCGTCCTCGGCGCCCGGCGGGAGTTCGTAGCCCTCCTCGATGCCCTTGAGGCCGGCGGCCAGGAGCATCGCGTAGGCCAGGTAGGGGTTCGCGCCGGAGTCCAGGGAGCGGACCTCGACCCGGGCCGAGCCCGTCTTGCCGGGCTTGTACATGGGGACGCGGACCAGGGCGGAGCGGTTGTTGTGGCCCCAGCAGATGTACGAGGGGGCCTCGCCGCCGGCGCCTGCGGTGCGCTCTGAGCCGCCCCAGATGCGCTTGTAGGAGTTGACCCACTGGTTCGTGACGGCGGCGATCTCGGCCGCGTGCTTGAGCAGGCCCGCGATGAAGGAGCGGCCGACCTTGGAGAGCTGGTACTCGGCGCCCGACTCGTAGAACGCGTTGCGGTCGCCCTCGAAGAGCGAGAGATGCGTGTGCATGCCGGAGCCGGGGTGCTCGGAGAACGGCTTGGGCATGAAGGTCGCCTGGACGCCCTGTTCCAGCGCCACCTGCTTCATGACCAGGCGGAACGTCATGATGTTGTCCGCCGTGGACAGCGCGTCGGCGTAGCGCAGGTCGATCTCCTGCTGGCCGGGGGCGCCCTCGTGGTGGGAGAACTCGACCGAGATGCCCATGGACTCCAGCATGGTGATCGCCTGGCGGCGGAAGTCCATGCCGACGTTCTGCGGGGTGTGGTCGAAGTAGCCCGAGTTGTCGGCCGGGGTCGGGCGGGAGCCGTCCGTCGGCTTGTCCTTCAGCAGGAAGAACTCGATCTCGGGGTGGGTGTAGAAGGTGAAGCCCAGGTCGGAGGTCTTGGCCAGGGCGCGCTTGAGGACGTAGCGCGGGTCGGCGAAGGACGGGGAGCCGTCGGGCATGAGGATGTCGCAGAACATCCGGGCGGTGCCGGGAGCCTCCGCACGCCACGGCAGGACCTGGAAGGTCGACGGGTCCGGCTTGGCGATCATGTCGGACTCGTACACCCGGGCGAAGCCCTCGATGGCCGAGCCGTCGAAGCCGATGCCCTCGTCAAACGCCTGTTCCAGCTCGGCGGGGGCCACGGCGACGGACTTCAGGAAGCCCAGCACGTCCGTGAACCACAGGCGTACGAAACGGATGTCGCGCTCCTCCAACGTACGGAGCACGAACTCCTGCTGCTTGTCCATCTTCCGCTTCCACCCATTCCTTGCTGGTCAGGCCGCCTTGCTCCCGAGCGACGGGAGACGGTCGGGCACCTGAGCATCCCACCACAACACCATTTCATGCGCGTTGCGCACCTTGATCGGCAAACCGACCTCCGGCCGAACGCCCGGTGTACGGCAGGTGTACCTCCCACTGTGCGGGAGTACCGCTCCCTGTGCCGCTCAACCGCTCTGCCGCCCATCTTGCCTGCTCGGGCCGACATCCGTAACGCCCGTGTCGTTCCGTGGGCGGTCCGCGGGGCCGGCGGGGCAGCATGGGAGGCGGGATCCCTCGTTTACGTGAGGGAGCGGATCAACTTACGATCAGCTGATCCGACCGTCCCATTCGACCCATCCCCCACTAAGGACACACCCCATGGCCGCCAAGACCAACAGCAGCGGGGACCGCAAGGCGCGCATCGAGGCGATGCGCCGTGCCGAGCGCTCCCGTGAGCGCCGGACCCGGATCCTCACGATCGGCGCCAGCGTGCTGATAGTCGCCGGCCTCGTGGTGGGCGGGACGGTCCTGATCCGCTCGCAGTCCGACGACGACGGCGGCAGCGCGGCGAGCGACTCCAAGTCGTCGGGCAAGTGGAAGACCGGGTCCGACGGCGTCAAGACCTGGAGCACCAAGCTCACGCAGAACCACGTCACCAAGAGCGTGAAGTACCCGATGGAGCCCCCGGTGGGCGGCGACCACAACCCGGTCTGGCAGAACTGCAACGGCGACGTCTACGACAAGGCGATCAAGAACGAGAACGCCGTGCACTCCCTGGAGCACGGCGCGGTCTGGGTCTCGTACAACAGCAAGGCCTCCGAGGCCGACGTGAAGGCGCTCGCGGAGAAGGTCAAGAAGACGCCGTACACGCTGATGAGCCCCGTCGAGGACCAGAAGGACCCGATCATGCTCAGCGCGTGGGGCCACCAGCGCACGGTGACCAGCGCGAAGGACCCGAACGTCGACAAGTTCTTCGAGTCCTACGTCCAGGGCGAGCAGACGCCCGAGCCGGGTGCCGCCTGCACCAACGGCATCTCCTAGCGGCGGCGGGCCTGGGACAGTGGGAAGCATGAAGCACATCGGTTGGATCGCCTCCGGGGCCGCGGCGGCGCTCGTCGCGGCCGGGGCGATCACCTACGCGGTCGCCGACGGCGACGGGTCCGGGCTCAAGGCCCCCGCCGCCGACTCCGCCGACGCGGGGTTCGCCCGGGACATGGCCGTCCATCACCAGCAGGCCGTCGAGATGTCGTACACCGTGCGCGACCGGACGGACGACGAGGAGGTCCGGCGGCTGGCGTACGACATCGCGCAGACGCAGGCCAACCAGCGCGGCATGATGATCGGCTGGCTCGATCTGTGGGGTCTGCCGAAGGTGTCGTCGGACGAGCCGATGGCCTGGATGGGCATGGGCGGCATGGCCTCCGGCGAGGACGGCGCACTGATGCCGGGCATGGCCACCGACGCCGAGATGGACGAGCTCGGCAAGCTCAACGGCAAGCGGGCCGAGGTCCTCTTCCTCCAGTTGATGATCGACCACCACAAGGGCGGCGTCCACATGGCGCAGGGCTGTGTCTCCAAGTGCACGGTCGGCGTGGAGAAGAAGCTCGCTCAGGGCATGGTCAACGCCCAGGAGTCCGAGATCTCGTTGATGACGGGCATGCTCAAGGAGCGAGGGGCCGCGCCCCGGTAACTCACGCCCGGCGTGCGAAGGCGCGGGAGCGCCGGAGCGCGGGGGCATGGGGGCGCGCCGAACGTGGGGCGCCCCACACCCCATAGCGTCGCTCTGACGATTACACTGGGCCCCGTGCCTCAACTTCGTCTCGCTTTGAATCAGATCGACTCGACGGTCGGCGACATCGCCCAGAACGCCGAGGCGGTGGTCCGCTGGACCCGGCACTCCGCCGAGCAGGGAGCGCATCTGGTCGCGTTCCCCGAGATGGTGCTGACCGGATATCCCGTCGAGGACCTGGCGCTGCGCCAGTCCTTCGTGGAGGCCTCCCGCTCCGCGCTGCGGGCGCTCGCCGCGCGGCTCGCCGACGAGGGCTTCGGGGAGCTGCCGGTGGTGCTCGGCTACCTCGACCGTTCCGAGTCCGCCGCCCCGAAGTACGGCCAGCCCGCGGGGGCTCCGCGCAACGCGGGGGCGGTGCTGTACCGGGGCGAGGTGGCCCTCACCTACGCCAAGCACCACCTCCCCAACTACGGCGTGTTCGACGAGTTCCGCTACTTCGTGCCCGGCGACACCATGCCCGTCGTGCGGCTGCACGGCGTCGACATCGCCCTCGCCATCTGCGAGGACCTCTGGCAGGACGGCGGCCGCGTCCCGGCCGCCCGGTCCGCCGGGGCGGGGTTGCTGCTCTCCATCAACGCCTCGCCGTACGAGCGCGACAAGGACGACACCCGCCTGGAACTGGTCCGCAAGCGCGCGCAGGAGGCCGGCTGCACCACCGCCTATCTGGCGATGATCGGCGGTCAGGACGAGCTGGTCTTCGACGGCGACTCGATCGTGGTGGACCGCCACGGCGAGGTGGTCGCGCGGGCGCCGCAGTTCTCCGAGGGGTGTGTCGTCCTCGACCTGGACCTGCCGGCAGGCGCCGCCGAACCGGTCACCGGGGTCGTCGACGACGGGCTGCGCGTCGACCGCCTCGTCATCTCCGAGGAGCCGCTGCCCGCGTACGAGCCGGAGCTGACCGGTGGGTACGCGGAGCGCCTCGACGACGACGAGGAGGTGTACTCGGCGCTGGTGGTAGGCCTGCGGGCGTACGCGGCGAAGAACGGCTTCCGGTCCGTCCTGATCGGGCTCTCCGGCGGTATCGACTCGGCGCTCGTCGCGGCGCTCGCGTGCGACGCGCTGGGCGCGCAGAACGTGTACGGCGTGTCCATGCCGTCGAAGTACTCCTCGGACCACTCCAAGGGCGACGCGGCGGAGCTGGCGCGGCGGACGGGGCTCAACTTCCGCACGATCTCGATCGCCCCGATGTTCGACGCGTACATGGCGTCGACGGAGCTGACGGGTCTGGCCGAGGAGAACCTCCAGTCCCGGCTGCGCGGCACGCTGCTGATGGCGATCTCCAACCAGGAGGGCCACATCGTGCTGGCGCCCGGCAACAAGTCGGAGCTGGCCGTGGGGTACTCGACGCTGTACGGCGACTCGGTGGGCGCGTACGGCCCCATCAAGGACGTGTACAAGACGTCGGTCTTCCGGCTGGCGGAGTGGCGCAACCGGGCGGCGGCGGAGCGGGGGCAGACCCCGCCCATCCCGGAGAGCTCCATCTCCAAGCCGCCGAGCGCCGAACTGCGTCCCGGCCAGGTCGACACGGACTCCCTGCCGGACTACCCGGTCCTGGACGCGATCCTGGAGCTGTACGTCGACCGCGACCAGGGCGCCGACGCGATCGTGGCCGCCGGGTTCGACCGGGAGCTGGTGTCGAAGACCCTCCGCATGGTCGACACCGCCGAGTACAAGCGGCGGCAGTACCCGCCGGGCACGAAGATCTCCCCGAAGGGGTTCGGCAAGGACCGCCGGCTGCCGATCACCAACCGGTGGCGGGAGCAGGCGTAGGGGCCGGCCGGGGCCCGAGGGCGTTCCCTCAGGCCTCCGGGTCGCGCAGGCCGACGCAGTCGAAGGCCCAGAAGGCCTCCGCGTAGACGAAGGTGCCCGTCATCCACGGCTCGTACGCGGACAGACGGGCGACCTGGAACGCGGCTTCGGGAATGCGCAGCGACGGTGGGCGGAAGCCCGCCGCGACGGCGCCCTCGAAGCCGCGCGTGCCGTAGTAGTGGGGGGACCCCTCCAGGAACACCAGCGGCACCCCCTGGCCGTCGGCCGCCGCGAGGGCGTGGGCGATGAGCCGTGTGCCGATGCCCTGGCGCTGGAACTCCGGGAGCACGCCGAGGGGCGACAGGGTCAGGACGTCCACGATCCGGCGCGGGGCGTCCAGGCGCGCCGCGCTCAGCAGGACGTGCCCGGCGACCCGGTCCTCGACGCTGGCGACGAAGGACAGGGGCGCCGTCGCGGCTTCCGTGACGCGAAGTGCTTCCACGAGCGCGGGGACCCGCTCGCCGTCGCCGAAGGCGCGGGTGTGCACCTCGCGCACCGCCCGGTGATCGTCCGCGGTCTCCCGCCGGATCACCGGGCCCGTTCCAGCCGGTGTGCTCCGTGCGCCGTCGGTCGCGTCGTATGCCGTCATGGCCGCGAGGGTAGGGCGGGGGCGGCTCGTGCGCGAGGCGATTTCGGTGGGCGCCGCGCGTCTCGGACGCGCCCCGTCTCGGACGCGCGCCGTCTCGGATCGGCGCCGTCTCGGATCGGCGCCGTCTCGGATCGGCGCCGTCTCAGACGCGCACCGTCTCCGACTCCCCCGGCACGTGGGAGGCCACCACGCGCCCGCGCTGCGGCGGGGCGGCGGCCGCTCGGCGGTTGTCCACGGTGTAGGCCACGCCGGCGACCGCCAGGCCGACCAGCGCGAGGGCCGCTCCCACCGTGGCCGGGGCCGTCGCGCCGAGACCGGCGGAGAGGGCCAGGCCACCGGTCCAGGCGCCGCCGGCGTTGGCGAGGTTGAAGGCGGCCTGGTTGGCGGAGGAGGCGAGGGAGGGGGCCGTGGCGGCCTTCTCCATGACCATCAGCTGCAGGGGCGAGCCGGTGGCGAAGGCGGCGACGCCGAGGAGGAGGACGGCCAGCGCCGCGCTCCACTGGGCGGACATCAGGACCGGGAACAGCGCGAGGACCGCGATCAGCGACGCCAGGCCGCCGAAGAGGGTGCCCCGCAGGGAGTGGTCGGCGAGACGGCCGCCGGCCAGGTTCCCGATGGTCGCGCCGACGCCGAACAGCGCGAGCAGCAGGGTCACGCTGGTCTCGGCGTATCCGGCGGAGTCCGTGAGCATGGGCGTGATGTAGCTGTAGGCGGAGAAGAGCGCGCCGAAGCCGGCGACGGTCGTGCCGAGGGCGAGCCAGACGGGGAGCGAGCGCAGGGCGCCCAGTTCGCCGCGCAGGCCGGCGGAGGGGCGGGCCTCCGCCCGGTCGCCCGGCAGCAGGAGCGCCAGGGAGGCGATCGCCGCGAGGCCGATCACGCCGACCCCGACGAAGGTGATCCGCCAGCCGAAGTGCTGGCCCACGAGGGTCGCGGCGGGGACGCCGGCGACGTTGGCGATCGTCAGGCCGAGGAACATCAGCGAGACCGAGCGGGCCTTGCGCTCCGGCGCCACGAGGCCGATCGCGACGACCGCGCCGACGCCGAAGAAGGCGCCGTGCGGCAGACCGCTGAGGAAGCGGGCGGCGAGGAGCCAGTGCTCGTCGGGGGCGAGTGCGGAGAGCGCGTTGCCGACGACGAAGAGGGCCATCAGCCCGATCAGGACCTTGCGGCGGGGCAGCCGGGCCGTGACGGCGGCGAGCAGCGGGGCGCCGATGACGACACCCAGCGCGTACGCGGAGACGAGGTGGCCGGCGGCGGGGATCGAGATGCCGAGGTCGGCCGCGACCTCCGGGAGGAGGCCCATGATGACGAACTCGGTCGTGCCGATTCCGAAGGCGCCTACGGCGAGTGCGAGCAGGGCCAAGGGCATGGCGGGACCTTTCAGGAAGAGCGGGGGATGTCGGGGTTTCGTTTCATCGTATGTTCCTTTGCGGAACAAACTCGAACCGGGCCCTGTTCCCCCGTCTCCTGTGACCGCCCCACCTGCGCGGTCAGCTCCCGGACGTGTCGATCGTCACCCGGGCCGCCACCGGCAGATGGTCGCTGCCCGTCTCCGGCAGGGTCCAGGACGCCGTGGGCTCCATGCCCCGGACCATGATCTGGTCGATGCGGGCCAGCGGGAACGACGCGGGCCAGCTGAAGCCGAAGCCGCTGCCCGCCGCGCCCTGGGTGGAGCGCATCTGGGCGGTGACGGCGTTCAGGGCGCGGTCGTTCATGGTGCCGTTGAGGTCGCCGAGGAGCGCGACCTGCTGGATCGGCTCGTCGGCGATGGCCTCGCCGAGGGCGTTGGCGCTCTTGTCGCGCTGGCGGGCGGTGAACCCGGCCTCCAGCTTCACCCGTACCGAGGGCAGATGGGCGACGTACACGGCGACCGGCCCGTTCGGCGTCGCCACGGTCGAGCGCATCGCGCGCTCCCAGCCGAGCTTGATGTCGACGGGCTCGGTGTCGCTCATCCGGTACCGGCTCCACAGGCCGACGGTGCCGACGACCTCGTGGTACGGGTATGTGGCCGCCAGCGCCTTCTCGTACACCGGCACCGCGTTCTCGGTCAGTTCCTCCAGGGCCACCACGTCCGCGCCGGAGCCGGCGATCTCGCGGGCCGTGCCGGAGGGGTCGGCGTTGTCCGCGTTGACGTTGTGGGTGACGACGGTGAAGTCGCCGCCGCCGCCGGTCTTGCTGGTGACGAGTCCGCCGAAGATGTTCAGCCAGACGACGGTGGGCACCAGCAGCGCGATGAGCGCGGTCGCGGATTTGCGGACCAGCGCGAGCACGAGCAGCAGCGGGATCGCGAGGCCCAGCCACGGCAGGAACGTCTCGGTCAGACTGCCGAGGTTGCCGACGGCGTTGGGGACCTGGGCGTGCAGCACCATGACCAGGGCGACGAGGACGGCGAGGACCGCGAGGACGATGCCCCGCCGCCAGATCCGCCGGTCCCCTCTCCAGCCGCCGAAAAGGCGGTCCAGCAGGCGCCGGAACCGGGATTGTTCGCGACCCTGACCCGTGCCGCCGCCGCCCGTCTCCGTCATGTACGCCTGCGCCATACCGTCGCCTCACTGCCTGCCGTGCACTTTCCCCGCGCCTAAAGACCCTAGGGGATGATCGCCGTCGTTCCCGCCGCCGCACGCGGGGCGTTCGGGGACGAGGACGTACAACCCGCTGTTCGGAGTTCCGAACCGGTGGACAGGCCCCGACGTCTGTAACGAAACGCGCACATCACTGTGACTCACTTCGCAGAAGGACGAAGCCCCTCGAGCACCGTGTCGACGATGTTCTCCGCGAGATCCTCGGGCAGGGTGGCGTCCGGGCGCATGACGGTGCGCACGAGCATGGGGCCGAAGACCAGGTCGCCGACGAGGTCGAGGTCGACGTCGGCGCGGAGTTCGCCGTTGTCCCGGCCCCGGCGCAGGACCTCGGCGAGGGCCCGGCGGCGGGGGGCGACGACGTCCGCGTGGTAGGCGTCCCAGATCTTGGGGCTGCTCTTCATCTGGGCGATGACGTTGTGCAGGATCGCCGACGGCCGGTTGAGCAGGCCGCGCCTGCGTGCCGCCTCCAGGAAGACGACGAGGTCGTCGCGCATCGAAGTGCCGGGCAGCACGGGGTCCGGGGGCTCGGCCGCGCGCAGTACGTCGACGAAGAGCGCCTCCTTGCCGCTCCAGCGGCGGTAGATGGTCGCCTTGCCGACGCCCGCGGTGCGGGCGACCCGTTCGATCGACAACTCCGAGAGCGGCACGCCCTCTTCGAGGAGTTTCATCACGCCTTCGACGATGGACCGCTCCACGGCCTCGCTGCGGGGCCGCCCGCGGACGGGGCCCGCGCCCCGGACGCGTCCGTCTCCGGCGTGGCTCTCGGCGAGGCTCAAGGTCGACTCCGTCTCTGTGCGTCGTGGGACCGGACCGATTCTCCGGTCAGTGGTCGACAGCCGCCAACTCGGGCTCCTCCTTGCCCTTCTGAGCACCCTTCGGCCGTCCCGGCAGGAAGACCGCCATGGCCACGGCACCGATCAGGGCGACACCGGCCCCGCACAGGGCGGTCACGTGCATGGCGTGCAGGAAGGCGTCGTGGGCCGGGCCGACCAGGGCCTCGCCCCGTTCACCGAGACGGGCGGCGAGGCCGAGGGTGGCCTCGATGGACTCGGCGGCGGCGTGCGGGGCGCCGGCGGGCAACTGGTGCTCGATGTCGCTCCGGTAGGCGGTGGACAGCACCGAGCCGAGGACGGCGATGCCGAGGGCGCCGCCGACCTGGCGGAAGGTGTTGCTGAGCGCGGACGCGGAGCCGGCCTTCTCGCGGGGCAGCGCCTGCATGATGACGACGCTGAGCGGGGTCATCACATGGGCCATGCCGACGCCCATGAAGAAGAAGATGACTTCGAGGATCCAGATCGGCGTGTCCCCGTCCAGCACGGCGAACGCGGCGAGCATCCCGGCGATCAGCGTCATACCGGCCGTGCACACCGCGCTGTTGCCGAAGCGGTCCACGACGAGCCGGGCGCGCGGCGCGAAGACGAGCTGCGCGACGGCCAGCGGCAGCATCAACAGGCCGGTCTGGAGCGGCGAGTAGCCGCGCACGGTCTGGGTGTAGAAGACGGAGAAGAAGGTCACGCCCATCAGCGCGAAGAAGACCAGGCCGATGACGCCGATGGACGCCGAGAAGACCTTGTTCCGGAAGAACGACATGTCGATGGACGGGTGGTCGCTGCGCTTCTCGAAGATCACGAAGGCGGCGAGGACCGCGAGTCCGGCCCCGATGGTGGCGAGGACCGTGACATCGGTGAAGTCGGCGAGCTGACCGCCGCGGATGATGCCGTAGACGAGGAGCACGAGGCCGACGACGGAGAGCACCACGCCGACGGGGTCGATGCGGCCGGGGGCGGGGTCGCGCGAGTCGGGCACCAGCCAGATCATCAGGCCGAGCGCGAGGAGGACGATCGGCACGTTGATCAGGAAGACCGAGCCCCACCAGAAGTGGTCGAGCAGGAGACCGCCGGTGATCGGGCCGATGGCGATGGCGAGTCCGACGCCGCCCGCCCAGATGCCGATGGCCTTGGGCTGCTCGTCGCGCTCGAAGACGTTCATCAGGACGGCGAGGGTGGCGGGCATGACGAAGGCGGCACCGAGGCCCATCACCGCGCGGAAGACGATCAGCTGGGCCGGGGAGCCCGACATCGCGGCCAGCGCCGAGCCGAGGCCGAAGACGACGAGTCCGCCGAGCAGCACCTTCTTGCGGCCGAGGCGGTCGCCGAGCAGGCCCGCGGAGAACAGCAGCCCCGCGAAGACGAGTGTGTAGGCGTTGATCGCCCACTCCAGCTCGCTCTGGGTGGCGCCCAGGCCGGTGGGCTCGGGGGTGGAGATCGTCTTGATGGCGACGTTGAGGATCGAGTTGTCGAGCACCACGATCAGCAGGCTCAGCATCAGCACACCGAGGATCACCCAGCGGCGCCGGTGCACCGCCGCCGGTATGCGGGAGTCAGGGACTGCGGTAGTCATGACGTCGAGCCTAGACCTATTTCGATACGGGACCGTCTCGTATCGAATATCTTTTACCCTGTTCTTACATGCCGCATGCCGAAACGGTCACATGCGCCCGCCCTAGCCCTCCCCCTCGGGAGGTGCCACCATGGAAGCGGTCCGGGGACGCCGTCAGGGTGCCTCGAGATGACATGAAGGAGCTGGAGCGATGACGCAGCTTTCGGCTGCCCAGACGAAGCCCTCCGACGGCAGCAAGGCGCTGTACGGGGGCAAGGGCACACGCCGTATCACCGTCCGGGACATCGCCCTCGCCAAGGAACGCGGCGAGAAGTGGCCCATGCTCACCGCGTACGACGCGATGACCGCCTCCGTCTTCGACGAGGCCGGCATCCCGGTCATGCTCGTCGGCGACTCCGCGGGCAACTGTCACCTCGGCTACGAGTCGACCGTGCCCGTCACCCTCGACGAGATGACCATGCTCTCCGCCGCCGTCGTACGGGGCACCAGCCGCGCCCTGATCGTCGGCGACCTGCCCTTCGGCTCCTACCAGGAGGGCCCGGTGCAGGCGCTGCGTTCGGCGACCCGGATGGTCAAGGAGGCCGGGGTCGGCGCGGTCAAGCTGGAGGGCGGCGAGCGCTCGCACCGCCAGATCGAGCTGCTGGTCGAGTCCGGCATCCCCGTCATGGCCCACATCGGCCTCACCCCGCAGTCCGTCAACGCGATGGGCTACCGCGTGCAGGGGCGGGGCGAGGAGGCCGCGCAGCAGCTGCTGCGCGACGCCAAGGCCGTCCAGGACGCGGGCGCGTTCGCGGTCGTCCTGGAGCTGGTCCCCGCGGAGCTGGCGGCGGAGGTCACCCGGGTGCTCCACATCCCGACCGTAGGGATCGGGGCCGGGGCCGAGACCGACGCGCAGGTCCTCGTGTGGACGGACATGCTGGGGCTGACCGGGGGGCGGATGCCGAAGTTCGTGAAGCAGTACGCGGATCTCCGGGCGGTCATGGGTGACGCGGCGAAGGCGTTCGCGGAGGACGTCGTGGGCGGGACGTTCCCGCAGGAGGAGCACTCGGTGCACTAGGGCGAGGCGATCAGAGCCGCTGCGGTGGCAACGGGACAGCCCGCCGGTCTTCCCCCGCCGGCGGGCTGCTCTCGTCCGGCGCCGCTGTCCGGGTCACGTGTCCGGCAGGCCCGCCGCCACCCGCACGGCCGCGTCGACCCGCGTGTTCAGCACCAGCGACCGCTCCGGCCAGCCCGGGTACCGGACGCGCAGCTCCCGGCCGTCCGTCTCCACCGACCCCGCGCCCTGCGGCAGGGCCAGCCGGCGTATCTCCGGGTAGGACAGCCGTGCGCGCGGCCGCTCCTCGGGCAGACGGACCAGGACCACCATGTACCAGGCCATCCCGTCGTCGTGCTCGGCCGTGACGCAGGCGACGGCCACCTCGACGCCGTCCCGACGCCCCACGGCCAGCAGGTCGCCGCGGAAGAGCGGGCTCGCGGGCAGCTTCCACCGCTCCCCCTCGCCGGCGAACGCCGCCGGGTCGGTGCCGCAACGCCCCTCGTGACGGTCCGCCCAGGCGATCAGGGTCCCGCGGCTGTTCTCCCGCCGCTCCGCGTGGCGTCGCGCGGTGGCCAGCTCCATGGCGGAGAGCGCACAGCTGATCACGAGCATGAGAACGACGAGGGGCAGTGTCATCCACCACGGGAACTCCGAGACGCCCCCGATGACGAGGACGATCGCCGCGCCGCCTCCGCCGACGACAGCGGCCTCTCTCAGCGCCTTCCGCTCATCGTCCTTGAGGGGCATGGCGAACAGTAGAGCACCGCTCGTCACCAATTGCTCTGTCCTGAACGGCTTTTGTGGCACACCGACGGGTCCCTGTCGGTGTGCCGCCGGCGTCCCGTCGGTCGTGTGGGCGGGCTGTCGGTGATTTGTCGGTGGCGCCTGACATGGTCGTCCCCATGACACGAATCGACATGAACGCCGGCGGCGCGAAGGGCGCTGTGACCGTGCGGGGGCTGGTCAAGCACTACGGGGAGACCAGGGCGCTGGACGGTGTCGACCTCGACGTGCGCGAGGGCACGGTGATGGGCGTGCTCGGCCCGAACGGCGCGGGCAAGACGACGCTCGTGCGCTGCCTGTCCACCCTGATCACCCCCGACGCGGGCCACGCGACCGTGGCCGGCTACGACGTCGTACGGCAGCCGAGGCAGCTGCGCCGCGTGATCGGGCTGACGGGGCAGTACGCCTCCGTTGACGAGAAGCTGTCCGGCTTCGAGAACCTCTACATGATCGGCCGGCTGCTCGACCTGCCCCGCAAGGAGGCGAAGAGCCGCGCCACCGGTCTGCTGGAGCGGTTCTCGCTGACCGAGGCCGCCGGGCGCCCGGCGGCGACGTACTCCGGCGGTATGCGGCGGCGGCTCGACCTTGCCGCGTCCATGATCGGGAGCCCGGCCGTGCTGTACCTGGACGAGCCGACGACCGGCCTCGACCCGCGGACGCGCAACGAGGTGTGGACCGAGGTGAAGCGCATGGTCGGCGACGGTGTGACCGTGCTGCTGACCACCCAGTACATGGAGGAGGCCGAACAGCTGGCCTCCGAGCTGACCGTGATCGACAAGGGCAAGGTGATCGCGGGAGGCCGTATCGAGGAGCTGAAGGCCCAGGTCGGCGGTCGCACGCTGCGGGTCCGGCCGGCCGATCCGGTGCACCTGCGGCCGCTGGCCTCGGAGCTGGACGGCCTGGGCATCACCGGGCTCGCCACGACCACCGTGGACACCGCGACCGGCACCCTCCTCGTGCCGATCCTCAGCGACGAGCAGCTGACCGCCGTCGTCGGCGCGATCACCGCGCGCGGGGTGACCATCGCCTCGATCACCACCGAACTGCCCAGTCTGGACGAGGTGTTCCTGTCGCTCACCGGCCACAGGACCGGTGCGACGCAGGACGCCACCCCGTCCCCCGCCTACGAAGAGGTCGCCGTATGAGCGCCACCACCGTCCCCACGACCGGTGGGACCGTCGAGGCCGGTCAGGCCGACGGCCGCATCGGGCTCCGGGCGCACGCCCGGCACACCGGCGCGCTCGTCCGGCGGAACCTGCTGTGGATCCGCCAGGACCCCGAATCGATGTTCGACGCGGTCCTGATGCCGATCGTGTTCACCCTGCTCTTCGTGTACGTCTTCGGCGGCTCCATCGGGCAGGCGCTGGGCGGCGGCCAGGAGCAGTACGTGCAGTACGTGGTGCCGGGGCTGATGGCGATGATGGGCATGAACATCGCCATGGGCGTCGGCACGGGCTTCAACGAGGACTTCCAGAAGGGCGTCATGGACCGCTTCCGGTCCCTGCCGATCGGCCGGTCCTCGGTCCTGCTCGCGAAGATCTCCGTCGAGCTGCTGCGCATGCTGGTCGCCACGACCATCCTGCTGACCGTCGGGGTGCTCATCGGCTTCGACATCACCAGCTGGCCGGGACTGTTCGGCGCGGTCGGCCTGGCCGTCGTCTTCGGATCGTCCCTGATGTGGATCTTCCTGGTGCTGGGCGTGACGATGAAGAACGCCCAGTCCGTGCAGGCCATGGGCTTCCTGGTGCTGTTCCCGCTGCAGTTCGGGTCGTCGATCTTCGCGCCGACCCAGTCGATGCCGGGCTGGCTGCAGGCCTTCACCGACTACAACCCGCTGTCGTCCCTGGCGGACGCGGCGCGCGGGCTGATGACCGGCGGCCCCATCGCGCACGACCTGCTGGTCACGCTCGGCTGGTCGGTGGGCCTGACGGCGGTGATGGCGCCGATCGCGATCCACAAGTTCAAGACGAAGAGCTGACCACCGGGGCCGCGGCCCTCACGGCGACGCCGGAAGGGCCGCACGGCGGTCATACGAGGGCGGCGGCCTCCCGCGGGGTGAGGGCGGCGCCCTCGGCGTACGCCCGCTCGTACGCGGCGTCGTCCAGCACCGCCCGCGTCACGGCCTCGGCCTTGGCGCGGGACTCGGCCTCCATCGGGCTGGAGAAGTGGCCGGGCGGCAGCATCGCGTCGGCCGCGCCGATGAGGCGGGCCGCGTCGGGGGCGCGGGAGCCGCCGTCGACGCCCGTCAGGGATATGGCCGCGGTCACGAGATGGATGGCGGGCATATGGGGCGCGACCATCTGGGACAGCCGGTCCAGACTCCGGTCCAGCGCCTCGCGCATCAGCCGCAGCGCCTCCTCGTGCTGCCCGTCCATCGTCTCCAGCCAGCCCTCGACGCCGATCACGAACCCGGCGAAGAGCACGAAGTCCGCGGCGTGGAAGTCTTCGCGCAGCAGGGTGAGCTGCTCGCGGGCCTCGTCCGTGCGCCCGCTGCGGCCGAGCCGGATCGCGAGGAACAGCCGGGCGGCGGGCACCGCCCCGCCGGCGGCCCGGCGCCCGGCCTCCAACACGTCGAACAGCATCTTCTCGCCGCGCTCCGCGTCGCCGCTCTCGATGTACACACTGCCGAGCCGGACGCCGAGCATGCCCAACTGGGCGTTGGCGCCGAGTCGTTCGGCGTACTCGATGGCCCGCTCGAAGTCCGCGGCGGCGAGCTCGAACTCGCCCTTGCGCTCCAGGAACTCGCCGCGTGCCGAGAGCGCCTCGGCGGCGCCCCAGGCGTCCCCGAGCCGGTCGAAGATCTCCAGCGACTCCTCGGCGTCCGCGGGGGCGTCGCCCGCCCAGTCGGTACGGTTGGCGAGGATGTTGGCCCGCATCTGCAGGGTCTGGCCCAGTTCCCAGGTGAAGTCGAGGGCGCGGCAGGTGTCGATGTTGGCGTCGAGGATGGCGCGCAGCCGGTCCATGTCGCCGGTCAGCAGGACGGCGTAGAACCACATGAAGCCCGGGAAGCGGCAGGTCTGAGGCTGGCCCGGCCGGTAGGTCGCGCTGATGACCCGCAGTTTCTCCTGGCTCTCGGGGGTCTCCCAGGCCGGCAGCTCCATGTCCATGCAGGCCAGGTGGACGAGATGCACCCCGCGCCGGGCCTCGTCCAGGACGGCGGGGCTCATCGGCGGCGGGCGTTCGACGGTGCGCTCCCGCAGGTCCGGGACGGGGCGGGCGGGTGCGGTGAAGGGGTCCGGGCCGAGTTCCTTGACCTGGGCGGACCAGTGCCGGGCCTCGGTCTTCAGGTCACGCATCTGCCAGTACCAGCACAGGGAGAGCGTCAGGCAGAGCGCTTCCTGCTCGTCCCGCTCGGCGACGGCGTGTCTGAGGGCGGTGCGGATGTTCTCGTACTCCAGCTCCAGCAGCTCGATCGCGGCACGCTGGCCGGAGCCGCGCAGCAACGGGTCGGTGGTGCGGACGAGTTCGCGGTAGTACGTGAGGTGCGCGCGTGCGGCGGCCGGGCGGGTGCCGGTCTCGTCGAGCCGTTCGCCCGCGTACTCGACGACGGTCTCCAGGAGCCGGTAACGCATCTCGCCGGCCGCGGGAACCGCCGAAGGGGCCGCCACGACGAGGGACTTGTCGACGAGCGAGCCGAGCGCCTCCAGCGCGGCGGGTCCGCAGACGGCCTCGGCGGCGGCCAGGTCGCAGCCGCCGGCGAACACCGACAGCCGCCGCAGGACGTACCGTTCGTCCTCGTCGAGCAGCTCCCAGGACCAGTCGACGACCGCGCGCAGGGTCTGCTGCCGGGGCAGGACGGTACGGCTGCCCGAGGTGAGCAGCCGGAAGCGGTCGTCGAGGCGGTCGGCGATCTGGCGGGGCGTCAGCATGCGCAGCCGGGCCGCCGCCAGCTCGATGGCCAGGGGCAGTCCGTCGAGACGGCGGCAGATCTCGGCGGCCGCCTCCGGGTCGGCGTCGACGGTGAAACCGGGCCGGGCCGCCGCCCCCCGGTCGGCGAGCAGGCGCAGCGCGTGGGGCTGCGCCAGCGGTTCCACCGGGCGCAGCAACTCCCCCGGTACGCCGAGGGGTTCGCGGCTGGTGGCGAGGACGGTCAGCGTCGGGCAGCGCTGGAGGAGCTGGTCGACGAGGTGGGCGGCGGCGTCCACGACGTGTTCGCAGTTGTCGAGGATCAGCAGCATGCGGCGCCCGGCGCAGTGTTCGGCCAGGCGGGCCAGCGGGTCGTCCTTGCGGTCCGCCGCGACGCGCATCTCCTCGGCACGGGCGCCGCGCAGGACGGTCTCGCGGGCGCCGAGGGCGGTGAGGACGGTCTCCGGGACGTTCGCGGGGTCGTCCACGGGGGCGAGTTCGGCGAGCCAGACGCCGTCCGGCATGGCCTCGGCGACCGCCTCACCGGCCTCCTGGGAGAGGCGAGTCTTGCCCGCGCCGCCGGGGCCGAGGAGGGTGACGAGGCGGGTGCCGGTGAGGTCGTGGCGGATGGTGTCGATGTCGGTGTCCCGGCCGACGAACGAGGTGAGGCGGGCGCGGAGGTTGCCCGGCGCGCGGGTCGGGTGGGGGTGCGGTGCGGACTGGTCGCGCGGTTCCCCGCGCCCCTGACGGGGCGCCGCCTCGTCCGAGTTCAGCAGGTCCTCGTGGAGTTTGCGCAGGGGCGGCCCCGGGCTCGTTCCCAGGCGGGCCGACAGCAGGCGGCGTACCTCCTCGTAGGCCGCCAGGGCCTCTGCCGTGCGGCCCGCGTCCCGGAGGGCCTGGAGGCGGAGGAACTGGAGGGGCTCGTCGAGGGGGTGGGTGTCGCAGAGGGCGGTGAGGTCCGGGAGGGCGGAGTCGGCGCGGCCCAGGGCGAGGGCGGCGGTGAGGCGGGTGCGGTGGGCGTCGAGACGGCGGGTCTCCCAGCGGGCGGCCTCGGCGGCACGGTCGGGGAGGTCGGCCAGCGGCGGGCCCTGCCAGAGGGCCAGCGCGTCGTCGAGGACGTCGGCGGCCTTGGCCGGATCGCCGTCGGCGAGCGCGCGGGCGCCCTCCTCCGCGAGACGTTCGAAGCGGTGCAGGTCGATGTCGTCCCGTGTCGCCGCGAGGCGGTAGCCGCCGTTCAGTGAGGCGATCGCGTCCGGGCCCAGCGCCCTGCGCAGCCGGCCGACCAGCGCCTGCAGCGCGGCCGGCGCGTCGGCGGGCGGATCGTCGGCCCACACCTCGTCGACGAGGGCGGCCGCGGGCACCGTACGGCCCTGGCGCAGCGCGAGCACGGTCAGCAGGGCGCGCAGCCGGGCGCCCCCGACGGGGACGGGGGTGCCGTCGGGCTGCAGTGCCTGGGTGGTGCCGAGGATGCGGTAGCGCACAGGGTCCATTGTCTCTGTCGGTGGTCGCTGTCAACGTCGGGTCCGGGTGTCCGGTGCATCGAGTCGGACGCTCCCGCGCCACCGTCGACCGTGCCTCCCCCACCTTCCTAGGAACCGGGAGGGGATCGCGAGACGTTTTCGGGGTGCGCCCGGTACCGTCGGGCAGGCCGTTCGAGTGATCGATTGTCCGCCGCGAGTCCTAGGAGCCCCATGACCACCGCCGCGTCCCGCCGGAGCGACCGGAGGATCAGCCCCGTCTTCGTGGGGATCGTGGCCGTCATGGCGGTCACCGGATGGGCCACCTGGACCGGGTTCGCCGAGCAGCCCGGTCTGGCCGTCTTCCTGTTCGTGACCTCGGCGTGGGTCGTCTCCCTGTGTCTGCACGAGTACGCGCACGCCCGCACCGCGCTGCACAGCGGTGACATCTCCATCGGCGCCAAGGGCTATCTCACCCTGAACCCGCTGAAGTACACCCATGCCCTGCTCAGCATCGTGCTGCCGGTCGTCTTCGTGATCATGGGTGGGATCGGTCTGCCCGGTGGCGCGGTGTTCATCGAGCGGGGCCGTATCCAGGGCCGTTGGAAGCACAGTCTGATCTCGGCGGCGGGCCCGCTGACGAACGTCGCGTTCGCGGCCGTCTGCACCGCGCCCTTCTGGCTGGGGGTCACGGACGGCGTGCCGGACGCGTTCCTCTTCGCCCTCGCCTTTCTCGCGATGCTCCAGGTCACGGCGGCGATCCTGAACTTCCTGCCGGTGCCCGGCCTGGACGGCTACGGCGTCGTCGAGCCCTGGCTGTCGTACAAGATCCGCCGCCAGGTGGAGCCACTGGCGCCCTTCGGGCTGCTGCTCGTGTTCGCGGTCCTGTGGATCCCGGCGGTGAACGGGGTGTTCTGGGACGTGATCGACGCGTTCATGCGGGGCCTCGGGATCGAGGACCGGCTCTCCGACTGCGGCTACTGGCTCTACCGATTCTGGCGCGAGGACAGCGACGTCTGCCTCACCGGGATGTGAGGCAGGCGCCGCGAGAGCTCAGCGGGCGGCGGACCGCTCCAGCTTCGCCTTGCGCGCGTAGTACCAGGTCATGTTGGAGGACAGGCCGGCCATCAGCACCCACACCACACCCAGCCAGCTGCCCCGGCTGAAGGAGACCACGGCGGCGGTGACCGCGAGCAGGCACACGATGAGGGCGTAGACGGCGAGGCGGGGCATGAGGGTCGGCTCCTGGGGGGGCGGTCGGACGCAGTGGTACGGCGTCCAGTGTCCCCCATGCCCGTACGCGTACGTACCTCGCCTTACACGTCCGTGAGGCGGATGCCCGCGTGGGCCTTGTAGCGGCGGTTCACGGAGATGAGGTTCGCGACCAGGGACTCGACCTGGTGGGCGTTGCGCAACCGGCCGGCGAAGATGCCCCGCATGCCGGGGATACGGCCGGCCAGCGCCTGCACGATCTCGACGTCGGCCCGCTCCTCGCCGAGGACCATCACGTCCGTGTCGATCTCCTCGATCTCCGGGTCTTCGAGGAGGACGGCGGAGAGGTGGTGGAAGGCGGCGGTGACGCGCGAGTCCGGCAGCAGGGCGGCGGCCTGTTCGGCGGCGCTGCCCTCCTCCGGCTTCAGCGCGTAGGCGCCCTTCTTGTCGAAGCCGAGCGGGTTGACGCAGTCGACGACGAGCTTGCCTGTCAGCTCCTCGCGCAGCGACGCGAGGGTCTTGCCGTGGCCGTCCCACGGTACGGCGACGATCACGATGTCGCTGCGGCGGGCGGTCTCGGCGTTGTCGGCGCCCTCGACGCCGTGTCCCAGCTCCTCGGCGACGCCCTGGGCGCGGTCGGCGGCCCGCGACCCGATGATCACCTTCTGGCCGGCCTTGGCGAGGCGGTACGCGAGGCCCTTGCCCTGCGGCCCGGTGCCGCCGAGCACGCCGACGACGAGCCCCGACACGTCCGGCAGGTCCCAGGGGTCCTTGGCCGGGGCCTTCGCGGGGACCTGCGCGGGGGGCTGCTGTGCACTGTCAGTAGAGGTCATGGGCCGACTTTACGTGCGGGTCCTTCGGGGCCGGCGGTCAGGTGAGCGCGGTCACGGGGACGCGGCGGAAGGTGATCGTCTCGTACGCGCCGAAGTCGCCCGTCTCGTAGAGCAGGCCGACGGTGTCCCGGTCGACACGTACGAGGTCGCTGTACGCGGCGGGCAGCCCGTCGACGGTGTGGACGGGGCGCCAGGTGACGCCGTGGTCGGTGCTGGCGCGGACGGTCATCAGGGCGCGGAAGCCGGGGTCGGCCGGGCCGGAGTAGAGGAGCAGGTCGGGGTCGCGGAGCTGGAGGACGCTGCCCTCGACGACCGGGCCGACGAGGCCCGCCTGCGGGCGGAAGGGCCTGACCAGGGTCTCGCCGCCGTCGGTGGAGTGGGCGTCGGCGCGGGTGCCGGGGGCCGGGGAGTCGTTGCGGGTGTTGAAGTAGACGCGGCCGTCGGGGAGTTCGGTGGCGGTGGTCTCGTTGGCGTTGACGTAGCCGTCGGTGTTGTCGTCGACGTACCCGATGCGCCAGGTGGCGCCCGCGTCGTCGCTCAGCAGGCAGTGCCCGCCGTTGTACCTGCCCTCCGTGCCGTCGTCCGCGCCGACGGGCGGGAGGGAGTGGTTGGCGGGGACGACGACGCGGCCGGTGGAGAGCTGGAGGGCGTGGCCGGGGGTGGTGGCGTACCAGCGCCACTCGGGCTTCTTCGTCTGCCCGGTGATCTCCCTCGGGGCGGACCAGGTCGCCCCCTCGTCGTCGCTGTGCCGCACCCACACCCTGCGCCCGTCCGCCGCGCTCACGGTGCCGCGCCGGATGGCGTCCTCGGTGGCGTGGGCGGCGTTGCGGACGTGGACCAGCAGGATCCGGCCGGTGTCGAGGACGACGGGAGCGGGGTTGCCCGCGAGGGCGTCGCCGTTCTCCGCGGCGACCTGCGGCGGGCCCCAGGTCCGGCCGCCGTCCGTCGACCGCTTCACCACGATGTCGATGTTCCCGAAGTCCTCCCGCCCACCGACCCGCCCCTCGCAGAAGGCGAGCAGATCACCGGACCGGGTGCGGACGACCGCCGGGATCCGAAAACTGGCGTACCCCTCACGGCCGGCGCGGAAGGGGATGCTGCTCTCGGGCGTCGGAATCGGGGTCACGGGGGCTCCTGAGGTGAAGATGGGGGGCGGTCGCGCCGCGCTGACGCGGCGTGTGTGCCCGGCGCGGGCCAACTCACGGTGAACTCCGGGTCACGAGTGATCGCCGCTGGGGGTGAGGCGGCCGCCGGGGGCCGTGACCGTCGAAAAGCGGTTGCCGCGGGGGTGGGGGCCGTCGAGCATGGGCCTTCGTGACTGTCTCCGACGATGCCGCTCCGGACTCCACGGCCTCCTCCCCTCCCTCTCCCTCCCCTCCTCCCTCCTCTCCTGCCTCCTCCGGGTCGCGTCTGGGTGCGCTGCTGCCCGATCCGGGGCCCTGGCGGGTGTCCCCGGATTTCCGGCGGCTGTGGGTGGCGGGGCTGATCACCAACTTCGGAAGCTTTCTGACGTTCGTGGCGCTGCCGGTGCAGATGAAGGAGCTGACCGGGTCGGTCGTGGCGGTCGGGGCCATCGGCGCGGTCGAGCTCGTGCCGTTGATCGTGTTCGGGCTGTACGGCGGCGCCCTCGCCGACGCCCTGGACAAACGGGCGCTGATCCTGTGGAGCGAGGCCGGGCTGGGGCTGCTGTGCGCGGGGCTGCTGGTGAACGCGCTGTTGCCGGAGCCGCTGGTGTGGCCGTTGTACCTGGTGGCAGCCCTGTCGTCCGCGCTGGTCGCGGTCCAGCGCCCGGCCCTGGACTCGATCGTCCCCCGGATCGTCCCGCACGAGCATCTGCCGGCGGCCGCCGCGCTCAACTCGCTGCGCTGGACGGTGGGCGGGGTCGCCGCACCGGCCCTCGCGGGTGTCGTCGTGGCCTACGCGGGGCTCGCCTGGGCGTACGCGGCGGACCTCGCGACCTTCGTGGTGTCCGTCGCGCTGGCCGTGGGGCTCGCCGCCTCCCCCGCGTCGCACGAGGCCGCGAGACCGTCGTTGCGGTCCGTCGCGGAGGGCGCGCGGTACGCGTGGAGCCGCAAGGAGCTGCTCGGTACGTACGCCGTCGATCTCGCCGCGATGTTCCTGGCGATGCCGCTGGCCCTGCTGCCGTTCCTCGCGGACGAGTTGGACGCCCGGTGGTCGCTGGGGCTGATGTACGCGGCGCTGCCCGCGGGGGCGTTGCTGGTGACGCTGACCAGCGGGTGGGCGTCCCGGGTGCACCGGCACGGGCGGATGGTGGTGCTGGCGGCGGCGCTGTGGGGGCTGTCGGTGACGGCGGCGGGGCTCATGCGGGAGGTGTGGCTGGTGCTGGCGTTCCTGGTGCTGGGCGGCGCCTTCGACATGGTGAGCGGGATCTTCCGCGCCGCGATGTGGAACCAGACCATTCCGGACGAGCTGCGGGGGCGGCTCGCGGGGATCGAGCTGCTGTCGTACGCCGTCGGACCTCAGCTGGGGCAGGTGCGGGCCGGGAGCATGGCGGCGTGGACGTCCGTGCGGGCGTCCGTGTGGGCCGGCGGGGTGCTGTGCGTGGGGGCGGTGGGGTTGCTGGCGCTGTCCCTGCCGAAGCTCATGTCCTACGACGTGCGCACGAACGAGCACGCGGTCCGGTTGCGGGAGCAGCGGGCGGCCTCACCGGCCGGCGCGCCCGCCCCTCCCGGCTGACCGGTACCGGGTACGGGCCTGTTCGGCGCGTCGCGCCGCCCCGCGAGGACGATCACCTCGTGCGGCGCGGCCGCGACTCGCCTCTCCGCCGACGGCCACCGCTCGCCCACGCCGCCCCCGCCCGCCGAGCGGTGGGGGCGGTACTCGCCGGGGGCCGTCAGTCGGTGTTCGAGTCCGTCGCGGGGGTGTCGTGCCAGCGGGGATCGTTCTCCCACTCCGCGTTGCGTTCCTGGGCCGTCTCCATGGCCCGGGTGGCTTCCTGGCGGGAGGCGTAGGGGCCCATGCGGTCCTTGCCGGGGCAGTCGGGGCCCTCTTCGACCTTCTTGTGCTCCAGGCAGTAGAACCACTCGCCGGGCTTGCCGGCCGTACGCCGTTTGAACAGGGGCATGACCTGAGTTCCCTTCACCAGTCGTCTCCGACATGGTCCCCCACCACCGCTGGTTAAACTCGCTGGCATGTCTGGCCAGTCGCTGCTCGCACCGGGGAAGCTCTCCCCCACCCGTACCGTTCCGGGAAACATCCGCCGACCCGAGTACGTGGGCAAGCCCGCCCCGACTCCGTACACCGGGCCGGAGGTGCAGACGCCCGAGACCATCGAGGCGATGCGGATCGCCGGCCGGATCGCGGCGCGGGCGATGGCCGAGGCGGCCAAGCACATCGCCCCCGGCGTCACCACGGACGAGCTGGACCAAGTCGCGCACGAGTACATGTGCGACCACGGTGCCTACCCGTCGACGCTCGGCTACCGGGGCTTCCCGAAGTCGCTGTGCACCTCGGTCAACGAGGTCATCTGCCACGGCATCCCCGACTCGACCGTGCTGCGCGACGGCGACATCGTCAACCTGGACGTGACGGCGTACATCGGCGGCGTGCACGGCGACAACAACGCCACCTACCTGGTGGGGGACGTGGACGACGAGTCCCGTCTCCTCGTCGAGCGGACCGAGGAGTCCCTCGCCCGTGCCATCAAGGCCGTGAGGCCGGGCCGCCAGATCAACATCATCGGGCGGGTCATCGAGTCCTACGCGAAGCGGTTCGGGTACGGGGTCGTGCGGGACTTCACCGGGCACGGGATCAACTCGTCGTTCCACTCCGGCCTGATCGTCCCGCACTACGACTCCCCGCACGCCACCACGGTGATCCAGACCGGGATGACGTTCACCATCGAGCCGATGCTGACGCTCGGGTCGTACGACTACGACATGTGGGACGACGGCTGGACGGTCGTCACCAAGGACCGCAAGCGCACCGCCCAGTTCGAGCACACGCTGGTGGTGACGGAGACGGGCGCGGAGATCCTCACGCTGCCGTAGTCCCCGTCGCACCGGGATTCGTCCCCGCGAGACAGCCCGCCCCCGGTTCCGGCCGTGCGGCGGGCTTTTCGCTGTGCGGGTGCGCGGGCCGGACACGGGGTACCGTCTTACCGACAGGGAGTCGGGAACCTGTTGACTTAGGTAAACCTAACCAGAGAAAATGACGTCAGCGTCTCGTCTTCCCCATTTCGGCACCGGAGGCCTCCATGAACGCGTCGGTCGCATCGGACACGGCGTTCTCCACACTCATCCGCACCGCCTCGCACGAGCAGCACACCGAGGCGGAGTCCACGACGTTCATGGGCGACATGCTGGGCGGCAAACTCGGCGTCGAGGCGTACGCGCGGTACACCGAGCAGCTCTGGTTCGTGTACGAGGCACTGGAGAGCGCCGCGCCGGGGCTGGCCGGCGACCCGGTCGCCGGGCCGTTCGTCCAGCCCGAGCTGATGCGGCTGCCCGCGCTGGAGCGGGACCTGGAGCATCTGCGCGGCCCCGGCTGGCGCGCGACGCTCACGGCACTGCCGGCGACCGAGGAGTACGCGGCGCGGGTCGCCGAGTGCGGGCGTTCGTGGGCCGGCGGGTATGTGGCCCACCATTACACGCGCTACCTCGGCGACCTCTCCGGCGGACAGATCATCCGGGACCGGGCCGAGAAAACCTGGGGCTTCGCCAGGAAGGGCGACGGAGTCCGGTTCTACGTCTTCGAGGAGATCACCAACCCGGCCGCGTTCAAGCGGGGGTACCGGGAGCTGCTGGACCGAGTGCGGGCCGACGACCTGGAGAAGCAGCGGATGGTGAGCGAGTGCAAGCGGGCGTTCGCGCTGAACACCGCGGTCTTTCTCGCGTTGGGCGAGGAGTTCCCGCTGAGCGCGTAGGCGCCGCGCTCGCTGGGGCGGGGCCTCGGGGTCGCGGGGTCGCGGAGGTCATGGGTTCGCCGCGGATGTGTGGGGGCCGGTCGCGCGGTTCCCCGCGCCCCTCGCAAAGCAGGGGTGGCCCCCTCCCGATAAGTGCCCTAGCGCTCCAGGAAGACCCTGCCTCCGACCTCCACCCAGCCGTGCGGCTGCGGGGCGGTGAGGAGCTGGGAGCCCGTGCCCTGGGTGATGTTCAGGGCCCGGCCCAGCTGCGCGGTCAGCTGCAGGGCCGCCGCGCCGGTGGCCTCGTCCTCGTCGATGCCGTCGTCGCGGCCGGGGAAGGCGCGGGCACGGACGCGCCCGGCCGCCTCGTCCTCCCAGGCCCAGGCGTAGAGCCACTCGCCGGGCGGCGGTACGCGCAGGTCGTCGATCTCGGCGGCGGAGGCGTACTGGCGGAAGGTGCGGGGCGGGGCCCACTCCGGCAGGGCCTCGATCCAGCTGAACTCGCCGTCCAGCCGGGCGCCGACGACCCCGGCCGGGGTGACCAGTTCGGGCACGTCGAGGAGCCAGGCCGCGCCCACGCACGGGTATCCGGCGAAGGGCAGGCGCAGCGAGGGGGTGTAGATGTCGATCACCCCGCGCTCGGGGTCGTCCACGAACACGGTCTCGCTGAAGCCGAGTTTGGCGGCGAACTCCTGGCGGTCGGCGCGGTCGGGCATCACGGAGCCCTCGCGGACGACGCCCAGTTCGTTGCCGTATCCGCCGCGGGGTCCGCAGAACACCCGCAGCACGTCGAAGTCGGTCACTCCGGCATTGAAACATCAACCAGGCCCCGTGTCGTACCAGGTCACCACACCGCCGGACGGCGATCGGGCAGGGCCGGCCCCACCCAGGAGTGGATCAAGTGACCGTACCGGTCAAGCCGGTTGGGCCGGAGAGGGCCGACGGGCCCGCGAGGACGGGCCGGGCACGGCCCGCCGCCCCCGCTCCCGCCTCCGCCGTCGCCGTGCCCCGCTCCCGCTCACCGTCGGTCTCGTCGCCGCCCTCCTCGTGCGCGGTTCCCCCGGACCGTGCCGGCGCTGCCGATCGGGGCCTCACTCGGCTGCACCGGGGCGCTGGCGCAGGGCGTCTTCGGCAATCCGCCGGCGGAGCCGAGTGTCATCGGGGTCTCGCTGGGCGCCGCGGCGGGCACGGTCGCGACGATCGCGTTCCGGATCTCGCTCCTCGGGAGCGGACGGTGTCCGCGTTCGCGTTCGTCGCGCGCATGATCACCGTGCTGGGTGTACCGCGCGGGTGCTCGCCCAGCGGGCGCCGCTGCTGGTGCTGGACGAGCCGACGGCCGCGTTGGACCCTGCGCCACCGGGAGCTGGGGTGTGCCGGGCGCGGGCCGGGGACGCGGTGGTCGTCGTCCTGCACGATCCGGGGACGGCGGCGGCGTGCGCGGACCGGGTGGCCGTGCTGCGGGACGGGCGGATCGCGGCGGAGGGGCCGCCGGCCGGGGTCCTCGAGGAGGCGCTGCTGTCGGAAGGTGTACGGGCAGCCGCTGGAGGCGTTCCCGCATCCGCGGACCGGCGATGTCCTGATCACGCCGAAACAGGAGGAAAGTCGAGCCTTGGACGTGAAAGCGCGTTCTTGACCGCTGATTGGCTCTCTTGACCCGCTCTTGACCGGACTATGGGGGCTGTTTTGAGCCACCGTGATCGGCCCGTGCTCGTACGGCTCCGGAGAGAGGGTTTCACTGGGGGTACAGCATTTGGTGAGGTAAGCCTCAGATAACTGAGGCCCGCCTCACCTTCTCTGTGTGTCCCCTGTGTACTGCCTTGGAGCCGAAATGCGCCCCCTCAGACTGTCCGTCGTCACCGCCGCCACGACAGCGGCGGCCCTGACCGCTCTCACCGGCTGCACCGAGAAGAGCGGCGCGGGCGCGGACGGGGCCATCGCGGTGACCGCGACCGACACCACGTGCGAGGTGTCGAAGAAGGAGTTCCCGGCGGGCCACGTCGAGCTGGACATCGAGAACAAGGGCTCCAAGGTCACCGAGGTCTACCTCCTCTTCCCCGACGACCGCGTGGTCACCGAGCGCGAGAACATCGGCCCCGGCACCAAGCAGAAGGTCACCGCCGAGGTGAAGGCGGGCGACTACCGGATCGCCTGCAAGCCGGGCATGAAGGGCGACGGCATCCGGCAGGACGTCAAGGCCACCGGCGGCGGCAAGGTCGCCGCGCGTGATCCGCGTCTGGACAAGGCCGTCGCCTCCTACCGGAAGTACGCGCAGACCCAGGCCGACGAGACGATCCCGCTGGTGAAGGTGTTCGCCGAGGCCGTCAAGGACGGCGACGTCGAGGCCGCGAAGAAGGCGTACGCGCCCTCCCGTATCGGCTGGGAGCGCACCGAGCCGGTCGCCGAGTCCTTCGGCGACATCGACCCGAAGGTCGATGTCCGCGAGGACGGACTGGAGGAGGGCCAGGACCCGGAGAAGGACTGGACCGGCTGGCACCGCCTGGAGCGTTCGCTGTGGAAGGACGGCAAGCTCACCGCCCGCGACTCCGAGCTGGCAGACCAGCTGGTGACCGACCTGGAGGACTGGCAGAAGAGGGTCGGCAAGGCCGAGATCACCCCGACCTCCATGGCCAACGGCGCCAAGGAACTCCTCGACGAGGTCGCCACCGGCAAGGTCACCGGCGAGGAGGAGCGCTACTCGCACACCGACCTCGTCGACTTCAAGGCCAACGTCGAGGGCGCCGAGGAGTCCTACGAGCTGCTGAAGTCCGTCGCCGCCGAGAACGACCCGGAGCTGACGAAGGAACTCGACCAGCAGTTCGCGGCCCTGAACACGCTGCTCGACAAGTACCGCAAGGACAAGACGGGTTACGACTTCGTCTCCTACGACAAGGTCGGCAAGCCGGAGCAGAAGGAGCTGTCGGACGCGGTGAACGCGCTCGCCGAGCCCCTCTCGCAGCTCGCGGCAGCCGTGGTGAAGTGACGATGACCGCCGACTCCCCCGAGCCCCGTCCCGCGTCTCAGAGCCCGCGTACTCCGTCGCGGCGTGCGCTGATCGGCTGGGGCGGTGCCGGGCTCGCGCTCGGTGCCGCCGCGGCCGGCGGCGCGGTCGCCGCGGCCCGTACCGGCGACGAAGCGGCCCCCGCCGCCGGGGCGGCCGTCGCCTTCCACGGCGCCCACCAGGCCGGGATCGCCACGCCCGTGCAGGACCGGCTGCACTTCGCCGCGTTCGACGTGAAGACCGACGACCGCGACGCGTTCGTGGCCATGCTGAAGGACTGGACGGCCGCCGCGCGCCGGATGACCGCCGGGAAGGCGGTCGGCGACGGCGCGTACGGCGGTCTGGCTCAGGCCCCGCCGGACGACACCGGCGAGGCGCTGGGGCTGAAGCCGTCCCGGCTGACGCTGACCATCGGCTTCGGGCCGTCCCTGTTCGACAGGTTCGGGCTGGCCGGGCGGCGGCCGGAGGCCCTCGTCGACCTGCCGCAGTTCGCCGGCGACAACCTGGACGGGGCGCGCAGCGGCGGCGACCTGTGCGTACAGGCCTGCGCGGACGACCCGCAGGTCGCGGTGCACGCCATCCGCAACCTCGCCCGCATCGGCTTCGGCAAGGTCTCGGTGCGCTGGTCCCAGCTGGGGTTCGGCAAGACCTCCTCGACCACACCCGAGGCGCAGACCCCGCGCAACCTCATGGGGTTCAAGGACGGCACCCGCAACATCGCGGGCACGGAGACGGACCGGCTGAAGAAGTTCGTCTGGGTGGGCGAGAAGGACGTCGACGCGAACGCGGCGTGGATGACCGGCGGTTCGTACCTCGTCGCCCGTCGCATCCGTATGCACATCGAGACCTGGGACCGGACCTCGCTGCAGGAGCAGGAGGACATCTTCGGCCGTGACAAGGGGGAGGGCGCCCCGGTCGGCAAGGCGAAGGAGCGCGACGAGCCGTTCCTGAAGGCGATGCTGCCGGACGCGCACGTACGGCTCGCGCACCCCGACTCCAACCACGGTGCCACGCTGCTGCGCCGCGGCTACTCCTTCACCGACGGCACGGACGGCCTCGGCCGCCTGGACGCGGGCCTGTTCTTCCTCGCCTACCAGCGCGACGTGCGCGAGGGGTTCATCCCGGTCCAGCGCAACCTCGCCACGGACGCGCTCAACGAGTACATCCAGCACGTGGGTTCGGCGATCTTCGCGGTACCGCCGGGCGTCCGCGACGCGGACGACTGGTGGGGCCGGGCGTTGTTCTCCTCATCGGCCACGAAGGGCTGACGCCGTGTTCGCGAACTATCTGATCGGTCTGCGGGAGGGCCTGGAGGCCAGTCTCGTCGTCTGCATCCTCATCGCCTATCTGGTGAAGACGGACCGCAGGGACGCGCTCAGGCCCATCTGGACCGGCATCGGCGTCGCCGTCGGACTCGCCCTCGCCTTCGGCTGCGTCCTCGAATTCGGCTCCCAGGAGCTGACGTTCAAGGCGCAGGAGGCGCTCGGCGGCTCCCTGTCGATCCTCGCGGTGGTCCTGGTGACCTGGATGGTCTTCTGGATGCGGCGCAGCGCCCGCCACCTCAAGGCCGATCTGCACGGCAAGCTGGACGCGGCCCTGCGGATGGGCACCGGCGCGCTGGTGGCGACCGCGTTCCTCGCGGTGGGCCGGGAGGGCCTGGAGACCTCGCTGTTCGTGTGGACGTCGGTACGGGCGTCCGGCGACGGCACCGAGGGCCCGCTCGTCGGCGTCCTGCTGGGCCTGGCGACGGCGGTGGTGCTCGGCTGGCTGTTCTACCGGGGCGCGCTGCGCATCAACCTCGCGAGGTTCTTCACCTGGACCGGCGGCATGCTCGTCGTCGTCGCGGCCGGTGTCCTCGCGTACGGCTTCCACGACCTCCAGGAGGCCGACTTCCTGCCCGGCCTGACGGACAAGGCGTTCGACATCACCGGGGTGATCCCGCCGGACAGCTGGTACGGCACCCTCCTGAAGGGCGTCTTCAACTTCCAGCCCGACCCGACGGTCCTCCAAGTCACGGTCTGGCTCCTCTATCTGATCCCGACGCTCGCGCTGTTCCTCGCCCCGGTAGGGTTCGCCTCCGGGAAGGGGAAGGTGAAGATTCCTGATGAGCAGGGTTCTCGGGGTTCCGAGCCCACGAAGGCTTCGTGAGGTTCGTCCGGTGCGTGCAGGCGGGCGGTTCCTCGGACTCCGCCGGTTCGGCGGGCGCGGTCCGTACACCGGAAAGCGCCGGCACGACAGGCCTCTCGCGTACGGCCGTGGCGCGCTGCTGACCACGGCGGTGACCGCGCTGGCGCTGACGGCGAGCGGATGCGTGGTGGTCCGCGGCGACCTGGAGGTCGTCCCCGCGGCGACGCCCGGGGAGGCGGCGCGGGCGCTGAAGGACTTCACCGCCGCGTACAACAAGGCGGACAAGGCGTACGACCAGTCCCAGGACGCCTCCCGGGTCACCGGCGCACTCGCCGACATCGACGGCGGCAAGCTCCGCTCGGGCGCGAAGCTCAACCCCGGCGGCAACCCGAACCATGTGGCGCTGAAGCTGACGGACGTCACGTACACGATTCCGGAGAAGGCGGCCTGGCCGCGCTGGTTCGTGGCCGACGCGGCCGCCAACAAGGGCAACGCCTCGGACCGTTGGCTGTTCGTCTTCACCCGGGACGGGCTGACCGACCTGTGGGAGGTCTCCTTCCTCACGGTCGTCCCCCGCGCCGACCTGCCCCAGTTCAAGAAGGACGAGAACGGCTACGCCCAGGTGGTCACGCCGAACGACCCCGAACTCTCCGTCGCGCCCGCGCAGTTGCCCGACAAGTACGTCACGTATCTGAAGGAGGACAGTGCCCTCTTCGCGGACGGCCCGTACACCTCCGAGGAGCGATCCGAGCGCCGGCGGAACGCGACGAAGCCGGGGCTGGCGCGGCAGTTCATCGACGAGGCCCTCACCAACGGCGACTACGCGCCGGTCGGCCTGCGCACCACGGACGGCGGGGCGCTGGTCTTCTTCACCACCCGCCACTACCAGAAGCAGACCGCCGCGCAGGGTGTGAGCATCCCCGTCAGGGACCCGGCCGTCCGGGCGCTGATGACGGGCGAGCCCAAGCAGTCCCTGACCCTGGAGTTCGTGAACAACCAGGCGGTCCTCGATCCGGCGAAGACGGACTCGGACCAGCCGGTGAAGGTCCTGAGCCAGGTGGGCGGGCTCACGGGGGCCAAGGGCGAGTGACGCGGGGGCCGGTGAGGCGGGGCCGATGAGCCGGGGCGGGCGGCCGTGGGGCCGGGCCGAGGGTCAGTTCCGGGAGGGCCAGGCCGTGTTCGTGGGGTCCGACTGCTCGCCCACGTGGCGGGAGCAGGCGTCGGTCAGGATCTCCAGCAGGGTCAGCGGGTCCGGCAGCGGGTGCTCGGGGCCGCGCACCCAGTGCACGGTGAGGTCACCGGGCAACCGGGCCGGCGGTACGAGGACGTAGGAGCCGCGGCAGTGCCAGCGCAGCCCCGGGTGCTCGTCCATGGTTTCCGGGTGGCAGTCCAGCTCGCAGGGCCACCACTCGTCCTCGTCCTCGGGCGTGCCCCGGGTGTGGGTGAAGAAGAGCAGCCGCCCCTCGCCGGACTCGGACTCGGACTCCGCGACGGGACCCACCTCGATCCCGGCGGCGAGCAGCCGCTCCAGGGCCTCGGTCCCGGCGGCGAAGGGGACGTCGAGCACGTCGTGGACCATGCCGGTCGCGGTGATGAAGTTGGCCTCCGGCTGATGCCGGGCCCAGCGCTCGATCTGGCCGCGGTCGGTGGTCGACTGCGTCTGCCAGGCGAAGGACACCGGGTGCCGGGCGGGGGTGGGACAGCCGACGCGGTCACAGGAACACCGGTAGCCCGAGGGATACGCGGCGGGCGCGAGCGGGAGTCCGGCAGCGGCGGCGGCGAGCAGCAGTTCCTCACGCCCGGCCTCGTCGGCGGCCCCGTCGAGCGGGCGGCTGGTACGACGGGCGCGCAGCCACTCGGAGAACCTGCCCTGCCGACCGGTCCGGCCGCCGAACGTCGCGCTCATCTATCGCCTCGCCTCGCTGTGGTGCGGACAGCATCTCCCCATGGTCCCACCATCCTGCGCCGAGAGGGGCCGGAGCCCACATCCGGGGTAGGTGGGGCGATGCCGGGGTGCGGACAGGGATGGTGGGCTATCACGTGCTTTGGTGGGACATACGGTCCGGTCGCGGGTCCCGGGAGGCCGCCTTTCGGTCGGATTGATCACACTCGGGCGGGGAGTCGGCCGGCGGGCAGGCGGTTGACCGGCCGGCGGAGAGTCGACGGGCGTCAGCGGGGCGCGAGGCCGTACAGGGCGTAGTCGACGAGCGTGTCCGTGTACGCGTAGGAGATGGGTCCCGTCCGCTGGAGCCAGCGCTGGGCCAGGGGCGCGACGAAGAGTTCGAGGGCGATACGCGGGTCGAGGTCGGGCCTGACCTGGCCCGACTCCTGCGCGGCCGTCAACCGCCGGACATAGAACTGGAGTTGGGGTTCGAGGAGCCTGGCCACGAACTCCTTGGAGAGGTTTTCGTCGACGACCCCGGCGGCCGCGAGGGCGCGGGAGGGGACGTCGAACTTCGGATCGAGGAGTTCGTCCACGGTGGCCCGCAGGACGTACTTCAGGTCGGCCGCGAGGTCGCCTGTGTCCGGGATGGCGTACTCCTCGGGCTCCTGCCCCGGGGCCGCGACCTGCTCGGCGGCCTGCTCCTGCAGATCGAGGAACGCCTCCAGCAGCACCTCCGCCTTGGAGGACCACCACCGGTAGATCGTCTGCTTGCCTACGCCGGCGCGGGCCGCGATGCCCTCGATCGTCGTCTTCTGGTAGCCGACCTCGCCCACGAGGGCGAGGGCGGCGTCGTAGATGGCGCGGCGCGACTTCTCGCTGCGCCGGGTGGAGTCTGGGGCGGTCTTCTTGGCCATGGATCGAATCTAGCAGGTTGACAAGACGGTGCGTCTCGCCTCATGGTGGTGAACATGAACGAGACGAACCGTTTCGTTTCGACAGTGGATACCGTCGCACTCGCAGCGAGGAGACCGTCATGACCCGAGGTGGAGCAGGCAACATGCTGGGAGTCGGCGGTTCGCGCCGGAACCTGGGCCGCAAGGCCCTGCGCGGCGGCCCCGCGCACGGCCGCGTCGGCGGCGGCCACGACCCCCAGGCCCAGAAGCGGGAGCTGCTGCGCAAGCTCCAGGAGAAACAGCGGGAAGAACGCCGGGGAGATCGCCAGGAAGGTCGCCAGGAAGGTCGCCAGGAAGGTCGCCAGGAAAACCGCCAGGAGGGCCGCCGGGAGGGATGAGGCCGGGTCAGCCGGTCAGCTCCAGTACCCCCACCGCCTGGTCCCCGCTGGTCTCACCCGTCGTGCGGAAGCCGAGGCCGAGATAGAAGGCCTCGGGGCCGTCGGGGCCGGGATGCCAGGTGACGTGGAGCCGGCTGCCGCCCCGGCGGCGGATCTCGGCGGCCACGGACTCGACGGCGAAGCGGCCGTACCCGCGCCCCTGCTCCTCGGCGGCGATGTTGAGACGCCAGAGCCCGGAGCGGACATCGGTGCCCGAGCCGTCGCCCTTCCAGTCGATGTCGAGGAAGGCCATCAGGAAACCGACGACCCGGTCACCGTCCCGGATGAGCCGGGGCCAGGCGGCACCGGGGTGGACGTACGCCTCGGCCAGCGACTGCGCGACCGGCTCCACCAGGTGTTCCTGGTCGGGGCGGATGCGGACGGCGAACGCCGCCTTGAGGTTGGCGGGGGTTATGGGTTCCAGGCGCGGTGTCGTCGACATGATCGATGATTCAGCCGGAAGCGGTGCGGGATCCGCAAGCGGTTTACGGGGTGGGCGGAGGGCAGGTCAGGCCAGGTCGGCGTCTGCGTCGGCGCCTGCGTCCGGTGGCCAGGCGTCGCCCCACTCCGTGTCACGGGCCGCGCGGTAGAGGGGGCCGTGGCGCTTGGTGACGATGGTCCGGGTGAGGGCGGGACCGACCTCGTCCGTCCCGGGCTCGCAGAGGTCCAGGAGGACCTGGCCCTTGCGGATCTGCGGCTTGCGGACGACCCGGGAGGAGGCCGGGGCCGGTGGAAAGCGGGTGGCGGCGACGTAGCTGAACTTCTCGTCCTCGTACGGCAGGGAGCCGCCCTTGACCCGGCGGTGCAGGGAGGAACGGCTGACGCGGGCGGCGAAGTGGCACCAGTCCTCGCCGGGGACGATGGGGCAGGCGGCGCTGTGCGGGCAGGGCGCGGCGACGTGGAAGCCGGCGGCGACGAGACGGTCGCGGGCCTCGATGACGCGGGCGTACCCCTCGGGCGTGCCCGGTTCGATGATCACGACGGCCTCGGCGGCGGTCGCGGCGGCCTCCACCACGGCCGTCCGGTCGGCGGCGGTCAGCTCACCGAGGACGTAGGAGACCGTGACGAGATCGGTGCTCTCGATGGTGAGCGCCGCTCCGATACGAGAGCGCTGCCACTCGGCGGCCTTCAGCTCCGGGTTCGTCGCGGCGATCTCCCGGCCGAGCGCCAGTGCCGGCTCCGCCCAGTCCAGGACCGTCACCGGTCGCCCGCCCGCCCAGGTCGCGTTCACCGCCCAGGTCGCCGCGCCCGTTCCTCCGCCGACGTCCACATGACTGCCGGGCGCCCACCCGGGCACCGTCACCGCGAACTCCTCCAGCGCCGAGCACACCGCCTCGAACGTCGCCGGCATCCGGTACGCCGCGTACGCCACCACGTCCGACCGGTCCCTGAGCACCGGCACGTCCGTCGGCGTCCGCCCCCGGTAGTTCGCGATCAGCCGCTCCACCGCCCGCGTGGCCGACTTGGGCGGGAGGCCGTCGAGAAGGCCGGCGAGGGCGGTGCGGAGGGTGTCGGCGGCGGAGGCGGGGGCGTTCACGTGGCGATTCTATGGGCCTCGCCATGGGGCCTGGTCGCTCCGGGGCCTCGTCTCCAGGGGGCCTCGTCTCCAGGGGGCCTCGTCTCCAGGGGGCCTCGGCCGCCTCCTCGGCGGCCGAGGCGGCTCACATGCCCCGCACCGCCCGTGCCACCCGGGTCCCCGCCGCCGCCCGCGCCGCGTTGACGGGCTCGCCGCGGCGGGGATGGACCGCGTTGGTGAGAAGGACGAGGAACGTGTCCGTCGCCGGGTCGAGGACCAGGGACGTGCCCGTGAACCCGGTGTGGCCGGCCGCGCCCCGGCCCGCCAGCTCGCCCATGAACCAGGGCTGGTCGAGGGCGAAGCCGAGGCCCGGCGGGGTGAGCATCAGCTCGACGAAGTCGGGGCCCAGGATGCGCGCGGGGCCGTAGGAGCCGCCGGCCAGCAGGGTGCGGCAGAAGACGGCCAGGTCCCGGGCCGTCGAGAAGAGGCCCGCGTGGCCGGCCACACCGCCGAGGGACCAGGCGTTCTCGTCGTGGACCTGGCCGCGGACCATGCCCCGGTCCGCCTTCGCCCAGGGGCGGCGCTGGTCCTCCGTGGCCGCGGCGGCCGGGCAGGGGCCGAAGGTCGTCGACACCATGCCCAGCGGATGCGTGATGCCGTCGCGGATCAGGGCGTCGATGGTCCGGCCCGTCAGGCGCTCCAGGACGTGCTGGAGGAGCAGGAAGTTCAGGTCGGAGTAGCGGTGTTCCGTGCCGGGGGGTGCCGTCGGGGCCTCCGCGCGGAGCATCGCCAGCCGGGCGGCCGGGGTCGGGCAGTCGTACAGCGGAAGTTCGGGGCGCAGCCCGGAGGTGTGGGTGAGGAGGTGGCGGACGGTCAGACCGTGTGCGGCGGCGCCCGTGAAGTCCGGCAGGTACGCCCCCACCTTCGCGTCGATGCCGAGGGTGCCGCGCTCCAGCTGCTGGATCGCCGCCACGGCGGTGAACAGCTTGGTGAGGGAGGCCAGGTCGAAGGGGGTGCGCGGGGTGACCGGGACGCGGGAGTCCGGCGGGAGTTCCCGTCCGCGGCCGGCGTGTTCGTCGTGGGCCTCGTAGCGGACCGCCCAGCCCGCCGCCTCCTCGACGGCGATGACGGGGCCGCGTCCGGCGAGGACCACGGCACCGGGGACCCGGGGGCGCTCCCCCTCCGTCAGGGCTTGCACGTCCCGTACGAGACGGCGCAGTTCCTCGGGGTCCAGTCCGGCCCGTTCCGGGGTGTCCGTGCGCAGTCTCGGCGCGCTCAGCTCTCCGCTCCCTCCACTTTCGTACGCCTGTTCCAAGGACGGCACAGTGTCACGAAGCAGGTCGCCGCCACCAGGGTCGCGGCCAGTTGGACCACGGCCATGGGCACGGCCGTGTCCTCGCCCGCGACGCCGACCAGGGGGGACGCTATCGCGCCGATCAGGAAGGACGAGGTACCCAGCAGCGCCGACGCCGAACCCGCCGCGTGGCGTACCCGCATCAGGGCGAGGGCCTGGGTGTTGGGGAGCGTGACGCCCATCGCCGACATCAGGACGAAGAGGGCCGCCGAGACCGGGACCAGACCGACCTCGCCGAAAACGTCCAGGGACATCAGCAGCAGCGCGGTCGCCGACAGGGCGACGACCGTGAGGCCCACCGCGAACACCTTGTCCAGGCTCACCCGGCCCACCAGGATCTTGCCGTTGATCTGGCCGACGACGACGAGGCCGACGGAGTTGACGCCGAAGAGCAGGCTGAACGTCTGCGGGGAGGCGCCGTAGATCTCCTGGATCACGAACGGCGAGGCGCTGATGTACGCGAAGAGGGCCGCGAAGGCGAAGCCGCCGGCGAGCGTGTAGCCCATGAAGACCCGGTCGGTGAGCAGACCGCGCATGGCCCCCAGGGTCTCGCCGATGCCGCCGCCGTGGCGTTCGGCGGGGGCGAGCGTCTCGGGGAGCCTCGTCCAGACGACCGCGAGGAGCGCGACGCCGATGACCGTGAGCACGACGAAGACGCCCCGCCAGTCCGTGACGCGCAGGATCTGGCCGCCGATCAGTGGCGCGACGACCGGGGCCACCCCGGAGACCAGCATCAGGGTCGAGAAGAAGCGGGCCATCGCGTCGCCGTCGTACAGGTCGCGGACCACCGCTCGGGCGATGACGATCCCGGCCGAGCCGGCGAGGCCCTGCACCAGGCGGAGGGCGATGAGGGTCTCGATGGTGGGGGCGAGGGCGCAGAGGGCGGTGGCGACGATGTAGACGGCGAGACCGAGGAGCAGCGGGCGGCGGCGGCCGAACCGGTCGCTCATCGGGCCGATCAGGAGCTGGCCGAGCGCCATGCCGGCGAGGCAGGCGGTGAGGGTGAGCTGGACCGTGGTGGCGGGCGCGTGCAGGGAGTTGGTGACCTCCGGCAGGGCCGGGAGGTACATGTCCATCGCCAGGGGCGGCGTCGCGGTGAGGCCGCCGAGGATGAGGGTGACGAGGAGGCCGGTACGGCGCAGGGCGGTGGTCGCCCGCGCGGCCCCGGGGTCCGCCTTCGACTGCTGCGGCTGCGGCTGCGGCTGCGCGGACTGCGGCTGCGGCTGCGCGGACTGCGGCTTCGACGGCCGGGGGGCCGCCGCCGCGGCGGGCCGCGTGTGCTCCCCCGCCGTCGTGGTCGGCTCGGCGGGTGCCGAGCCCGGTATGTGCCCCTCGGGCATGTGCCCCTCCCTCTGTGTTCAGTCCGCCACCTATGCTCTCAGCTCGTACGACGTGGGCGGGGTCACATACCCGCCCCGGAGCCGAGGACAGGGGTGGCGATGTCGAACGACGGACGTGTGCGGTGGGGGATCCTGGCGACCGGAGGGATCGCCGCGGCCTTCACGGCGGACCTCGTCGACCTGCCGGACGCCGAGGTCGTGGCGGTGGCCTCGCGGAGCGAGGCCTCGGCGAAGACGTTCGCGGAACGGTTCGGGATACCGAGGGCCTACGGCGACTGGCGCGCGCTCGCCGAGGACGCGGACGTGGACGTGGTGTACGTCGCCACTCCGCACGCGGCACACCGGGTCGCCGCCGGAATGTGTCTGGAGGCGGGGCGCAACGTCCTGTGCGAGAAGGCGTTCACGCTGAACACGGGCGAGGCGGAGGAACTGGTCGCGCTGGCCCGGGAGCGCGGGCGGTTCCTGATGGAGGCCATGTGGATGTACTGCAATCCGCTGGTACGACGGCTCGCCGCCATGGTGCGGGACGGCGCGATCGGTGACGTGCGGACCGTGCAGGCCGACTTCGGGATCTCCGGGCCCTTCCCGCCCTCGCACCGGCTGCGGGACCCGGCGCAGGGCGGGGGCGCGCTGCTCGACCTCGGTGTGTACCCGGTGTCCTTCGCGCAGCTGCTGCTCGGGGAGCCGTCGGACGTCACGGCGAGAGCGGTGCTCTCCGACGAGGGCGTCGATCTCCAGACCGGAGCAGTGCTCTCGTGGGAGAGCGGCGCCCTCGCTTCGGTGCACTGCTCCATCGTGGGCGGCACGGGCACGTCCGCGTCGGTGACCGGCTCCGAGGGCCGTATCGACATCCCGTCCGGCTTCTTCTTCCCGGAGCGGTTCGTCCTGCACCGGGACGGCCGCGAGGCGCAGGAATTCACCGCCGACCCGGCCGACGGCCCCCGCAACAGCCTCCGCCACGAGGCCATCGAGGTCATGCGGGCCCTGCGCGCCGGCGAGATCGAGTCCCCCCTCGTCCCCCTCGACGGCACCCTCGCCGTGATGCGCACGCTGGACGCGCTGCGGGAGCGGGTGGGGGTGCGCTATCCCGGCGAGGAGCGGCTGAACGAAGGTTCGTTCGCGTAGGGCGGCGGGCGGGGTGGAGTGAGGGCCGGGGCGGCGGCCTGGGTGCGGCGGCCGCCGAAAACGAAGGTTCGTTCCGCAATCCGCCGCCGCGCCGCGCCTCCGCCCGCCGCTACCCTCGGCGCAAAACGAAGGTTCGTTCGCGGCCAGCCGAAAACGAAGATTCGTTCTCGGCTGGCCCGCCCCGGCCCCCTCCCCTCCCCCTCCCCCCTACACCGGCTGCAGCCCCGGCACCCCCGCCTCCACCGCGAAGGACGCGACCGTCGAGATGCCCGCCCCCGTCGTCGTCACGTACGGCACGGCCTTGAAGTCGGCGCGGGCGGACCCACGGTCGAGGGTGACGGTGGTGTAGCCGCGGCGGCCGTTGTAGAACCTCATGTGGGGGTTGGCGGTCATGTAGGTGTCCCAGTTGGCGGGCTTGTCGGAGCCGTTGCCGCCGCTGCTGACGGACGAGGCGACGAGTTCCGTGCCGACGGTCCGGGACGAGCGGTCGTCGAAGTCGCGCTTGATGTCGAAGGCGTAGCCGACGTGGACGTCTCCCGTGAGGACCATCAGGTTCTCGATGCCGGCGGCCTCGGCGCCGGCGAGGAGGCGTTCGCGGGAGGCCGGGTAGCCGTCCCAGGAGTCCATCGACACCTTGTAGACCTCACCGACGGCGTTGCGGCGCTGCGAGAAGGTGACCTGCTGCGGGAGGACGTTCCAGACCGCGTCGGACCGGTCCCAGCCGTCCAGGAGCCAGCGCTCCTGCGTGGCGCCCGTCATCGTGCGCGCCGGGTCGGCGGACTCCGGGCCGGGGATCTGCCAGCCGTCGCCCTGCGCCTGGTTGGAGCGGTACTGCCGGGTGTCGAGTATGTCGAACTGGGCGAGGCGGCCCCATCGGAAACGCCGGTACAGCTTCATGTCGGGGCCGTCGGGGCGCTGGGGGCGGCGCAGCGGCTGGTTCTCCCAGTACGCGCGGTAGGCGGCGGCGCGGCGCAGCAGGAACTCCTCGGAGGGCTCGCCGCCGTCGGGGTTGTCGCCCGCGTAGTTGTTCTCGGTCTCGTGGTCGTCCCAGGTGACGACGAAGGGGTGGGCGGCGTGGGCGGCCCGCTGGTCGGGGTCGGTCTTGTGGAGGGCGTAGCGCAGGCGGTAGTCCTCCAGGGTGACCGTCTCGTGGTTGAAGACGTCGGGCAGGACGCGGTCGGTGTAGTTGCGGGCGCCGCCGACGGAGTTCACGGCGTACTCGTAGAGGTAGTCGCCGAGGTGGAAGACGACGTCGACGTCCTCGTCGGCGAGGTGCCGGTAGGCGGTGTAGTAGCCCTGGTCGTAGCGCTGGCAGGAGACGGCCGCGAAGGAGAGTTCGGTGGAGCCGGTCAGGTGCGCGCGGCCGGGGGCGGTGCGGGTGCGGCCGGTCTCGCTGATCCAGGTGCCGGTGCGGAAGCGGTAGTAGTAGACGCGGCCGGGGGCGAGGAAGTCGACCTCGACGTGGACGGTGTGGTGGAACTCGGGGTGGGCCGTGGCGGTGCCGTGTCTGACGACGCGTCGGAATCTGTCGTCGAGGGCCAGTTCCCATTCGACCCTGACGCGTTCGGCGGGCAGTCCGCCGTCGGGCTGGTAGGGGGCCGGGGCGAGCCGGGTCCACAACAGTACGGAGCCGGCCAGCGGGTCGCCGGAGGCGACGCCGAGGGTGAAGGGGTCCTCGGTGATCTGGCGGGGGTCCAGCGTGGCGGCGGCCGCGGCGCCGGCCGCCGGAAGGTTGGTGGCGAAGGCGAGCGCGGCGGCGGCCCCCGTGACGGTGAGGAAGCGACGGCGGTCGAAGTGCCGGGCTGCGGCGCGCAGTTCGGGCGCATGGGACGAGCGGGGCTGTGTCGACCCATGGGTGGGGAGTGGCATCTGGCCCTCTTCTTAAGGTAGTTGTGTTTCGTCAGTGGAGTGGCCAGGTTCGACGATCTTCTGTCACGTACACAACACCCAGATGGCGGACGAATGAGTTCCGTATGGCGGGCCCCACCTGCGCGACCGAGCGCGGAGCCTCCCCTACGCTGCGAGCCCATGAAGGCTAAAGGAACCAAGATCGCGATCGTGACGGGCGCGGGCTCCGGAATCGGCCGTGCCGTGGCGGTGGAACTGCTGCGCGCCGGCTGGTCGGTGGCACTGGCGGGCCGCCGCGAGGAGAAGCTCGCAGAGACGGCGGCCGAGGCCGGGACCGAAGCCGGGGCTGAGGCTGGGTCTGAGGCCGGGACCGAAGCCGGGGCCGGCTCGACGGCGGACGCGGGCACCAGCGCCCCGGAGGCGCTGTGCGTCCGTACGGACGTCTCACGGCCCGGCGACGTGGACGCGCTCCTCGCCGCCGTGCGCGACCGGTTCGGGCGGCTGGACCTGCTGTTCAACAACGCGGGCACGTTCGGTCCGGGCGGGGTGCCGGTGGAGGAGCTGGACTACGCGGCCTGGCGGCACGTCGTGGACACCAACCTCAACGGGGCGTTCCTGTGCGCGCAGGCGGCGTACCGGCAGATGAAGGAGCAGGACCCGCGGGGCGGCCGGATCATCAACAACGGCTCCATCTCCGCGCACACGCCCCGCCCGCACTCCGTGGCCTACACCGCGACCAAGCACGCGCTGACCGGCCTGACCAAGTCCCTCTCCCTGGACGGGCGGCCGTACGGCATCGCGGTCGGGCAGATCGACATCGGCAACGCGGCGACGGACATGACCGAACGCATGGCGAACGGTGTGCTCCAGGCCAACGGGCAGCTCCTGCCCGAGCCCGTGATGGACGTGACCGATGTGGCGCGGACGGTGCGGCACATGGCGGAGCTGCCGCTGGAGGCGAATGTGCAGTTCGCGACGGTGATGGCGACGACGATGCCGTACGTCGGACGGGGCTGAGGCGCGGACGGGAGGGCCCCGGACGCGGACCGGAGGTCGGCGAGCCGTGCCCCTCGGTCTGCGCCGGCATTCGTCCAGGGCTCAACTTGCACAAACGGAAGCTGTTCCTCCGGTCCAAACGGGCACGTGGCGGGCATATGCTCAGGGCTCGTCTCCACGAGAGCTTCACACTTGGGGGCGGTGGCTTCCATGACCAACCCGAGGGGGGTGGTGGCAGCCGTTCCCAGCTCCGGAAGGGGGCGGACCTCGCGTGGGACCGCGAGGTGAGCACCGGAGCGGAACGGCTGCCCACCGACGTGCCCACCGACGTTTCCTCAGGACAAGGTCGCTCCCTGGCCGCCGTAGGGGCCTTTCGCCGTCGCAGGGGCCTTTCGCCGTCGCAGGGGCCTTTCGCCGTCGTACGGGCCGTTCTCGCCGTCGTACAGGCCGTTCAGCGACCCAGGATCATGTCTATCTCGGCCATCTGCTCCGCGGTGAGCGGTCCCCCGGCGAGGGCGCCCGCGTTCTCCTCCGCCTGGGCGACCGAGCGGAACCCGGGGATGGGCACGGTCCGCGGGCTGCGGGCCCAGATCCAGGCGAGGGCGCCCTGCGCGAGCGTACGGCCCCCGGTGGTGAGGATCTCGCGCAGCGCCTCGACCCGGCTGACCCACTGCGGGTCGGCGCCGCCGTCGACGGTGAAGCCCGGCAGCCACTCGGGCGGGGTGCTGCGGATGTCGCCGGCCGCCAGCGTGCGCCCCGGGGTGTGCTTCCCGGTCAGCAGCCCCATGGCGAGGGGGCTGCGGTTGATGCTCGCCAGCCCGGACTCCTCGCACAGCGCGAGGAGTCCGGGCGCGTCCTGCAGGACGTTCAGCCGGTGCTGCACGGCCGCGCAGTGCGGCCCCTCGGCGAACACGGCGGCGCGGTCCGGGTCGTCGGTGCTCCACGCGTAGGCCCGGATCAGACCCTCGCGCACGAACTCCTCGCAGGTGTCGCGGAGTCGGGCCGCGCGCTCGGGGTCGGCGTCGGAGAGGTGGAGCTGGTAGAGGTCGACGTGGTCGGTGCCGAGGCGGTCCAGCGAGGCGGTGAGGGCGCGGCGGGCGTGGGCCGGGGTGTCGTCCTGGCCGGTGAGGGTGCGGGTGGCCGCGTCGAAGACGTTGCCCCACTTGGTGGCCACGACGACGTCCGCGCGGCGCTTGCCGAGGGCGCGGCCGAGGACGCGTTCGCTGTGCCCGGTGCCGTACGCGTCGGCCGTGTCGAAGAAGGTGACGCCGAGGTCGAGGGCGCGGTGGACCGCCCGTACGGACTCCTCGTCGTCCACCTTCCCCCAGCCGAGCGGCTGTCCGTCGGCGGCCTGCCACTCGCCGCCGATCGCCCAGCAGCCGAAGCCGAGGGCGCTGACCTGGATGCCGCTGCGGCCGAGGGTGCGGGTGTACGGGTCGGTGTGCGTGTTCGTCTCCATGACCACGGACGTTAGGAGTTGGAGCGCACACGAACGCAAGCCCCCCGCCCTCCGGCGCGGGTTCCGCGCTACGCCTGGCCCGTCTCGAAGCGGCTGATGCGGCCGTCCTCCGACACCGTGAAGCGCCATGCGGTACGCATCTCGCCCCAGGTGTCGTTGCGGTAGTTGGCGACCAGGGCACGGCCGCCGGCGGACTCGCGCTGGACCGCCATGTGGCCGTGGGAGGAGAAGATCTCCCGGTCGGTCCAGTCCGTGAGGTCGCGGTCGGAGCCGTCGTCCGACATGGTCGCGTCGTCCGTGAGGAGCGCGAAGAACGCGTTCTGGTCGTGGGCGTTCACCGCGGCGACGAAGGCCCGGACGGCCGGGTCGCTGAGTTTGGCGGGTGCGATCGTCATGGCGGCCAGCCTCACACCGCGGGCGGGGGCACGCCACCGGACGGCGCACGGCGGATCCGACGCCACCCGAACGGGCGCGCGAGCGGGCCGGGCAGGTGTCATCGGTGCGACGGTGGATACGCGGGGGGACGTACGCACGTTCGCGCTGTCGGGTTCTCCGGCCGTACCTCTGCCGGATTCTTCGCCGGTACCTCTGCTGTTCGGGAGTGGTCATGACCTCATTCGACCGACGTGATCTGGGACTGTTGCTGCTCCGGCTGGGCGCGGGCGGTGTACTCGCCGCGCACGGCACGCAGAAGCTGTTCGGCTGGTTCGGCGGCCACGGCATCGAGGGGACCGGCGCGTTCATGGAGTCCGTCGGGTACGCGCCCGGCAAGGCGAGCGCCACCGCCGCCGGGCTGGCCGAGACGGGCGGCGGCGCGCTGCTCGCGCTGGGCCTCGCGACCCCGGCGGCCGGTGCGGCCGCGGCGGGGGCGATGGCCGGCGCGACCGCGATCCACACGCCCAACGGGTTCTTCAACGCCGAGGGCGGCTACGAGTACGCGGCGACCCTGGGCCTGGCCGCCGCCGGCCTCGCGATCACCGGCCCCGGCCGGCTCTCCCTCGACCACGCGCTGCGCCACGTCGTCGACCGGGGCTGGATGGTCCCGGTGGCGCTGGCCGGTACGGCCGCGGTCACGGCGGTGGTCGTGGGCATGCGCACCCAGCGGGTGCGCAAGGAGAAGGAGGGCGAGCAGGAGGCGTTGTTCGAGGAGTGACCTTTCCGGGACGGCCCCTCGCTGTCAGCGGGGCGTGACAGGCTGCGCGCATGAGCGAGCAGCCGCACTCCCCCGACCCCTGCGCGCCCGGCGCGCCCGGCGATCCCGACGACCTCTGGCGCTCCGTCTCCCGTCTGCACGCGTGGCTGGAGGCCGACCAGCCGCACGGCGGCCGGGAGGGCCTGCTGCTGCGGATGCTGAAGCTCCAGGAGGAGGTCGGCGAGGTCGCGCAGGCGGTCATCGGTGTGACGGGGCAGAACCCGCGCAAGGGCACCACCCACACCTGGCAGGACGTCCAGGCGGAACTGTGCGACGTGGTCGTCACCGCCCTGGTCGCCCTGCGCACGCTCACCCCGGACGCCCGCGCGGTCTTCGCGGCCCATCTGGCCGGGGTCACCGAACGTTCGCTGGGCTCCGGCCGTGACTGACGGCGCGTTCTGGATCGCCGCGCTCACCGCCGGCACCGCCGTCCTCGCGAGCTGGGTGACGAGCAGGGGGACCGCGCGGGCGGCGCGCATCCAGGCGGACACCACGGCGGGCGCGCAGCGGGTCGAGCGGCTGCGGCAGGCGCGGCGGACGGCCTACGCGGAGTTCATCGAGCAGGCGCAGCGGCTGAGCGATGTGCACTGGAAGGTGTCCGACGTGGTCCGGGGCGCCGGGGGCGGGGGTGCGGAGGACGGGCTCGGCCCGGAGCGGGTCGAGGAGCTGCGGCGGCTGCGCGAGCGGCAGCGGGACGAGTACGCCACGCTGCGCAACCTCACCTGGGTCGTCTCGCTGGAGGGGCCCGAGGCGGTCGCCGAACTCGCCAACAAGGTCCGGCGGACCACGAATCCGTTCCACAAGGCGATCGAGGCGATGATCGAGGGCGACACCGGGGCGGTCGCCCGCTTCGAGTCCTGCTACGCGCCGTTCTGGGACGCGCTGAAGGAGTTCATCCAGGCTTCCCGCGACATCCTGCACACCATGTAGAGCGGCCCGCGGGCTGCCTCGGTCATACCCCGGGGTGACCCGCGGGCCGTGTCGTACTGCGTTCTGAGTACCGGGGATTGTCGGCAGCCGCACGACGACGGGACAGGCCCCGTGACGGGAGTCTGAGCAGGTACCCGAGACCTCTGACGTGGAGACCTGCGCCTCATGGCAACCTTCCTGTATCGGCTGGGCCGGCTGGCCTTCCGCAAACGCTGGTCCGTCATCCTGTTGTGGGTGGCGGTACTGGGCGCCGTCGGTGTCGGCGCCCTCAAGGCCCCCGGAGCCTCCGACGAGGAGTTCTCCATGCCGGGCATCGAGTCCCAGAAGGCGTTCGACCTGCTGGAGCAGCGCTTCCCGGGCGTCACGGCGGACGGCGCCACCGCCCGGGTCGTGTTCGTCGCCCCGAACGGCGAGAAGGTCACCGCCACCGAGAACAAGAAGGCCGTCGAGGAGACCGTCGCCGATCTGGCGGACGGCTCGCAGGTGGCGAGCGCCGTCGACCCGTTCCAGGCCCGGGCGGTCAGTCAGGACGGTTCGACGGCGTACGCGACCGTCACCTACAAGGTCTCGGCGGCCGACCTCACCGACGCCAGCAGGACCCACCTGGAGGACGCGCTCCACCGGGCCCAGGAGTCCGGGCTCACCGTCGAGGCCGGCGGGACCGCCGTGGACGAGCAGGGCGGTCCGGGCGGGACGGCCGAGGTGATCGGTGTCGCCCTCGCCGCCGTCGTCCTGCTGGTCACCTTCGGGTCGCTGGCCGCCGCCGGGCTGCCGCTGCTGACCGCGCTCGTCGGTGTCGGCCTCAGCATGGCCACGATCCTGGTCCTGTCGGAGGCCTTCGGTCTGTCGACGACGACCGGCACGCTCGCGATGATGCTGGGCCTCGCGGTGGGCATCGACTACGCCCTGTTCGTCGTCTCCCGCTACCGCGAGGAACGCGCCGGGGGCCGTACGCCCCAGGAGGCGACCGCGCTGGCCACCGGCACGGCCGGCTCGGCGGTGGTGTTCGCCGGGCTCACCGTCGTCATCGCGCTGGCCGGACTGACCGTGGTCGGCATCCCCATGCTGACGAAGATGGGGCTGGCCGCCGCGGGCGCGGTCGTCGTCGCCGTACTGATCGCGCTGACCCTGGTGCCGGCCGTCCTCGCCTGCTGGCCGAACGCCGTGCTCTCGCGCAAGGCCCGCAGGAGCGGCCGCATCGAGGAGGAGGTCAAGGACAACGGCGGCACCCGCTGGTCGCGGTTCGTGCTGCGCCGCCCGGTGCCGGTGCTGCTCCTGGGGGTCGTCGGTCTCGGCGCCCTCGCTATCCCGATGACCGATCTGCAGCTGGGCATGCCCGGCGACGAGGCCAAGTCGACCTCCACCAGCCAGCGTCGGGCCTACGACGCGCTCGCCGAGGGCTTCGGGCCCGGCTTCAACGGGCCGCTGACGATCGTGGTGGACGCCAAGGGCGCCGACGACGCGAAGGGCGCCGCGGAGGCGGTCGCCAAGGAGATCGGGGCCACCGAGGGGATCGTGTCCGTCTCCCCCGCACGCTTCAACGAGGCCGGCGACACCGCCGTCTTCTCGGCGGTGCCCGCCACCGCGCCGACCGACGAGAAGACCAAGGACCTGGTGACCGTCATCCGGGACGAGCGCCCGGGGATCGAGTCCGAGACGGGCGCGACGTTCGAGGTCACCGGCACGACCGCGCTGAACATCGACATCTCCGGCAAGGTGCAGTCCGCGCTGGTCCCCTATCTGCTGGTCGTGGTCGGCCTGGCCGTCATCCTGCTGCTGGTGGTCTTCCGCTCCGTACTGGTCCCGCTCAAGGCGGCCGCCGGGTTCCTGCTGTCGGTGCTCGCCTCGCTCGGTGTGGTCGTCCTGGTGTTCCAGCAGGGCCACGGCGCGGACCTGCTGGGCGTGGAGCATACCGGCCCGATCATGAGCCTGATGCCGATCTTCCTGGTGGGCATCGTGTTCGGTCTCGCCATGGACTACGAGGTGTTCCTCGTCTCGCGGATGCGGGAGGCGTACGTCCACGGCGACCGGGCCGACGAGGCGATCACCACCGGCTTCCGGCACAGCGCCCGGGTGGTCGTGGCCGCCGCCCTGATCATGATCGCGGTGTTCGCCGGGTTCATCGGCGAGAGCGACTCCATGATCAAGATGATCGGGTTCGGGCTGGCCTCGGCGGTCCTGTTCGACGCCTTCGTCGTCCGGATGGCGATCGTGCCGGCCGTCCTCGCCCTGCTCGGCGACCGTGCCTGGTGGCTGCCGAAGTGGCTGGACCGCGCGCTGCCGCACGTCGACGTGGAGGGCGAGGCCCTCGCCCGCCGGCCCGAGACGGAGGGGGCCCCGGCCGAGACCGCCGAGCCGGCGGTGGCGCGCACCTGATCCGACCGCCCCTCCCCCCACCGGGGGCCGTCCGTGGCGAAGCACACGGTCGGCCCCTCGGGCGTTCCCACTCCACGTCGACCACCATGGTCGCAGGCCACCCACCGGAGTCACGATGAGCATCAGCATGGAACGGCGCTACGCGGACCGTGTGGAGGAGTTCTCCGACCGCCATCCCTTCCTCGTCGATCTGGTGCTGTCGATCACGCTCATGGGCTGCGCGACCCTCGGCAGCGCGCTCACCCTGCCCGGCGCCCGGCCGCCGGACCAGGACAAGTTCGGTGTCGCCCTCATGGGCGTGTCCTGTCTCGCCCTGCTCAAGCACCGCGCGCATCCGCGCTTCGCCCTCGCCGTGACCGTCGTCTGCACGATCATCGCGGTGGGGATGGGCTATCTGCTGACCCCCCTGCTGCTGGCGCCGCTGATGGCGGCGCTGTACTGGCTGGCCGCGCTCACCGGCCGCAGGACCACCCGCGTCCACGGCTGCACCGTCATCGCGGCGGTGACGGTCGCGGCGGTGTTCTCCGACTCCATGGACGAGCTCTCGCTGGTGCTGCGCACGGTCGGCCCCGCCTTCTGGCTGCTGCTGCCGCTCGCCGCCGGCCGGGGGACGCAGGTGCGCCGCGCCTACCTGAAGTCGGTGCAGGCCCGTGCCGAGCACGCCGAGCGCACCCGGGAGGAGGAGGCCCGCCTCAGGGTCGCCGAGGAAAGGATGCGTATCGCCCGCGATCTGCACGACGTGGTCGCCCACCATCTGGCCCTGGCCAACGCCCAGGCGGGCACCGCCGCGCACCTCACCCGCGCCGACCCCGACCAGGCCCACCGCATCCTCACCGACCTGACCACCACCACCTCCTCGGCCCTGCGCGAGCTGAAGTCCACCGTCGGCGTGCTGCGCCGGCCCGACGACCCCGAGGCACCGCTCGCGCCCAGCCCCGGGCTCGCCCAGCTCCCGGAGCTGATGGCCGCGTACGAGCCCGCCGGCCTCACGGTCACCGTCGACACCGAAGGCGCTCCGGGGCCGCTCGACCCCGGTGTGGACCTGACGGCGTACCGGATCGTGCAGGAGGCCCTCACCAACGTCAGCAAGCACGCCGCGGTGGACGCGGCCCGCATCCGTCTCGCGTACGAGGAGACCCACCTGACGATCACGGTCACCGACGACGGCGTGGCCGGCCCCGGCGGCTCTCCCGAACCCGGCCGGGGCTTCGGGCTCATCGGCATGCGCGAGCGCGCCCAGTCCGTCGGCGGCTGTCTCAGCGCCGGCCGCCGCCCCGGGGGCGGGTTCGAGGTGACCACCGACCTCCCGCTGCGCCCCCGCACCCGGACCCGCCCCGCCGCCCCCGAACCGGACGCGGAAGCGGCCCACGACCAGCGGAAGTAGAACAGCACCATGACCATTCGTGTCCTGCTCGCCGACGACCAGGCCCTGCTGCGGGCCACGTTCCGGATCCTCATCGACTCCTGCGCGGACATGGAGGTGGTCGCCGAGGCCACCGACGGCCGGGAGGCGGTGGAGCTCGTCCGCGTCCACCGCCCCGACGTGGTCCTGATGGACATCCGGATGCCCGGCACCGACGGGCTCGCCGCCACGGCCGTGATCTGCGCCGAGGAGGAGCTGGCCGACACCCGCGTACTGATCCTCACAACCTTCGAGATCGACGAGTACGTGGCCCAGGCGCTGCGCTCCGGTGCCAGCGGCTTCCTCGGCAAGGACGTCACCGCCGACGCGCTCCTGGACGGCATCCGCACGGTGGCCGCCGGCGACACCCTTCTCTCCCCCGCCGCCACCCGCACCCTCATCACCCGCTTCCTCGCCGCCCCCGCCTCCGGCGGCCACCTCACCACCCCCGACCGGCTGACCACGCTCACCACCCGCGAACGCGAGGTCATGTCCCTGGCCGCCGAGGGCCGCTCCAACGACGAGATCGCGGAGAAGCTGTACGTCAGCCCCCTGACGGTACGGACCCATGTGCACCGGGCGATGACGAAGCTGGGGGCGAGGGACAGGGCCCAGCTGGTGGTGATGGCGTACCAGTCGGGGCTGGTGCGGGTGCCACCGCCGGAGTAGTGCACCGGGCGCCCCGGCAGAACGGCTGCGCGCCGCCCCTGAGGGGCGGCGCGCAGGTGCTTTCGTCGGACGACCCGGCCTGGACCCGGCCTGTGGACCTACTGCTTGTAGAAGGTCGCGTCCTGCCGGTCGAGGGTCGTGCTGACCGGCTGGGTGTAGAGCAGGTTGTTGAAGTGCCGGATGTACCGGCCGGGGAAGTTGTACGACTCGTACGAGACGCCGTCCGCGGTGTCGGCGAGACCGGCCCGCTGGTTGAACGAGGCGTCCGCGTCGAACAGGGCGGTGCCGTCGTCCTTCTCCACCCACACCTCGTTGTTCTTGTGGCGGAGGTAGTAGCCGGGGAAGTTCGCCGACTCCAGCGAGACCGTGCCGCTGCCCGTCAGACCGGTGACGATCCGGAACTGCGAGTCGGCCAGGTTGGTGACGTTGGCCTCCAGCTTGCCGCGGTACTCCCAGTGCCGGATGTACTTGTCCGGGTAGTTGAACGAGGAGAGCCGGACCGGGGTCGTGCCGTCCGCGACGGGGATGCCGAAGTTGGGCGTGCCGTCGGCGTTCCAGTACAGCTTCTGGTAGCGGGTGCGGCGGTTGGGGTCGTTGAGCGGGTCGCCGCTGATGTCCTTGTAGTTGCGGTCGTGGTAGACGAGGATGTCGGACTTTCCGTCCTCGGACGTGGTGAAGGTGTTGTGGCCGGGGCCGTACTGGCCGGTGGCGGCGTTGCTCTTGAAGACCGGGGTGGGGGTCTTGACCCAGGAGGCCGGGTTCATCAGGTCGGCCGAGTCGGAGGCGGTCAGCAGGCCGAGGCAGTAGTTGGCGTCGGTGGCGGCGGCCGAGAAGGTCATGAAGACCTTGCCGCCCCGCTGGATGACCGCCGGGCCCTCGTTGACGGTGTGGCCGACCTTCTCCCAGGCGTTGGTGGGCCGGGAGATCATGGCCGGGCTGCCTTGGATCGTCCAGGGGTTGGACATCTTCGCCAGGTAGATGTTGGTGCCGTCGCCGACCGCCGGGTCGTTCTGCGCCCAGCTCAGGTAGCGGGTGCCGCCGACGGTGAAGGTCGTCGCGTCGAGCGAGAAGGTGTCGAGCGGCAGGGAGATGCGGCCCTTCTCCGTCCAGGTGCCGGTGATCGGGTTGGCGGCGCTGGTCTCCAGGACGTACGGGCGGATCTTCCAGATGTCGTTGGAGGAGCCGGCCGTGAAGTAGATGTACCACTTGCCGTCGATGAAGTGGATCTCCGGGGCCCAGATGTGGGCGCCCATCTCACCGCTGGCGTGCTTGGTCCAGATGGTGGTCTCCGCGGCCGTGGCGAGGCCCTGGAGGGTGGTGGCCCGGCGCATGACGATCTTGTCGTACGCGGGGACGGTGGCCGTGAAGTAGTAGTAGCCGTCGGTGTGCTTGAAGATGTGCGGGTCGGCCCGCTGCTCGGCTATCGGGTTGGTGAAGGTGACGGCCGGGGACGCCGGGGCGGCCGCCTGGGCGGGGGTGGTCATGGTGGTGAAGACGGCGAGCGCGGCCGCCGCGGCCACGACGGCCCGTCTGGTGAGGTGTCTCATGTTCTGTCTGGGCCTTTCGGGATCAGGCGGTGGTGGGGACGAGGCGCCACTGCTGGCAGTTGTTGTTCAGCCAGGACCACTGGCGTACGTCGGTGCCGTTGGCGGTGCCGCAGTCGGCGACGTCCATGACCTTGCCGGTGGCGGCGTTGACGATCCGGACGTAGTCGTTGCCGAGGTAGACCATGCGGAACTTCTGGCAGGTGTTGTTCAGCCAGGACCACTGCCGGATGTCGGTGCCGTCGGCGCTCGCGCAGTCGGTGACGTCGGCGACCTTGCCGGTGGCGACGTTCACCAGGCGGCTGGTGTCGTCGGCGCGGTCGTCGATCCGCCACTTCTGGTTGGCCCCGCCGTTGCAGGTCCACTGGGCGATGTTGGTGCCGTCGGCCGTGCCGCCGCCGGTGACGTCCAGGCACTTGCCGCTGTTGCGGTTGACGATGGTGTACGCGGTCGGCGTCGTCGCGGTCTCGCCGGAGGGGCCGGCGATGGTCGCGCCGAGGGCGACGGGGGTGCCGAAGTTCGGGGTGCCGTCCGCGTTCCAGGTGAACTTCTGGGCGCGGGTCGTCCGGCCGTTGTCGCAGCCGTCGCCCGCCGCGTCGTTGGCGTGGTAGACGATCCAGTTCTCGGTGCCGTCGGGCGAGGTGAAGAACCCGTTGTGGCCGGGCGCGTACACGCTGTTGGCGTCACTGCGCTGGAAGACCGGGGTCTGCTTCTTCGTCCAGGAGGAGGCGAGCAGCGGGTCGGAGCCGGTCAGCTCCAGCTGGCCGAGCTTGTAGTCGGGGCCCCAGCAGGCGCTCGCGGAGTAGACGAGGAAGGTGCGCCCGTTGCGGTAGAGGGGCTCGGGTCCCTCGTTGACCTCACCGCTCTGCGTCTCCCAGCTCAGGGTCGGGCTGGAGATGACGGTGAAGGTGGTGGAGGCGAGGGTGTAGGGGTTGCTGAGCGGCGCGATGACGAGGCTCTGCTTGCTGCCGCCGGCCGACCCGCTGCCGAGCAGGTACAGCTTGTCGTTGTACTTGAGCACGCTGGCGTCGATCAGCCAGCCGCCCGGGTTGAGGTTGGACCCGGCGAGCTGGTTCTTGAAGGTGTACGGCCCCATGGGGTCGGACCCGGCGCTCTCCAGCACGTAGGTGCGCTGGTCGTCGCAGCAGGCGGAGTTGCGCGGCCCGGCGGAGTAGTACAGGTACCACTTGCCGTCGAAGAAGTGGATCTCCGGGGCCCACATGTTCCAGTTGCGGGTACTCGTGGTGTCCGACCACACCTGCACACTGGGCGCGGTGCTCAGCCCGGCCAGCGTGGGCGACTTCCGCATGGTCAGCTCACCGGTGAACGAGGTCGTCACCAGGTAGTAGTTGCCGTTGTAGTACTCCAGCCACGGGTCGGCGCCCTTCTGCGACTTGACCGGGTTGGTGTACGGCTTGCCGTCGGCCGCGGCGGCGGGGGACGCCGGCTGGACGGCCAGGAGGGACGCGAAAAGGGCCAGCAGCGCGGCCGCCGACAGCAGACTGCGGCGGAGCGTCGACCAGCGACGGGCGCGGGTGCGGGTGCGGAACACGACATGTCCCTTCCGGGAGAGCGGCTCGTTGCCGGGCTTCCTGACCTGCCCGGAGTGTTCGATATTGCGAACACTGTGCGTAACTTCGGCCAGAAGGTAAGCGTGGGGCGAGAGTGACGTCAATGGATGTGACAGATTTTCTGTCCACTTGTCTGTCCCACTTGCCTGTCCATCGCCTGTCCACTTGCCTGCCCCCTCTTCCGTCCCCTCGTCCGTCCCCTCGTCCGCCCCTTCGCCTGGCCCCTCGCCTGCCCCTTCGCCTGGCCCCTTGTCCGTCCGCTTCGCTGTCCGCGCCCCTGTCCGCGTCCCTGTACGCTCGCGCGCCGCGCGGGATGTCGGGTCGCCCTGTGTCGCCCGCCGCCGCCCCGTGCCGCCGCGTGCCGTCCCGTCCGGAATAGATTCGCGAAGCGGGTGGGTTGCCGTTTGCATGGTGAAACCGACGAGCACGGCACAGGTGGGACGGTACGGCGTCTGGAGCGCCGGACTGCGAACGGAGGACCCGGCCCGTAGAGGCGAACTCTCCGACGCAGCGGCGGAGTTGGAGGCACTGGGCTTCGGCGCGATCTGGCTCGGCGGCAGCACGGGCGTCCAGCACGCCGTCCCCCCGGTCGAGGCCACGTCGCACATCACCGTCGCCACCGGCATCCAGAGCATCTGGCAGCACGAGGCCGCCGACACGGCCGTACGCTTCGCCGAGCTGGAGGCCGCCCACCCCGGCCGCTTCCTCCTCGGCCTCGGCGTGAGCCACGCGAAGCTCGCGGAGCAGTACCGGCGCCCGTACGCGGCCATGGTCACCTACCTGGACGCCCTGGACGCGGCGGGGGTGCCCGCCGACCGCCGGGTCCTGGCCGCGCTCGGCCCGAGGATGCTCCGCCTCTCCCGCGACCGCGCGGCCGGCTCCCACCCGTATCTGGTGACCCCGGAGCACACCGCGGAGGCCCGCGAGGCGCTGGGCGAGGGCCCGCTCCTGGCCCCCGAGCTGAAGGTGATCCTGGAGACCGACGCCGACCGCGCCCGTTCCACCGCCCGCGCCCACCTCGCCTTCTACCTGACCCTCCCGAACTACACCAACACCTTCCTCCGCCTCGGCTTCACCGAGTCCGACCTCGGAGGCGGGGGCAGCGACCCGCTGATCGACGCGGTGTACGCGTGGGGTGCCGACGACCGGATCCGGGCGCGGGTGGACGAGTTCCACGTGGCGGGGGCGGACCATGTGGCGCTGCAGGTGATCGAGGAGGGGGCGGGGGACGTGCTGCCGCGGAAGGCTTGGGGACGGTTGGCGGAGATGATGAACTGAGGCATGGAAACCGACAAAAGGAACAGTCTGGCCAGGGGAAGCGTGGCGACCCGGCTGCCCGCACAGGACCTGGAGCGGGCGAGACGCTTCTACGCGGAGAAGCTGGGCCTGGAGCCCGCGGACGAGCGGCCCGGCGGACTGCTGTACCGGTGCGGGGACACGGAGTTCGCCCTGTTCACGTCGACGGGCGCCTCGCCCGGCACCTTCACGCAGATGGGCTGGCAGGTCGACGACGTGGACGCGGTGGTGGCGGAGCTGCGGCGGCGCGGGGTGGTGTTCGAAGAGGTCGACGCGCCCGGTCTGCGCACGGAGGGCGGCATCGCCGAGATCGACGGGAACTACCCGAGCAAGGGGGCGCGGGGCGAGCGGGCGGCCTGGTTCCGGGACAGTGAGGGGAACCTGCTGGGGGTCGGGGAGCCGGTGGTCTGAGCACGGCCGTGGTGGGGGCGGTGAGGGGTGGGCGGGGGCGGCCCGGTGAGGCCGCCCCCGCCTCTTGGCCGAACCCGGTTCCGATTCCGGTTCCGGCTACGGCTACGGCTACGGCTACGGCTACGGCTACGGCTACGGCTACGGCTACGGCTACGGCAATCAGGGCTCTCAGCGCAGGGTGCGGACGAACACGTCTCCGGTCAGGTTCGTGTCCTCGGGCACGAGGCCGGGATAGTAGGAGTCGAAGACGACCGTGGACTCGTCCGTGCTCAGCGCCGCCTTCCCCACGGTGAGGGGTCTGCCGTCCTGCCCCGGTGACAGCAGCTCCTCCTCGCCCGTGCACGCGTCGCGCAGGATCAGCCCGAGCGAGGTGCGGTTCGCGTCGGCCGTGTTCAGCAGCAGCTTCGAACCGTCCGCCGACAGGTCCGACACCAGCGTGAGATCGGTGAGGGCATGGCCGTCGTACCGCCGGAGGGTGCCGGTGCGCAGGTCGCGGACGAAGGCGTTCCACGATGTGCTGGAGTCCCCGTTGGGATCCGCCCCGGGGACCAGGTTGGTGGCCACTGAGTTGAAGCCGACCTTGGACCCGTCGGCACTCAGCACGGGAGCGATCGCCGACCTGTCGGCCGCCGTGCCGTCATGGGTGGCGTCGGCCTGCACGGTACGTCCGCTCCTGCGGTCGTAGACGAGGATGTCGCCCTGGTCGTCGTCGGACGGCCCGGAGTAGCCCTCCAGATAGGCGACCTTGCGTCCGTCCGCGCTCATCGAGATCTGGTCGCACCGATGAACGTTCTTGGACCCGTCGGAGTCCCGGCTGACCCGCCTCACGGTGTCCGTCTTCCGGTCCAGCAGCATGACCCGGCAGGAGAAGGCTCCGTTCGGATCGACGGCGGGCCGGGCGACGAAGGCGACGTACCGCCCGTCGGCGCTGACCGGCGCGATGCCGTACGACACCTCGTAGCCGTCGCCCATGGCAGGCGCCAGCCGCCGCGTCTCCCCGGTGCTCAGGTCCATGACATGCACGGAGGACGTGGCGGTGGCGGCCGAGTACGAGCCGAAGGTCAAGTACCGCCCGGAATCGGAAAGTTGCGGGGTCGAGGTCGTCTCCCCCGGCACGACGACGCGCCGCAACGGCTCCCCGGGGCCGGTCCGGTAGTACACGCTGTTGCGCACATCCGTGCCGGGCCCCAGATTGGTGGCCGCCGACACGAAGGCGACGACGCGCCCGTCCGCGCTGACGACGGGGTCGGTGGAGTGGCCGTTGCCGCCGGTGGTGCCGTCGGGGGTCACGCTGATCCGCTCGGTTCTCGGCGCGAGCCTTGGTATGTCGTTCCCGCCGTCGGCCTGCGCGGGCCAGACAGGAGTGACAACGGCAGCCACCAGCACGGCGTTCACGAGCACGCGTAAGGACGGTCTCATCAACTCGGCTCCCCCTTCGGCCGGGGACGACCCCAGCCGCCCCCCGCACCCCCGTCGCCCCGGCCCTGCGCACAGGACTCACGAGGATGGTGCAGGCGATGAAAGCGTGCGACCGGCGCGGGGTCAATGCATTGAACTACCTTGCCCGGGTGGACCTTTTCTCTCGTTCCTGGACAGCGTTGCGCACGGCGGTCGCCGACCTCGCGGACGAGGACTTCGAGCGCCCGTCAGGCTGCGCCGGCTGGCTGGTGCGAGACCTCGTCTGCCACCTCGTCATCGACGCGCAGGACGTCCTGATCACCCTGGCGACCCCCGCCGACACCGCCCCCACGGCCGACGCGACGACGTACTGGCACGTCTCGCACAAACCCCCGACCGGCGACGACTCCCTGGCCGCCCTGACGATCCGCCTGGCCGCGGCCTATGAGGACCCCGCGCTCCTCAAGTTCCACCTGTCCGACGTCGGCTCCGCCGCGGGCCGCGCCGCCGAACTGGCGGACCCGGCGGCCCTGGTGAGCACCCAGGACCAGGTCCTCACGGTGGGCGACTACCTCTCGGCGTACGTCCTGGAGTGGACGCTGCACCACCTGGACCTGACGGCCCATGTCGTGGGTGTCCCGGGGCCGCTGCCGGAGGGGCTGGCGCATTCCCGGGCGGCGCTGGAGAGGATCGCGGGGGCGGCTTTTCCAAGGGCGTTCAGTGACGAGAATGTGCTGGTGGTGGCGACGGGAAGGCGGGGGACGACGGAGGGGGAGCTGGCCGAACTGGGATCCCTGGCGCCCAGGTTGCCTTTCGTCCTGGGCTGAGCCTTCCATCCCCTCGCTTCCCGGGCCGGGCAGGCAGGGCCTGGTCCCACGCGACCAGATCTACCAGTTGCGTCGTGTGGGGCGCGATCCCCGCTTCTCAAGCAGGTCCGGCGGAGATCCCTTCGCGGATGTGACACCGATGTGGCATCGATGTGGTTATGTGCAGTCATGGAGGACGAGGAGACGGTTCCGGTCGTCAACGGCAGGTACCGGCGGGAGCGACGCCTGGGGGCGGGCGGCCAGGGGGAAGCCTGGCTGGCGTACGACGTGCACCTGCGTCGCCGAGTGGTACTCAAACAGTGCACGCTTCCTGAGGGAGTATCGGCCGAGGAACGCGAGGTTCTCATAGCACGGGCCGAGCGCGAGGCCCGTGCGGCCGCAAAGCTCAATCATCCGGGCATCGTCACCGTGCACGATCAGTTCTCGGACCGCCACGGGCTGCCCTGGATGGTGATGGAACATGTGGACGGCCGGTCTCTTCGGGAAGTCCTTGAAGGGGGGCCGCTCACCGTCACGGAGGCGGCGCGCATCGGCGAACAGATCGCGACGGCTCTTGCCGCCGCGCACGCGGCCGGAGTAGTTCACCGTGACATCAAGCCGGCCAACATCCTCCTCGCGGACGGCCGGGCGGTGATCGCCGATTTCGGGATCGCCACCATGGCGGGTGAGATCACTCTTACGCCCACAGGAACAGTGATCGGGACGCCGCAGTACATGTCCCCGGAGCAGATACTCGGCGGGTCGACTTCTTCGGCTTCGGACATGTGGTCGCTCGGAGCGACGCTGTACCGCGCAGTGGAGGGGCGTGCTCCGTTTTCCGGTGACTCCTACCCGCAACTGAGCCTGGCGGTCAGCCGCGGCGTTCCGGAGCCCATGCGCACCACTGGCGCCCTGCAGGCCCTGATCGGGCAGCTCATGCGGTTCGAACCGGCTGAGCGCCCTGCGGCAGCCGTCGCTGCGGCCTCGATGAGGGAGGTCGCCGAATGCCTCCCCGCGGCCGGTCCAGGGCCGGCCGACATTGACAACCTGCTCGAACAGGCAACCAAAGAGCGTGACGAGGGCGCCCTCGACCAGGCCGAGGACCACTACCGGTCAGCCCTCGACCTCGCCATCGAGTACCGCGCCAAACGAAAGGAAGGCTGGGCCTGGGACGGCCTCGGTTCCTGTCGCTGGCGAGACGGTGACTCCGAGATGGCGCTGAAGTTCTTCACCCGGGCCGATCGTCTTGCCGACGAGACCGACGACGCACATCTGAAGGCCTGGAGCCTGTACAACTTCGGCGTGTACCGGCGGGCACGCGGTGAACTGGCCTCGGCCAAGGACTTCTTGGAGCGGTCCCTGGCGGTGTCGGAAGCCCATCGGTGCCCAGCAGCCGCAGGCTGGACCCACCATGAGCTGGCCGAGTTGGCACAGCGCGAGGGGAACGCCCGCCAGGAGCGGGAGCACTACGCAGCAGCTCTCCGTGCCGGCCTGGCTTCCGATGACGACGCTCTGACGGGTTGGAGTCTGATTCACGTCGCCAGGTGCGCGGAGGGCCCCGGCGACCTCCCACAGGCAGGCGAGCACTATGCGCGAGCCTTGGAGATCGGCGCCCGAGTTCACGACAAGTGGATGGTTCGGGAGGCCGAGGAGGGACTCGCGCGCATCGCTGCCCCCGGCTGACCGGCAATCACCCATCGTAACGAGACCCGTCGTGACGAGGCGTCGGGTGTCTCCAGGGCGCCCTTACTTCGGGAGAGGGATGCGCTCCTGAGGCGCCGTCACATGTGCTCGTATGCTGCACGGCTGTGGCAGAGCCGCGACTTCCGACTCACCCTGGGAGGTGTGACAGTGGCCTCGCTGTCGACGATGCGCACCGCAACGCTCCGAGTGTCGACGGGTAGGAGCTGTCGGAAAAAGCTCCGTAACTGGCAACCCGGATGGGAGACTTGGGACCTAACGACCCAAGGAGCTCAAGGTATGACAACAGCCGCCCCCGACGGACCGGATCCGGCAGCAGCCGTACGTGGGCAGCGAGCCCTCGCCCTCCTGGACAAGGCGATCGACAGCCAGAGCCTTCTGGTGCGCAAGAACATCGCCCGGGCCCGCCAGCGGAACCCAGAGGCGACACCGGCACAGGTGATCCGCAATCTGGAGCGGATGTACGTCAGCGCCTTGACCGGGACGGGTGCCGCGGTGGGAGGAACTGCGGCCGCGCCCGGCGTCGGTACGGGAGTCGCACTGGCGCTGTCGGCAGGCGAGGCTCTCTCGTCTCTTGAACTGAGCGCCCTCTTCGCGCTTTCGCTCGCCGAAGTCCACGGAGTCCCCATCGACGAGGTCGAGCGCCGCCGAACGATCGTGATGGGAATCATGCTCGGCGGGAGCGGCTCCGCCACCATTACCAAGGTCGCCGAGCGTACGGGGCAACACTGGGGACGTCAGGTTGTCGCCAAGGTGCCAGTCGAGACGTTGCGTCAGATCAACAAGATCTTGGGGAAGAACTTCATCACGAAGTACGGGACCAAGCAGGGAATCATCGTTCTCGGTCGGGTGGCACCGTTCGGTATCGGCGCAGTGATCGGTGGTGGTGCCAACGCTGCGATGGCCACTCTGGCCGTGAGGGCCGGCCGTCGCGCCTTCGGCCCGCCGCCGACGTCGTGGCATGAGCTGACGCACAGCGCACCACCACCGTCCGAGAACTCGCCGGACTGACCCGCACCTCGCGCCACCGCACTCGATCGCGGCACATCCCTGCGCAAAGCCTGGCGGACCGTCCCGTCGAGCTAGCCGACGAGGTGCCGGCCGAGACCCGCAGGACGCAGTTGCGGATACGGCGGACATCAGCGCAGCCCAGGGGGTGCTCGTGGGCAATCGACGTCGTTCCTCCGTCGCCCTCCGTCTGACGCTTGGGCGGAGACACCACGGCGGCCAAAATCGATCTGTGCCAACAAACCCGTGCCTTAACGTGGTTACTCGCTGCGCACCTTCCCGGAGGGTACGTCGGCGGTGTTCGAGGTGCCGCTCTTCGGCAATGAGCAACGAGTGGTCTCCATCGCGTGTCTCACACGGTGTGACTGCGGATGCCCGGTAGGGCGATCCCTGCCATTCCCAGCTCACGCTCAGGAGTGGAATCCGATGAACCCCGTTGAGTACAAGCTTGCACGTCGTGACCGAATTCGTCAGATTTTGGTCGACGTCACGGTGGGAGTCATCACCAATATGATGGTGACGGCCCTCGTCGTGGTAGCGCGCTTGGTCTTCTGACCGGCGGGTGGCGGGCCCGGGAGCGCCCGCCACTCCAGACACTGGTTCCGATTCAGAAGAGACGCAATTCGCCGGGCGGAGTGCCCTTCTGCTGACGCTTCCGGCGGCGTCGGCCTCGGCCGGGGCGGGGCAGATGTGGCTGACGCGCCTGCTCGGGCAGGTTCTCCCAAGTGGGTCGTAGATCGTGGATCTCGACGTTGCCGACGAGCCCCTTCAAGTAGTCGCGGGTCCCCTCGTCCGTGGAGTAGAGCACGGTCGCCCGGCTCGCCCGCGTCATCAGCACGTGGTACGCGTGCCGGACGAGGCGGGCGAACTCGTCATCGTCCACGGTCTTCGGCCTCACCTTGGGATCGAACGACCCGGGAACGGCCACCCGCTTGACGCCCCCCTCCTTGTCCGCCCTCTCCTTGCCCCGGCGGAACACCCAGCGGTCACCCCGGCGCACCATGTCCTCGCCCATGATCACGCCGCACCAGTCCCACTCCAGGCCCTGCGCGGTGTACACACAGCCGATCTGGCCGAGGCCGTTCTCGTGCACGGACCAGATCTTGGAGGGCGGGACGGTCTTGTTCTCGCAGAAGGAGTCGCTGTCCGCGTTCCACGGCCGGTGCCAGTCACCGATCCGGACGTCGGGCTCAAGTCGCTTCTCCTTGCCCAGGGGTTTCGTCCAGGGCCAGCAGTATCCGGCGACCATGCGCGCGGACGCTCCCGCCCTGGCCTCCGAGCGGATGATCCGCTCGAGTTCCTCCGGGCTGTCCACGACCTCGACATGCATCAGTCCGTCCGGGGTCCACGGCTCCGGCTCCGCGTCGGACACTCCCAACGCGCCGCGCACCCAGCGGATGTAGGCGTCGCTGCCGCCGCACCGGAACTGTTCCCGCAGGCGGCTACGGACCAGTTGGGCGTCGTAGCGCCGTGCCGCGTCCTCCACGAGAGCGGCGGTGCCGACCTCCTGCGGGCGCACGGACTGACCCTCGTCGAGGAAGAAGATCGTCAACCGGGACGCGTCGAGCAGTTCGTCCACCTGGGGCTTGGTGCCCCAGTCCTCGGGTCTCCAGAAGCGGTTGGTGGAGCGGTCACGCAGGCGATGGGCCTCGTCGCAGATCAGCACGTCCAGAGGCGGGTCGGGCGGGGTGACAAAGTTGCTGAAGTAGGTGAAGGTCTCCTTGAACTCCCGGTCGCCGAAGCCGACGTGCTCCTGCAGGGCGCCGTTGAAGGCCCGGCTACCGCTCGCGTACTTGACCGTGCGGCCGTCCGCCTCCAGTTCGGCCTTGAGCTGGAGGCCGATAGCGCTCTTGCCCGTACCGGCGCCGCCCGTGACGAGGAACACCACCCGTCGCTCGTCGGGGAGGAGCGCGGGCTGCCGGGGATCGGGAAGCACCTTGGCGGCGGTGTCGAGGATCTGGTCCGCGACCTTCTTCTGACGGCCGCGCAGGGTGAAGACCGTGTCCTCGCCGCTGGAGCGGATCATGGCGTCGAGTAACGGGGTGTTGCGCAGGCCCATGCTCCGTAGCAGGATCTCGGCCGCCGAGTCGGCACCGTCGGCGGCGAAGCTGCTCCGCAGGTCCGACAGCAGTTGGGCGCGGCGGTCGCTGGTGTAGACACGGGCGTAGGAACCGGTCGGCGCGTCCACGCCGACCAGTGGGAGCACTGCGGCGTCGGTGGCGTTGTGCAGATAGGCGAAGCCGCCGCACTCGTAGTCCAGTCCGTGCAGCGGTCCACGGTCACTCGTGAACGCCTCGTAGTACTCGCGCAGTTGCAGCGCCGGATGCTTCTTCTCTCCCATACCGGGGACATGCACCAGTTCCGCAGTGGCTCGCTCCACCCGGGTCACCGTCGACCAGCGCTTCAGCTCGACGAGTTGGACGGACAGCCCGTTCTCTTCAGGATGATGGCCCACGAGGACGACGTCGATGAGTCGCGGGTCCCCGGCGCGGTCGGCCTCGTCGAGCGTGGCCGCGCACTCGACGACCATCTCGACGTTCCCACGGTCGGCGGCGACCAGATCCTCGGCAAGATACACCAGGCTCTCTGCCCAGGCGGAACGTTCAGTCAACGAGGCGTCGGTACTGAGGAAGTGCTTCCACCTCGCGGCGAGGTGGGGCACCATACGGCGTCTCGAGTTCAGGTTCAGCAGATCCCGCGCTGCCAGTTTCAGCAGGAGCATGGACACGAGGTGGATCCCCCAGGGCACGAGTGACTCGTGCGGATGGGGGCATGTCCACGTGGGGAAGCCCGTCGGGCCGCAATGACGCCTGGGATCCTAGGGAAGTGATCACCCTCCCAGCGCATATGACACATCGGTCGGCTGGAAGCGCGGGCATCATGGCCGGATATCGCGTGCTCACCGCCGCAGAAGAGGCTCCTCGAGCGGGGCAGGCCGCGGCCCAGGTCGGCCGGGCACCAGCTCCCGCAGCTTCTCCCGGGTCTCCGGATCGGTCGAGTACACGATCGTGCCGACCATCCCCCGCGTCAGCAGCACCTTGTACGTGTTGCGGATGAGACGGTCCACATCGGTGTCCGGTGTGGACTTCTTGAACACCGGGTCCTTGGACGCGGTGCGGTCGGTGATCCAGCGGTCACGCCGCCAGACCAGATCCGGGCCGATGATGACGCCGGACCAGTCGTACTCGAACCCCTGGGCGGTGTAGACGCAGCCGATCTGCCCGAAGCCCGCAGGGTCGGTGGCCCACAGCGCGGACGGGGGCGCGCCGGAGACCGACCGGTCCCCGCGCAGGTTCCATGGCCGGGCCCAGTCCCCGATGGCGACGTCGGGAGGGAGCGGATCGCCGGGCTTGGGCTCGGGGGACCACCGCCAGCAGTAGCCCGCGGACATCCGGGCACCGTATTTCGAGGCGCGGCGTGCGTCGAGGAACGCCTCCAGTTCTTCAGGGCTGTCGGCGACCAGCAACTGCATGCGGTCGTCGGGCTCCCACACGACCGGCCCGCCGGGCTCGAGGCCGAGGAGCCGGACTACCCAGCGCAGGTAGGCGTCGCTGCCTCCGCAGCGGAACTGACTGTCCAGGGGGACTACATGGCAGTCGATGCCCCGTCTGGCCGCGGCCTCACGGATCTCCTCCACTGTGCCCATCTCACCGGGACGCACCACTTGGTGCTCGTCGAGGAAGAAGACCGGTACGTGGGCGACGTCGATGAGCTCGTCGATCTGTGCCCTGCCGGTCCGCAGCGCCGCCCGGGTGTAGCGGTTGGCGGACGTCTCCCGGATGCGGTGCGCCTCGTCACAGATTAGAGCACCCAGGCTGTTCTTCTCCGTGGTCATGAAGCTGTTGAAGTACTTGAAGAGATCCTGGACTTCCCGTTTCCGGGAGCCGGCCACCTTGCGCATCGTCCTGGTGAACGACTGCGAGCCGGTCGCGTGGACCGCGGCCACGCCCCTCCGGTAGAGCTCGCCGAGCAGTTGGAGCGCGATCACGCTCTTCCCGGTACCGGGGCCGCCTGTGACGATGACGACTTCCTTGTGGTCGGCGCGCTTCGCCCGCTCCACCGCGTTGAGCACCATGCGGTAGGCGACCTGCTGCTCGTCGAGGAGGACGAACTGCTGTCTCTCCCGCACTTCCTGAGCTGCCACGGACATCAACTGCTTTGACGGCACCGTCGCACCGGCAAGCAGTGCGTCGGCCGCGCTGGCACCGGGGTGCTTGTCGCTCAGCTTTGACCGGAGGTGCTCCAGGAAGGCACCCCGACGCTCGCCTGTGAAGAGCTGCCCCTGCCCGTCCCGCTCGATCTCCCGCAGCCCCGCGACTCCGAACTCAGTGGCGTTGTGCAGGAAGGCGACTCCGTGGATACACTCGCCGTGCTCGGCCACCGCGCCATTGAAGTTGACCAGGTAGGCGCAGTAGCGCCGAACCTGCTCGATCGGATTGAGCACGGGGTGCGCGTAGGCGTCGACCTGGCACAGGGTCGGATCGTCCTCGTGCGGAGCCGCCTGGCTCCACTGTTTCAGCTCCACCACGACATAGGACGACTCCTGCGTGACCGGGTGCACCCCTGCCAGGACGACGTCCGCACGCTTGCTGTTCAGCGGTAGCGCATACTCCAGCATGACTTCGACATCGCCCAGGCCCGCTTCGTTGAGCGCGGCAGCCAGAAGGGGGATGCTGCGCTCCCAGGAGCGCACCTCGGAAGCGCCGGGCCGATAACCGTGTAGGTGGACGAACTGGTCGGCGAGGTGCAGGAACAGTGAACCGTCGAGTGCCATGACGGCGACCGTTTTCGCGGACGCACGGAACAGCAAGAACTTCCCCCAGGCAGCACGAAGAGACTCGTGCGGGTGGGGGCATTTCCTCTAGGACTCCACCGGGGTGGAGAGGAAGCCCGTCGGGCCGCGTTGACGATGAGTTTGAGGGTACCTGGCTGGACGCACCGTCGTACCGATGGTTGCCGGGGGCGGCAGCGGACGCCGTGCCGGTCCCCCGTACCGAGGCGATTCGTCAGCGAGTCGATCACTCGCGTGGTCGACGAATCGTCGCATGGCGGTTGCCCCGCCCATCCGGCTCAGCGGCCCTCCGAAGGTCATGAAGAGAGCCCACACGGCGAGCAACGTGTCGATGTCGCCGGTCAGCACGTCCTGGAGTGATACGTACCGCTGTCGCACTCGATGCGTCTCTGTCGTAGTGCCTTTGGGAAGGCGCAGCCGCAGGTGGCGGCAGACGAGTCGGGCTGTACGCCGGGTTCTGTCGCCGGTCGACCTCGCGGTCGGCCGGGAGACGGCCATCCATCTAGGGCCGGCGTTGCCGCCGGCCTCGTGCGGTCTACCCGCGGACTTGGGCGGGCAGCCCTCGAACGTCCGCGCAGGGCCGCCCTTCTTGCGAAGAGGCGGCCCCTCTTGACCTTGCTCCGGGTGGGGTTTACCTAGCTGCCCAGGTCACCCTGGGCACTGGTGGTCTCTTACACCACCGTTTCACCCTTACCGAGGACCGAGGTCCCCGGCGGTCTGTTTTCTGTGGCACTGTCCCGCGGGTCACCCCGGGTGGCCGTTAGCCACCACCCTGCCCTGTGGAGCCCGGACGTTCCTCGGGAAGACCCCCGTCAAGGGGACTCCACGCGGCCGTCCGCCCGGCTCGTCTGCCGTGTCGACCATGCTACCCGGCGCCCGCCCGTCCTCTGTCCCGTCGACGCCGTCGCCAGGAACGAGCCCGCCAGGATCAGGGCGAAGGACGCCAGGATGCCGGGGGTCAGGCGCTCGTCCAGGAAGATCGCGCCCGCCGCCACCGCCACCGCCGGGTTGACGTACGTGAAGACTGTCGCCCGGGTCGGGCCCACCTCCCGGATCAGTTCCAGGAAGGCCACGAAGGCCAGGGCCGTGCAGATCACGCCCAGGGCCGCCAGGGAGACCAGGGCCGGGGTCGAGGGGAGGGTGGACGGGCGGGTGAGGGCTGCCGCGGGGGCGTAGACGACGGCCGCGAGGAGTAGGACCGGGGCTATCAGCTGGAGGGTGGGGACCTTGCTGAGGTGGCGGGCCATGATCAGCGGGGCCGTCGCGTAGCCGATCACCGTGATCAGGACCTCGGTGAGGGAGAGGATGTTGCCGCCGGTGAGGTGCGGGACGGTGAGGACCCCTACGCCTCCCAGGCCCAGGGTCAGGCCCGTCATGCGGCGGGCGCCCAGCCGTTCCGTGTCGCCGAAGAAGCGGGCCAGCAGTACGGCCACGATGGGGACGCCCGCGATGAGGAGGCCGGCCGTGGAGCTGGAGAGGTGGCGTTCGGCGTCGGTCAGGGTCCACCAGGGGCCGATGACCTCGATCACGGCGAAGGCGAGCATCGGGCGCCAGTGCTGCCCGATCACCCGGATCAGCCCTCCCTGGCGGATCGCGAAGGGGAGCAGGAGGGCCGCGCCCAGGGCACAGCGTACGAAGACGACCATGGACGGCGACACCTCGTCCACAGCCACTTTGATCATCAGGTAGGGGATGCCCCAGAGGACTCCCATCAGGGAGAACAACGCCCAGCCGCGTGCAGTCATGGGACGAGTCTCGCCCGTTCAGCGGTGTACGTCTTGAACGCTGTTGCGGTACGCCGCCGGCGTCACCCCCAGCACCTTCCTGAACCAGCGCGTCATATGGGCCTGGTCCGCGAAGCCCACCTGCCCGGCCACCTCCACCGGGCGGCCGCCCGCCTCCAGCAGCGTCCGGGCCCGGCTCACCCGGTGCTGGGCCAGCCAGGCGTACGGGGGCATGCCCATGGTCGTACGGAAGGCGCGCAGGAGCTGGTAGCGGGAGAGGCCCAGGTCGGTGGCGAGGTCGGCGAGGGAGGGCGGAGCCACGAGCTCGTCGGCCAGGCGGTCCCGTACGGCCAGGGCGAGGCCGCTCGCGCCGGGGATCGTGTCGCTGGTGGGACGGGCCGTGGAGTGGCGGCGGGCCAGGGCCGTGAGGAGCCAGGGGAGGCGGGACTCGGCCTCCAGCGGGTCGGGGCCGGTGCTCAGCTCGGTGTGGGCGGTGCGCAGGGCGGCGGCGAGTTCGGGGTCGTGGAGGAGGGGGTCGCGGAAGTGCGGGGTGCCGCCGAGGATGCCGTCGGTGAGGAGGTCGGGGGCCGGGTAGAGGGCGCGGTAGGCGTAGGTGCCGTAGGCCGACTCTCCGGTGTGGACCTCGCCGGGGGCCAGGACGACGATCGAGCCCTCCCCCACCGTGAGGGCGCCGCCACGGTAGTCGATGCACGAGGCGCCCTGGACGCAGATGCCGACGCTGAACTCCTCGTGCGTGTGCGGGGCGTAGCGGTGGCGGTCGAAGCGGGCGGTGAGGAGGTCGAGGGGGCGGTCGGGGCGGCCGAGGGTGGCACGGGTCCACCGGGTCTGTTCCTGTCCGCCGCCGCCCACCTCACGCACCCCTTTCCAAGGCTGTAAGGGGTGCAACACCTGGGAGTCCGGCTTTCATACCGCCGCCGCACGCCCCCGGTACTCATAGAAAGTCCGCCGTGTCCAGGTCGAAGGCGAAGGGGGCGGGGAGGTCGAGCGGCTTGCCGAAGGCACGCGTGCAGTGGTCGCGGTAGTCGTCCTTCTCCGGGCTACTGAAGAGTGTGACCTGGGATGTGTCACGGTCGGCCAGCAGGTAGAGGGGGATGCCGCTGCGGGCATAGCAACGGCGCTTGGCCTCACGGTCGGCCTTGGGCTTGGTGGATGTCACCTCTACCACCATGGCGACACCGTCGCAGGGCATCCAGGATCCGGCGCTCCCAAAGAGATCGAGCTCGATGGGAGCGAGAGTGGCGTCCGGGATCACGTGGTTCTTGGGGCAAGCCTCCCCGCGCCTCAGGATCAGCCCCTTGTTCCCGGAGAAGTCCATGTCTGTCCGAGATCGCTTGATCACTTGCCTCACGATCCGGCTGATGTACTTTTCGTGCTCCCCGTCCGGCGGCGGCGTCACAACGATCTCCCCCTCGATCAGCTCCGCCCGGAAACCCTCCGGGGTGTCCAGGGCGAGAAACCACTCCAGCAGGACGTCTTCCTGCGAGAGAGGCTCATGGGCCATGGCAGTCATGTCACGCCCCTCCTTCTTCGGTCGCTCGCCAGACTGGGACATCGGCTGATCACCTGGCCGTGAGATCGGGAACCGTTCCCTCGATCGTGGCACATGATCCCGGTCACCGTCAGTCGCCGGTCCGGGCTACTGACGGTGACCGGGCCCGTCGCTTGACCCTGCCGCAGCGTCAACGTTTCTACTGGTCGTATGCGGATCGGAGAGCTGGCCGCGGCCGTCGGTGTCACGACGCGGGCCGTGCGGCATTACCACCACCTCGGGCTGTTGCCGGAGCCGGAGCGGCGGGCGAACGGGTATCGGGACTACACGTTGCGGCACGCGGTCGTGCTGGCGCGGATTCGGCGGCTGACGGAGCTGGGGCTCGGGCTCGCCGAGGTGCGGGACGTGCTCGCGGACGATGCCGGGCGTGAACTCGTCGAGGTGCTCGGTGAGTTGGACGACGATCTGGCTCGGCAGGAGGAGGGGATCCGGGAGCGGCGGGAGCGGCTGCGGGTCCTGGTCGAGGACGCGCGTGCCGGGCGGCTGCCGGCCGAGGGGCCCGTGTCGCCCGAACTCGCCGCGCTCTTCGGGAGGTTCGGGCCCGTGCCGCAGTCACCGATGGCCGCCAAGGACCGGGAGGTCTTCGCGCTGCTGGAGACCGCCGCGACGCCGGAGGTCCGCGCGGAGATGGTCGCCTCGCTGGAGAGCATGATGACCGCCCCCGGCGCGGTGGAGCGGGTGCACGAGGCTTACGCGCTGCTCGACGCGCTCGCCGACGCCGAGCCCGACGACCCCCGCGTGGCGGAGGCGGCTCACGTGCTCGCCGGCCTCGTCCCGCCGGAGATGGTCCCGCCGGACACCGACACCGGCGAGAGCGGCGGCCACGGCAGCTTTCTGCGTGCCTTCTACGCCGACTTCGCCCCGGCCCAGGCGGAGGCCATCCGCCGCACGCTTCGGATACTGAGGAAGGATCGCCCATGAGAACCACGGGGACAGCGACAGGTTTCACGAGCGCCTACCGGGTCGTCCGCTCCCTCGTGCGTCATGAACTCCTGCTGCTGGGCAGCCTGTTGCGCTGGGTGGCGCGGCGGCCGCACGGGATCGGCGATGGAGGGCGGGCGATCGGGTACGCGCGAGGGCAGGGGGCCGTGATGTTCGGGTTCGGCTTCGTGTGTGTCGTCGAGACCGTGACCATGGCCGTCCTGCTGCACGACTATCCGCTCGCGCACGGGATCTTCCTCGTCCTCGACCTGTACACGATCCTCGTCGTCGTCGGGCTCCACGCGGCCTCCGTGACCCGCCCCCACGTCCTCACCGGCACGACCCTGCGTCTGCGCCGCTTCGCCACCGTGGATCTGCGCGTGCCGCTCGACGCCGTCGCCTCGGTGCGACGGGAGCTGCGTACGACGCATGAGAAGCGGGACGGTGAGCTGAACATGGAGGTGGGTTCGCAGACCACCGTCACCGTCGAACTGACCGAGTCTGTCACCTACTTGACCTTCTTCGGGCGTTCCAGGGAGGTTCGCCTGGTGCGCTTCCACGCCGACGGGTCGGACGAACTCGTACGTCTGATCAGGGAGTTCGCACCGGAACGAACCGCCCCTTCGGCGCTCCCGGTCCGGCCTGCGTGAGCCGTACCCGCAGCCGCTCCCCCAGGGGCAGCCGGTCGCTCCCCCAGCGGCAGCCGGTCGTGGGGGGTGCCACGGCGGGGCATGGGGCGAGCGTAGGTCCGGGCGGGTGGGACGGCACCCTGTCGGGGGGGGCGGCGGTCGGCCTGGGGATCGTGGCCGCCTGTGCGGGGCACCTCTCCTCCGGGCGGCGCAGGGCCCTCCGGTCGCCACCCCGTACGCTGTCGCGGAGCCCGAACCCCCGGAAAGCCCCCGAGAATACCCCGAGAGCCCCGGGAACCCCCGAGAACAAGGAGCCCCCGTGCTCGTCCTGCTGCCCCCCTCCGAAGGCAAGGCCCCCTCCGCGGGTGGCGCTCCGCTGAAGCTGGAGGGGCTTTCGCTGCCGGCGCTCAACGGGGCGCGTGAGGCGGTGATCGCGGAGCTGGTGGAGTTGTGCGCCGGGGACGAGGACAAGGCGCGTGAGGTGCTCGGGCTGAGCGAGGGGCTGCGCGGGGAGGTCGCCAAGAACGCGGAGCTGTTGACGGCGGGCACGCGGCCCGCCGGGCAGGTCTACACGGGGGTGCTGTACGACGCCCTCGACCTCGCCACCCTGGAGACCGCCGCGAAGCAGCGTGCGGCGCGTTCGCTGCTGGTCTTCTCGGGGCTGTGGGGCGCCGTCCGCGTGACGGACCGTATCCCCTCGTACCGTTGCTCGATGGGCGTGAAACTGCCCGGCCTCGGCGCGCTCGGCGCGCACTGGCGTACGCCGATGGCGTCTGCGCTGCCCGAGGCGGCCGGCGGTGGACTCGTCCTCGACCTGCGGTCCTCGGCGTACACGGCCGCGTGGAAACCGAAGGGCGAGGTGGCCGGCCGGACCGCGACCGTACGGGTGCTGCACGCGCCCACCCGGAAGGTCGTCAGCCACTTCAACAAGGCGACCAAGGGCCGCATCGTACGAAGCCTGTTGTCGGCCGGGATCGCGCCCAAGGGCCCGGCGGAGCTGGTGGAGGCGTTGCGGGACCTCGGGTACGTGGTGGAGGTGGAGCCTCCGGCGGGGGCCGGGAAGGCGTGGACGTTGGATGTGCTGGTGGACGAGGTCCACTGACCCTCCCCCGCTGCCCCTCCCTCACCCCCTTGTATTGCAGCATGCGCAACGCGCGTTGTGCATGCTGTGACACCCGGGCAGGATGACAGGCATGCCCTCGTCGCCGCCCCCGTCGTCGTATGTCTCCGTCCTCGACCTGGCGCCCGTCCTGCCCGTGGTCGTCGTCGACGACCCCGCCGACGCCGTGCCGCTCGCGCGGGCGCTCGTCGCGGGCGGGTTGCCGGCGATCGAGGTGACCCTGCGGACGCCGGGTGCGCTGGACGCCGTACGGGCCGTCTCGGCGGAGGTTCCGGGGGCCGTGGTCGGCGTGGGGACCGTCATCACGCCCCCGCAGGTGGCCGAGTCCATCGCGGCGGGCGGGCGCTTCCTGGTCAGCCCTGGGTGGACGGACATGCTGCTGCGGGCGATGCGGGCGTCCGGGGTGCCGTTCCTGCCGGGAGTGTCGACCGCCTCGGAGGTCGTGGCGCTCCTGGAACGCGGGGTGCGGGAGATGAAGTTCTTCCCGGCCGAGGCGGCGGGCGGAACGACGTACCTGAAGTCGCTCTCCGGGCCGCTGCCGCAGGCGCGCTTCTGTCCGACCGGCGGAATCGGGCCGGGCAACGCTCCGGAATACCTGGCTCTCTCCAACGTCGGCTGTGTGGGCGGTACTTGGATGCTCCCGCCCGATGCCGTGGCCGCACGGGACTGGGCGCGGATCGAGAGGCTGGCGCGGGAGGCGGCGGGCCTCGGCGACCGTCGTTCAGCGCAGGTGTGACGTGTCGTTGAGGAGGCGGAGCGTGGCGTTGCCGTCGGCGTAGTAGGCCAGGGCCGACAGGGAGGCCGCCGAGAGTTCCATGCGGAACAGGGCCTCAGGGGGCGCGCCGAGGGCCAGGCGGACGAGGGTCTTGATCGGCGTGACATGGCTGACGAGCAGGACCGTACGGCCCCGGTGCGCCGCGACCAGCTCGTCGCGGGTGGCGGCCACGCGGTGGGCGACGGCCTCGAAGCTCTCGCCGCCGCCGGTGGGTTCGGCGTCCGGGGAGGTCAGCCAGGCGTTCATGTCGTCCGGGTAGCGCTCCCGCACCTCACCGAAGCTCAGCCCCTCCCACGCGCCGAAGTCCGTCTCCCGCAGCCCGTCCTCGACCGTCACGCCGAGCCCGAGCCGGGCCGCGACGATCCCCGCCGTCTCGCGGCAGCGGGTGAGCGGTGAGGACACCACCTCCTGGACGGTCCCGCGGGCGGCCAGGGCGGCGGCGACCCGTTCCGCCTGGTAGCGGCCGACGTCGGAGAGGGACGGGTCCGAGCCCCCGCTCCCGGAGAACCGCTTCTGGGGGGTGAGGGGCGTCTCGCCGTGCCGCAGCAGGACGAAGGTGGCGGGGGTACCGAGATCGGGGGCGGCCGACGCCACGTTCCTGGCGGCGCGGAGATCGGCGGCGACCTTGGCCGGGCGAGTGCGGCCGGAGGTGGCGGGAGCGGCGAGCGTGGCGGGAGCGGTGGGAGTCGTCCGCGTCGGCGAAGCCTCGGGGGCAGCCGGGACCCCAGCCGCGCTCGGCGAGCCGGCGGAACCGGCCCCGGCGCCGCCGGAACCCCCGGACCTCCTGGAACCACCTGCGGCACCCACCACTCCGGGCGGCAGACCGGCGCCCGGGGCGGCTTCAGCCGCAGCGTGGGCTTCAGTCCCTGATCGTGCCGCGGCGGCCGCCTCGCCTTCGGCCGCGGTGGCCGGGGACGGGGTCGTCGTACGGTCTCGGCCTCCGGCTCCGCCGCGGCCCTCCGCCAGTGCCGCCCGCGCCCTCGCCGCCCCGGCCGTCGCGTCTCCGGGCGGGCCCGCCGGGTGCGGCGGGCCCGGCGAGACAGGTGGCTCCGAACGCGCGGCCCCCGCCCTCCCTCCGGGCCGGGTGTCCAACTCGGCCGTGGACGCCGACGGCGACCACTGCTCGCCCCGCTTGCCCGCGTCCATCGCCTCGTTGGCCAGCCGGTCGGCGTGTTTGTTCTGCTCTCGCGGCATCCACTCGTACGTCACGCGGCCGGGCGGGAAGACCCGCGCGGCCTCGGCGGCCAGCGGCTTCATGTCGGGGTGCTTGATCTTCCAGCGGCCCGACAGCTGCTCGACGACGAGCTTGGAGTCCATGCGGACCCGGACGGACGCCTCCGGGTCCAGCTCGTACGCCGCCCTCAGACCCGCGATGAGCCCGCGGTACTCGGCGACGTTGTTCGTGGCGACACCGATGTACTCGGCGGCCTCCACCAGCGTCTCGCCCGTCACCGCGTCGAGGACGACGGAACCGTAGCCCGCGGGCCCCGGGTTGCCCCGGGAACCGCCGTCGGCCTCGACGATGAACTCCCGCACGCCGACAGCCCCTTGCCGCTTCTAGAGGCCGGACTCGGAGGTCCGCACCAGGATGCGGCCGCAGTTCTCGCAGCGGACGACCGTGTCGGGCGAGGCCTTACGGACGTCGTTGAAGTCGGTGATCGACAGCTCCTGGCGGCAGCCCTGGCAGGTGCGCTGGTACAGCCTGGCCGCGCCGACGCCGCCCTGCTGGTCGCGCAGCTTGTCGTAGAGCTTGAGAAGGTCCGCGGGGACGGTCGCCGAGATGACCTCGCGCTCCTTCGTCACCGTCGCCACCTCGCCGTCGATCTCCTCGAACGCGGCCTCCCGGCGCGCGGTCGCGTCGTCGATCTTGCCCTGGACGGCACCGACCCGCTCGGTCAGCTCGGCGACGCGCTCCTGCGTGGACTCCCGGCGCTCCATGACCTCCAGGACGATGTCCTCCAGGTCGCCCTGCCGCTTGGCGAGGGAGGCGATCTCGCGCTGGAGGTTCTCCAGGTCCTTCGGCGAGGAGACGGCACCCGAGTCCAGGCGCTGCTGGTCACGGACGGCGCGCTGGCGCACCTGGTCCACGTCCTGCTCGGCCTTGGTCTGCTCGCGGGCGGTGTCGCTCTCCTCGGTCTGCGCGGCCACGAGCAGGTCGCGCAGCTGGGTGTGGTCCTTGGTCAGCGACTCGATCTCGGCGTGCTCGGGCAGCGACCTCCGCCTGTGCGCGAGCTGCTGCAGGCGTACGTCGAGGCCTTGGACGTCGAGGAGTCGGATCTGGTCGGCGGGCGCGGCGTTCAGTTGGGGGCTCCCAGTGGGTCAGAAGAAGGGGGGCGCGAAGCGCTCGTGGGAAGGGTGGTGGTGGGTGACGGGTGGGCGGACGCCGCGTGGGCGGTCCAGGGGTCGGTGACCGTCTTGGAGACGTGGACGCGCAGGTCCCAGCCCTCCCGGTCGGAGATCTCGTCGAGCTGGGCGGCGGCCAGTTCGCACCAGGGCCATTCGGTGGCCCAGTGTGCCGCGTCGAGCAGCGCGAGCGGTGGGTGGGCGGCCTCCGTGGTGCGGGCGACCGCCTCGGAGGCGGGGTGGTGGCGCAGGTCCGCGGTGAGGAAGGCGTCGACACCGGCCGCGCGTACGGCGTCGAAGAGGCTGTCGCCGGAGCCGCCGCTGACGGCGACCGTGCGGACGACCGCCTCGGGGTCGCCGGCGACGCGGATGCCCTGCGCGGTGGCGGGCAGCCGCTCGGCGGCCCGCGCCGCCAGCTCCCGGACCGTCAGCGGGTGGTCCAGCTCGCAGACCCGGCCGAGACCGCGCCGGCCGGTGGGGTCGGCGGGGTCCGGTACGAGGGGGCGTACGACCCTGAGGTCCAGCGCGCCGGCGAGGGCGTCGCTGACGCCGGGGTCGGCCGTGTCGGCGTTGGTGTGGGCGACGTGCAGTGCGATGTCGTTCTTGATGAGGGTGTGCACGACCCGGCCCTTGAAGGTCGAGGCCGCCACCGTCGTCGTACCGCGCAGATAGAGCGGGTGGTGGGTGACCAGCAGGTCGGCGCCCAGCTTCACCGCTTCCTCGACGATCTCCCGCACCGGGTCGACGGCGAACAGGACCCGCGTGACCTCCTGGTCGGGGTCTCCGCAGACCGTGCCGACCGCGTCCCACCCCTCGGCCCTCTCGGGCGGCCAGAGGGCGTCGAGCGCGGCGATGACTTCAGACAGACGGGGCACGGACAAAGGCTACCTGCACCTCTCCCGTCCCCGACCGGCCGCGGGTCGGTTGGCCGGACGCCCCTCGGCCGCCGCTCCCGCCCCGGGGTATGGGCCACCCCCTCCCGCCCGTCCGGCAGCACATGAATCGCCGTTCCCTCAGGCGAATCGGGTGACGAGCACCCTTATGTGTGAAGGGGGTGCGAGCTGTCCCACGTCTGTGCGTGCGAAAACTAGCTTCGTGGCCGGAGGTGATCGAACCATGACGGCCTGTGCTTCCCCACCACCCTCGACGGGCCACGGGAACGAGTCGGGACAGGGGGACGAGGAGAAGGACGCGGACGCTACCGGGGAGAGATTCGGAAGCGAGGGGCTCGTGACCGACGCGGGGCCAGACGCGCGCGCAGGGGCCGACGCGCACTCGGGGGCCGACGCGCACGCGGGGCTTGGCGCGCACGCGGGGCAGCCTGCGGCGCTCGCGCGGGGCGGTGGTGGCGGGGACAGCCGGCTGCGCCGGCCGGCACCCGCACCCGTACCCGTACCCGTACCCGCACCCGCACCCGCACCCGCACCCGCACCCGCACCCGCACCCGGCTGTGTGATCGCCGCCGACGGGTCGTACGCGGCGCGCCTCGCGCTGGACGGGGAGTCCTGGTTCCCCGAGCGCTGGACCCTCGACGGCCCCGAGCCGTACGCCGTGCCCCTGCCCGGCAACCAGCCCGAGGAGCCCGGCACGGAACTGCTGCCGCTGGCCGACGGGCGGGTCCTCATCCACCGGCTGGCCGCCGACCGGCATCTGTTCTCACTGCTCTATCCGACCGGCCCCGGCACCGGTGAACTCCCGCTCGGGGCGGTCGAATGCGCCGACCCCACGGCCGAGTTGCGTCTGCTGCCTCCCGCGCCGTGCGGACAGCGGGCGTACGCCCTCGCCCTGGGCCGAAGCGCCACGACCGTGTGGCTGGTGGCGGGCGGCGCCTTCGGGCCGGAGGTGCTGGCGCAGGTGCCGGGGCGGTGTTCGGGCGGGGTCTGGCTGGACGGGACGGGCCGGATGCTCGCCCTGGACCAGGAATGGGACGGCCGGACCAAGTCGGTGGTGGTCGATCTGGAGCAGGGCGGCGCGGTCTCGCCGCTGCTGCAGATCGCGGACGACAGCAACGACCGGGTCCTGCTCGCCGACCCCGACAGCGGACTCCTCCTGATCCGTTCGGACGCGCCCTCCCCCGGGCACGACCGGCTCGGCTGGGGCGTGCTGGGCAGTACGCTCCCGGTCCGCTTCCCGGAGTGTCTGCGGGTGCCCGACGGTCATCGCGTCACCCCGTTCGCCATCCAGCCGGGCCAGATCCTGACCCCCGAGAGCTGCGCGGTCGCGCTGCGCCTGGACGGCCCCCGGGGGAGCTGGGTCGGCGTCTGGCGCCCGGCGGCACGACGGATCCTTCATCTGCCTCCTCCCGAGGGCTGGTTGGCGGGAGCGGGGCTGTGGAGCCGGGAGGGGGTGCTGCACCTGCCGTACGCGACCGGGACGGTGAGGTGCGGGGTGGCCCGGATGGGGGTGGCCTGGGACGCGGACGAGCCGGAGGGGTCAGCGGAGGAGTCCCCCGAAAGGGAGAGGCAGGCGGGCTGCGAAGAGGCTTCGGGATCGGCGGGTTCGGACGCGTCGATCGGGGCCGGAGTGTCCGTCGCGGAGGCGCCCGAGGCGGAGCCGTCCGTGCCTGTCGTCGCTCGGCCCGTGCCGTTGCAGCAGGCGCCGTTGGAGGGGCGCGTACCCGAGGAGGTGACCGTCGGGTGAAGGTGCGGTGCGGGGCTCGGGCACGGTGGACGCGGTGCGGGCGACACGCCCACGGGTGCCTTCGAGACGCTCGGGTTCGCCCGTTAAAATCACCCGCCGATAAGAAGATCATTCGACGGGGAACACTTCCAATGAGCGACGTGCACACCATCCAGCCGCCCACGGCCGACTCCCACGAGGCGGACGGCCACGGAAAGCACCGGGGTCAGCTCTCGGCCCAGGAGGCCGAGAAGCCGAGCCCTCGCGGGCGCCACCGCAAGCCGGCGGAACACATGGAGCCGACGACGTCCGCCTGACCGGCGGCACTCGTCTCCTCGGTCGCCTCTGGAGAAACGTCCATGCGACGCCAGAACCGATCACCACGGCACCCGGCCCCGCTCGTCGCCGACGAGCGGGGCTTCGCCGTTCCGGGTACGGCCCGTGCGGGGGCGGAGGGACAGGCGGGGGCGGGCGCTCCCGCCTATCCCTCCGCCGCCCCCCGGCCGTGCCTCAGCCCCAGCACCTCCGCCGCCGCGAACGTCTCCCCCTCCGGCCGGTCGGCGTAGTGCGGCGTGAGCAGGCCGTCCAGTTCGTCGTACGAGAACGCGTCCTGCTTGGTGTCGAACTTGGCCCGCACGCGCGGTCGTTCGACGATCGCGACCATGCCGCCGTGCACGACGAGGAGCTGGCCGTTGACCCGCGCGGCGGCGGGGGACGCCAGGTAGCCGACGAGCGGGGCGACGTGCTCGGGCGCGAGCGGGTCGAGGCCCGTACCGTCGCCCTCCCCCGTCGCCCCCGGGAGGCCCGCGAAGACGTCCTCGGTCATCCGGGTCCGGGCGCGCGGGCAGATGACGTTCGCGGTGACGCCGTACTTGGCGAGCGCGAGGGCCGTGGAGGTGGTCAGCCCGACGATCCCGCCCTTCGCGGCGGCGTAGTTGGGCTGCCCGGCGGAGCCGGCGAGGAACGCCTCGGAGGAGGTGTTCACGATCCGCCCGTAGACCCGCCCCCCGCCCTCCCCCGACTTCGCCCGGGCCCGCCAGTGGGCGGAGGCGAACCGGGTCGTGTTGAAGTGCCCCTTGAGGTGCACCCGCACGACCGAGTCCCACTCGTCCTCGGACATGGAGAAGACCATGCGGTCGCGCAGGATGCCCGCGTTGTTGACGAGGATGTCCAGTTTGCCGAATCGGGCGACCGCCGACGCGACCAGTTCCCGGGCCTGTTCGTGGTCGGACACGTCACCGATGTGCGCCACCGCGCTGCCGCCCGCCGCGCGGATCGACGCCGCGACCTCCTCGGCGGGCCCCGTGGACACCTCACCGGACCCGTCCCGCCCCGGCCGGCCGTAGTCGTTGACGACGACGGCCGCCCCCAGCCGGGCCAGCTCCAGCGCCTCGGCCCGGCCGAGACCGCGCCCCGCGCCGGTGACGATCGCGGACAGTCCTTCGAGCGGCAGACCGCCGAGTGTCGATGTCATCCCGAGCCCCTCTCCCCTCTCCTCAACTGCCATACGGTCTCGCCCGCAACTGCCATCCGGTCTCGTCCGCGCGGTGGTCAGAGCTCGATGCAGGTCCGGAGCGCCACGCCCGTCCGCATCTGGTCCAGCGCCTCGTTGATGTCGGCCAGGGGCACCCGGTGGGTGATCAGGCCCGCGAGGTCGATACGGCCGGCCCGCCACAGGGCGATGGTCCGCTCGTAGGAGCGCAGGACGTCCCCGCCGCCGTACATGGACGGCAGGATCCGCTTCTCGTCGAAGAACAGCTCGAACATGCTGAGCTGGAGGAAGTCGTCCAGGGCGCCCGCGCCCACCACGACGAGGGTGCCGCCGCGCCGGGTGGCCTCGTAGGCGGTGCGGGCGGTGGTCGAGCGGCCGACGACCTCGAAGACGTAGTCGAAACCCTCGCCGGCGGTGACGGACTGCTTGGCGTCGGCCAGTTCCTCCGGCGAGATCGCCTTGGTGGCACCGAACCTGAGCGCCGCCTCGCGCCGCGAGACCACCGGGTCGACGGCGACGATCTCGGCGGCGCCCTTGAGCCGGGCGCCCTGGATCGCCGAGATGCCGACGCCTCCGCAGCCGATGACCGCGACCGATGAACCGGCCTCCACATCGGCGGTGTTGAGGGCCGCGCCGAGACCGGTGGTGACACCGCAGCCGATGAGGGCGGCGATGTCGAAGGGCACGTCGTCCGGTATCGGCACCGCGCAGCCGGCGTCGACGACGACCTCCTCGGCGAAGGTGCCGGTGCCCGCGAAGCCGAAGACGTCCCCGGCGGGGCGTTTGAAGTTGGGCGTACCGGCGTTGAGGAATCCGGCGAGGCACAGCTGCGTCTGGCCGCGCTTGCAGGCGGGACAGGTGCCGCAGGCCGGGAGCCAGCACACGACGACCCGGTCGCCGGGCTTCAAGTGGCTGACGCCTGCCCCGACTTCGACTATCTCGCCGGCGCCCTCGTGCCCCGGCACGAACGGTCCGGGCTGCGGCAGCACCCCGGCCATCGCGGACAGGTCGGAGTGGCACAGCCCCGTGGCCCGTACCCGGACCCTCACCCGCCCCGGCCCGAAGCCCACCGCCTCGACGTCGTCGAGCACGTCGAGCTTGTCCTGGCCGATCTCGTGCAGTACCGCTGCGCGCATGGTGCGGCTCCCCTCAGGAGTACCTGACCTACGTCTGTACCGATGGGCTCATTCGTGTGCGACCAGCGTGTCCGCCAGGACCGGCGCGTCGTCCCTCTCGACGGCGCTCACCGTCACCCGCACCGAGCGGTCGTCCGGCCGCCACATCCGGATGCGGAGGGTCTCGCCCGGGAAGACGACACCCGCGAAACGCGTCCCGTACGAGCGGACGCGGCCCACGTCCCCGCCGAGCACCGTGTCCACCACGGCCTTCAACGTCATCCCGTAGGTGCACAGCCCGTGCAGGATCGGCCGGTCGAACCCGGCCCGCCCGGCGAACTCCGGGTCGGCGTGCAACGGGTTCCAGTCGCCCGAGAGGCGGTAGAGCAGCGCCTGGTCCTCTCGGACGATCCGCTCGACCTCCTTGTCGGGCGCGGTCGTGAGCGGTTCCTGCCGGGCGGACGGCCCGCGCTCACCGCCCCAGCCACCCTCTCCCCGTACGAAGATCTGCGCCTCGTTCACCCACAACGGGCCCTCGGTGTCGGCGACTTCGGTCCTCATCACCAGGACGGCCGCCTTGCCCTTGTCGTACACCGCCGCCACCCGCGAGGTCGCGGTCGCCCGCCCCTCGACCGGGATCGGCCGGTGCACCTCGACGCGCTGACCGCCGTGCAGGACCTTCGCCAGGTCGACGTCTACGCCGGGTGCGTTGAGGCCACCGATGACGTCCGGTGAGCCCGCGCCCGCGACGGTCGCGAAGCTCGGCAGGACGTGCAGCCGGGACTCCAGCGTGTAGCGCAGCTCGCCGGGGTCGGTCGCGGGGACACCGGCGCCGATGCCGAGGTGGTAGAGCAGGACGTCCTTGCAGCTCCACGCGATCTCGGCGGAACGGGGCTCGGCCGCGAGCGCCTTGGCTGCGTCGATGGGCATGGGGCTCCTGTGTGCGACGGGGGCGGATGGTGGCTGAGGGGGTTGTGGGGGTTGAGGGCAGAAGGGGGGCGGAGGGTCGGACGACGTGGGGGCGGAGGGTCGGACGGCGCGGGGCGGGTGGTGGGTGGCTCGCGCTGAGAAACCTCGGTACGACCGTCCGCACCAGCGGCCGCACCGAGGTCGTCACCGCCGACCCGGAACCCGCCCACCTAGAACGCGTTCCAGTCCGGCGACCCTCTGTATAGCCGAGCCACGTGCACTTGTGAAGTCTCCTGACACTACGTCAGATACGTGCCGCAGCGCCCAGGACATTTGTCCCGCCGAACTCCGTACACGTGCATCTGCCGGGCCGCGTCCGGGCTTCGTACTGTCGAACACATGAGGCGGAGAGAAGCGACTACGGCGACCCCGACGGGTGCGGGCGCCGCATGTACGGGGGACGCGGGTACCGGGGACATGGGTGCTGAGGACATGGGCGCCGAGGACACCGGGTGCGAGAGCCGGCGCCCAGCGGGGAGGGCGGCATGGTTCCCGTGGCGGGCGTCGCGTGGGGGCGGGCGGTCGGCGTCGGACGAACCGGGGCCGCCCGCCACCGGGCTCACCCTGGTGCCGTGGCTGCTCATGGGAATGGGCGCCTACGCGAACCTCCTCCAGGGCCGCGCCCCGAACCCCTGGATCGGCGGTCTCGGCATCTTCACCTTCAACTCCCTCTACATCTACGTCGTCATCCGCGCGTTCGTGAAGGAGAAGCGCGAGTCCCGCTCCACCCGCGTCGCACTCGCCGTGCTCGGCTTGATCGCCTACGGTCTCGCCCTCGCCTACGGCGGCAGCTGGCTGAACTTCCTCCCCCTGTTCGGCCTGGCCGTGGGCGCCGCCATGCGCGGCCGACTGCTGCGCGGGACCGGGCCGGCGGTGACCGTGCTCGCGGGCGGGGTCGCGGCGGTGCGGGAGGGCTGGGCCGCGATCAGCGTCGCCTACGGCACCTTCATCTCCATCGTCGTGACGGCCGCGATCCTCTCCCTGGTGGACGCGGTCCGCGAACTGCGCGCCGCCCGCGAGGAACTGGCCCACCGCGCGGTGGAGCGGGAGCGGCTGCGCTTCTCCCGCGACCTGCACGACCTCCTCGGCCACACACTGTCGGTGATCGTGGTGAAGTCGGAGGCCGCCCGTCGTCTCGCCCCGCACGACGCGGACGCGACGCTCGCCCAGATCACGGACATCGAGGCGGTCGGCCGCCAGGCCCTCACGGAGATCCGCGAGGCCGTGACCGGATACCGCGAGGGGAGCCTGGCGACCGAACTGGACCACGCCCGGTCCGTGCTCTCGGCCGCGGGCACGACGCTGACCGTGCGCCGCTGCGGACCGGCTCCGGATCCACAGGCCGAGACCCTGCTCGGCTGGGTCGCCCGTGAGGCGATCACCAACGTCCTACGCCACAGCCGAGCCACCGCCTGCGAGATCACCCTCACCACCACCTCCACCCACACCCGCCTCACCATCACCGACAACGGCCCCCTCACGCCTCCCCCGCCCGCACACACCACCCCCAACGGCCTGAGGGGCCTCACCGAACGTCTCGCCACCGCCGGCGGCACGCTCCAGGCCGGGCCCGCACCGCGAGGCGGCTTCTCGGTCGCGGCGGAGCTGCCCATCGCCGAACTGCCGCTCACCGCGTACGGAACGGATGACGTACGGAGCGGATGACGTGCGGAGCAACCCCCGGCCGACGGGGGCGGCGGCGGGCTCGGAGAGGGGGCGGGCTCTGAGAGGGGGCGGCATCCGTAGTGGGTGTCCCCGCACGACCCGCGTCACTCGCCCCGTCCGAATCGTCACCTCCGCCCTACCCTTGGGCCGTGAACGAGATGCCCCGGGATCACCGGACCACCAAGTCCATCAGGGTTCTGCTCGCCGAGGATCAGGGGATGATGCGGGGCGCGCTGGCGCTGCTGTTGGGCATGGAGGCGGATATCCAGGTCGTGGCGCAGGTCGGGGCGGGGGACGCGATCGTGGACGCGGCGCTGATCCACCGGCCGCATGTCGCGCTGCTGGACATCGAGCTGCCCGGGATGAGCGGTCTGGACGCCGCTGCCGAGCTGCGGGACCAGGTGCCCGACTGCCGGGTGCTGATCCTCACCACCTTCGGCCGGCCCGGGTACCTCCGACGGGCCATGGACGCGGGCGCCGCCGGGTTCCTGGTCAAGGACGGGCCCGTGGAGGAGTTGGCCCAGGCGATCCGCCGGGTGCTGACCGGCGAGACCGTCGTCGATCCGGCCCTCGCCGCTGCCGCGCTGAGCGCCGGGCCCAATCCGCTCACCGACCGCGAACGCGACACCCTCAACGCCTCCGCCGACGGCGCCACCGTCGCCGACATCGCCGCCCGGCTCCACCTCTCCGAGTCCACCGTCCGCAACTATCTCTCCTCTGCCATCGGCAAGACCGGCACCCGCAACCGCATGGAGGCGATGCGGGAGGCCCGTCAGCAGGGGTGGCTCTAGCCCCGCCCCCGCCAGGCAGAACAGGATGGCCCGGGCCCCCTCGTCACCTCGTCACCTCGTCACCTCGTCACCTCGTCACCTCGTCACCTCGTCACCTCCGCAGACTGGTAGCCCACCCCTTCCGGCGCCAGTGCCACGAACCAGCTCGCCCGGGCACCCTTCACCTCGACGATGCGGGGTTCGTCCGGGTCCGCCTCGCCGCCACTGTCACCGTCACCGTGACCCGTGACGCTTGACGTCGAGGAAGGTGCCGTCGGACCAGGTCACCCGTACCTCCTGGGCGGTGGGGGCGACCACCGCAGGACCACGGCTTCGCGCTGGCGCGGCGGCAGTTGGGACAGCGCCTTCATCAGGGCGCCCCGGTCGTCGGCCTGGGCCATGCGGTCACCGCTGTCGGGCAGCTCGGGCACCAGGTCCGTGTCGCTCCTGGGTGCCAGGAACTCCTTGAGGCGTCTGCGGTGCTTGCGCGCGTGAGCGTTGATCATCATGCGCCGTACATAGCTGTCCGGGTCTTCCCTCGAACCGACCCGGCGCCAGGCCACGTACACCTGCTCCAGCGTCGTCTGGACCAGATCCTCCGCGGCATGCTGCTCGCCGGTGAGCAGGAACGCCGTACGCATCAGTCGTGGCCAGCGGCCGACGAGGAAGCTCTGGAACTCCTCGTCCCGAGCGGTCCTCGCCTGCTTCCGATCCCCCATCGAGCACCTCCTAGATGCTTTGAACAGTCCGCGAGGGATCGGATTCGTTGCCTCGTCCCGGCGGAATTTTCGCAAGCCGGGCCCCGCCGGCCCTGACGCGCCGTCACTTCCCCATGAGCGGGTCAAGTTTTCGTTAGTCACTCAAAACAACGGAATAGTTGCCCAGGCACACGAGGTTCAGATGGCACACATACGTAGACCGGCCAGGAGGCCCCGCTCAATGACGCAACCGCAGACACCGCCGCCGACCGACGGGCCCGCCGCCGGGGCCACGGGCGCGACACGAGCCCCCGGAGCGATCGTCCCGGTGCTGGCCTTCGCGGGAATCGTCGTCGCGGTGATGCAGACCCTGCTGGTCCCGGTGATCAAGGACCTCCCGCAGCTGCTGGACACCTCCCCCAGCAACGCGACCTGGGTACTGACCTCCACCCTGCTCTCCGGCGCCGTGGCCACGCCGATCATGGGCCGGCTCGGCGACCTCTTCGGCAAGCGCCGCATGCTGCTCGCCAGCCTCGCCGTGATGGTGGCCGGCGCGCTGATCAGCGCTCTCACCAGCGCGCTCCTCCCGATGATCGTCGGCCGAACCCTCCAGGGCTTCGCCATGGGCGCGATCCCGCTCGGCATCGGCCTGATGCGCGACGAACTGCCCCGCGAACGCCTCGGCTCCGCCATGGCCCTGATGAGCTCGTCCATAGGCGTCGGCGGCGGACTCGCCCTGCCGCTCGCCGCCGCGGTCGCCCAGAACGCCGACTGGCACCTCCTCTTCTTCGGTGCGGCCGGTCTCGGCGTCCTCTCCATCGTGCTGACCCTCGTCGCCGTACCGGAGACGAGGACGCGCGCACCGGGCACCTTCGACCACCTCGGCGCGCTCGGCCTCTCCGTCGGCCTCGTCCTCTTCCTCCTGCCGATCACCAAGGGCAGCGACTGGGGCTGGACCTCCACGACCACGCTCGGCCTGTTCGCCGCGTCCGCCCTGGTACTGCTCCTCTGGGGTGTCTGGGAGCTGCGCGCCCCCGCGCCGCTGGTGGATCTGCGCACCACGGTCCGCCGCGAGGTCCTCCTCACCAACCTCGCCTCGATCATGGTCGGCGTCTCCTTCTACGTCGTCTCCCTCGTCCTGCCGCAGCTTCTCCAGCTGCCGTCCGCCACCGGCTACGGCCTCGGACAGTCGATGATCGTCGCGGGTCTGTGCGTGGCTCCGCTCGGCCTGACGATGATGTTCACCGCGCCGGTCTACGCCCGGATCTCCGCCAAGTACGGCCCCAGGAGCACCCTCATCCTGGGGCTGCTGATCATCGCGGTCGGCTACGGCGCCGGTCTCGGCCTGATGAGCGCCGCCTGGCAGACCGTGGTCGTGTCGGTGGTCCTGGGCGCGGGCATCGGCCTCGCCTACTCCTCGCTCCCCGCGCTGATCATCGGCGCCGTGGACCCGTCCGAGACGGGTGCGGCGACCGGGCTCAACACGCTCATGCGGTCCATCGGTACGTCCGTGTCGAGCGCCGTCATCGGGATGGTGCTGGCCAACACCGCGAACCACGTGGGCGGGGTCGCGATCCCGACCATGCACGGCTTCCGCGTCTCCTTCCTCATCGCCACCGGCGCGGTCGCGGTCGGCCTCCTCCTGGCCCTGTTCCTGCCGGGGCGCGACCGCCGGGCGACCGGGCATCGGCTGCTCGCCAGCAGCGAGGGGGCCGAGCCGGCCGAGGTGGCCGACGCGGTGTCCAGGGAGGACAGGGCTGCCGTCGTCCGGTAGTCCGGGGGCCGCGTGCCCTTCGAGGTCGTCTGCGGGTCCGGTGGGGACTGGTCGCGCAGTTCCCCACGGCCCTGAAAAGCAGGGGCTGCGCCCTCTGCCTTTCGGCCCGGAAGGGCCGTAGGTCTCCCCGATCCCTCCCCCCGATCACCGCATGACAGCATGAGGCGCCCCCTGACGTACGACCACACGGAGGACCCCATGTCCGCGGCATCGAGCCCCCCGCCCACGCCGGCGCCCAAGGCGGAGATCCTCCGCGCGTTCGAGGCGGCCAAGGGGTTCATGCCGGCCGGCGAGGGGCTGGCGTTGTACGCGGCGGCGGTGGAGGCGGGGCGGCTGGGGCTGCCGTTGCTGGAGGTGGGGACGTACTGCGGCCGTTCGACGATCCTGCTGGCCGACGCCGCCCGTGAGGCGGGGGTGCCGGCGATCACGGTCGACCATCACCGGGGCAGCGAGGAGCAGCAGCCGGGCTGGGAGTACCACGACGCGTCCACCGTCGACCCCGAGGTGGGCCGCATGGACACGCTCCCCACCTTCCGCCGCACCTTGCACCGGGCGGGACTGGAGGAGCACGTCGTCGCCGTCGTCGGCCGTTCCCCGCAGGTCGCCGCCTTCTGGGGCACTCCCCTCGGCCTCGTCTTCGTCGACGGCGGCCACACCGACGAGCACGCCACCGCCGACTACGAGGGCTGGGCCCCGCACGTCGCCCCGGGCGGTCTCCTCGTCATCCACGACGTCTTCCCGGACCCCGAGGACGAGTTCACCGGCCAGGCCCCGTACCGCGTCTACCTCCGCGCCCTCGCCTCCGGTGCCTTCACGGAGGTCTCCGCGACGGACTCCCTGCGGGTACTGCGGCGGACCGGAACCGGCATCTGACCAGCGGCACCCCCAGCACCACAGCACCACAGCACCTCGGCCACCGGGCCGTAGGGCTACTCAGCTACTGGGCCGCTGGGGCCGCTGGGGCCGCTGGGCTACCCCACCTCTATGCCGTAGTCCTGGACCAGTTCCTCCAGACCGCCCCGGTACCCCTTGCCGCCGACGACGAAATCCCAGTCGCCGCTGGCGCGGCGGCGGAAGGAGCCGAGGGTGAGGGCCGTTTCCTCGGCGCGGCCGTCGGAGACGTCGAGGCGGCCCTGCTCGGCTCGGGCGGGGTCCAGGAGGCGGATGCCGGCGTCGGTGAAGCCGGAGAGGTCGGCGTCGGGGTTCACCTCTGGGTCGATCGCCGCCACGAGGACGAGACGGTCGGCCTCCACCGGCAGCGCGTCGAAGGAGACCAGGATCGCGGCCTTGTCGGGGGTGGTCGGCGGGACGGCGCGGACGGTGCCGTCGGGCGTGCCGAGGTTGTTGTAGAAGACGAAGTGGTCGTCGCTGAGGACACGGTTGCCATGGCAGACGAGCGCGCAGACGTCCAGGGCGACGCCACCGGTCCAGTACATGCCGAGCACGCTGTGGTCGTCCGGGGCGGAGGCCGGGGCCGAGTCAGCGCCGTCCACGCCGTCCACGTCGTCCCCGGCATCCGCCGAGGTCCGCTGGGCGGGCAGCACCACGGTGGGGGCGGTCGGGGACGCGGGCGCGGGGCGCTCGCCGGTGCCCAGGCGCCCCCGGAGCCCGTGCCGGTGGAGCAGGTCGACGAGTTCGCGCCCCGAGACCAGCTCCAGCGGCTTGCCGTTGGCGAAGGTGTGGGAACCGGGCCCGAACTTGGACGTCGTCACCAGGACGCCCTTGTTGGCGCCGGCGTCCTGGACCGTGCCGTAGAGGTCGCGGACGGCGGTCGGCGGGACGGTGTTGCGATACCGCTTGACCTGCACGACGATCTTGCCGCCCCGGATCGGGGCCGGGTCCAGGGCGTCGACGTCCACCCCGCCGTCGCCCGAGCGCTGGGTCGTGACCGCCTGCATGCCCATGGCCCGGAACAACTCGGCGACTAGGGCTTCGAAGGCGAGAGGGTCCATGTCCAGCAGGTCGGGCTCGTCCTCACCGCCGTGGGTGACGACGCCGTTGCCGACGTCGTCGGGCCTGCGCTCGGGGCGGACGGGGGTGCGCTGGTCGGGGCGGGCGGACAGCCGGCCCCGGAGCCCGTCCGTCAGGCAGTCGACGGCGCTCACCTGCTCCAGATGCAGCCCGTCGAACACCGGCCGGGGCACGGTGACGGTCGCCAGGAAGATCTGGGTGCGGCGGCCGGTCGCCGGGTCGTGGTCGTCCACGAAGCCGTTCAGGACGACCGACTCCAGCGCGCCGAACTCGTCGGCGGCGAAGAGGTCGTGGAGCACGAGGAGCACGCACTGCGCGAGGACGTCCCGGTAGAGGGCGCGCCGCTGGGTGACCGGGCGCGGGCGCTCCTTGTCCTGGTCGACGCTCGGCATGTAGACGACGCTCTTCGCCTCGGGGACGGTGTCGTACCTGGGCAGCTCCCAGTCCAGGACCAGTTGCCGGGCCGCCGAGTCGTAGGCGGCGGAGACGCCCCGGGGGAAGCCGTCGGGCCAGGCGGGAGAGGCGTAGAGGGCGGCGGAGAAGTAGTCGACGGCGGCTTCCGGGTCGCCGTCGCGCAGGGCCGTCGCCATCTGCGCGAGTCCGGCGTTGTGCAGCCGGATCTCCGCCCGCTGTCCTTCCGCCCACTGCTCGTACTGCCGCTGGTACTGGGCCAGTTGACGCTGGCGCTGCTGCTCGGCGGCCTGCGCGGCATGCCAGTCGTGCTCGTACCGGGCGCGCGCCTCGGCCTGCGCCTGCGCCCGGCGCTGGGCGGTCCAACCGCCCTGCGCCTGGTAGTGGTTCGGGTCCGGCATGGGTACCGGCTGGGCGAGGGGCCCCGGGGAGAACGGCTCCAGCCGCTCGGCGCGGGTGAGGGAGGCGGACCGGAACGCCGGGGCCCGGCAGCCGGTGACCAGCAGCCCCTCCAGTGCCTGGACCTGCGCGTCCAGCTCCTCCGTGCGCCGCCGCGCCTCCGCCTCGCGCTGCTGGCGGTACGCCGCCTGCTGCTCCCGCTGGCTGCGCGCCACCTCCCGCTGGTACGCGCGCTGCTGTCGCTCGTACTCGCGCTGCTGTCGGGCCCGTTCCTCCGACTGACGCTGCTGCTGGCGTTGTGCCTCGGCCCAGATCCCGGCCAACCCGTTGGAGCGACGACTCATGCGCTACAGGCCCTCCCACCGGAGCCCACCGACCGCGCGCCGGGACCCCGCCCCCACAACCAGACGTAACCGCCCGACTTTATCCCGCGACGGCCCGTACGCCTACCGCTGGTCAGCGCCCCGGCTCCGCCCGCGCCACACGGAGCGGGGGCGCTGCGCGCCGGGCCCGACCCGTAAGGTGGCAGGCGTGTCGTATGTAGGTCCGGACTTCGATCCGCCCCAGCCCCGCCGTTCCGCGCTGCGCCGCCCGCTGACCGTGGCGGTGGCCGCGGTCGTGGTGGGGGCGGTGGCCGGGTGGGGGGTCTGGCAGGCCGTCGGGGACTCCGGGGGCGGGGACGACGGCTCGGGCAGTGTGGCGGGGCCGCAGACCCGGTCGGCGAAGACCCCGGCCTCCTCCCCCGACCCGTCCGGCGCACCGACCGCCTCGGCCGACGGCAAGGACGGCAAGGACGGCACCGGCGGTGGGGACGGCGAGAAGGCGGGCCCCTCCGGTTCGGCCTCCGCGCCCGCCGCCACCGGCCCCCTCAAGGGCAAGGTCGTCGTCATCGATCCCGGTCACAACCCCGGCAACTTCCAGCACACGACCGAGATCAACCGCAAGGTGAACATCGGGACGCACGCGAAGGAGTGCGACACGACCGGGACGACCACCAACGACGGCTACCTGGAAGCCAAGTTCACGCTGGACGTCTCCCGGCGGCTGCGGACGCTCCTCGAAGAGGAGGGCGCCACGGTGAAGTTCACGCAGGACGGTGACCGGGCCTGGGGTCCGTGCATCGACGAGCGGGCGCGGATCGGCAACGAGGCGAAGGCGGACGCGGTGGTGTCCATCCACGCCGACGGCTCCGGCGCCGGCAACCGCGGCTTCCATGTGATCCTGCCGGGTTCGGTGAACGAGGGCGCCGCCGACACCCGGCCCATCGTCGCCCCCTCCCGTGACCTCGGCGAACGCATCGCCGGCTTCTTCGTCCGCGCCACCGGCAGCGCCCCCTCCAACTACGTCGGCGACGGCACCGGCATCGTCACCCGCACCGACCTCGGCGGCCTCAACCTCTCCACCGTGCCCAAGGTGTTCATCGAGTGCGGCAACATGCGCGACAGCAAGGACGCGGCCCAGCTCACCAGCGGAGCCTGGCGGCAGAAAGCGGCCCAGGGAATCTCGGACGGCCTCACGAGCTTCCTCGAAAATTGAACGACTCTCCCCTTTGGGGAAGTCCGGCCGCTAACCCCAAGTGCCACGGAATGAAGTGCGCGCGGTCTCAATCTGTCAACGGTTCCGGCCGTGTTCGTCTTACGTACCGCGATGCGCGATATCCATGACCCGACACCGTTGACCAGCGGTGCGTGGCGGCAGAAAGCGGAGCGGGGGAACTCTGAGGGAATCGTGAGTTTCCTGCGAGGGTAGCGGGCGGGTCGTGATCATCGAGATGATCCCGGAGGACACCCAAGTCGGTCGGACGATAAGGTCGTCCCTACGATGAGGGGCCACCCCCGCGCTTCCCACCACGGCCTGACGGCGACATGGTGACGGCGACGCCTCCACCGATGACGAGACGACTGACGAAGGACCTGAAGTGAATATCCGCTCCCTCACCAGAGGCGACGGCGTCGTGATCGGAGCAGCGGTATTGCTGTTCATCGCGTCGTTCCTCGACAACTACTCCATCGACGGGATCCCCGACAGCATCGATCTCCCGATCCTCTGGGAGAGCGGACCGGTGCTGCTGAGCGTGGTCCTGGCGGGTCTGATCGGCGCCGTCTTCATCGTTGTCGCCAGGGGTCTGCCGCAGCCGCCCAAGATCGCCGGGATCGACCTCGGCCACTTCGGCATCGCCTTCACGATCTTCGCCGCGTGGAGCGCGCTGGGCAACATCTTCGATCCGTCCGGTGGCGGTGACAACTTCAGCGACACCAGTGGCAACGGCACCGACGCGGGCATGGGTCTCATCCTCGCCCTCATCGCCACCCTGGTCATGGCCGCCGCAGCCGTCGCCACCCCCCTCGTCCCCGCCCTCAAGGCCGCCCTCGTCGGCGCCCCGCGGCCGGTCGCGCCGCAGCCGTACGGGGGCCAGCCGCCCGGTGGTTACGGGTACCCGGGCGCCGGTGCGCCGGGTCCCTTCGGTGCGGGTCAGCCGGGGCCCGGTCAGCCGGGTCCGGGCCAGCCCGGGCCGGGGGCGCCGTTCGGTGGCCCTCAGCAGCAGCAGGCGGCGGCCCCGCCGCCCGCCGGTGACTTCTCGCCGTTCTGGTTCGCGGTGCCGGTGGCCCGTCCGCTGTTCGCCGAGGACGGTTCCCAGTCGACGATCGCCGAACTGGCGCCGGGCACCTGGTACCTGGCGGTCGAGCAGCGCGGCGCCAACCTGGTGGCCCAGACGCAGGACGGCCGTCGTGGCGTCCTGCAGGACACCAGCGGTATCCAGCGCGGCTGATCAACACGCGGTGCACAGCCGTACGACCGGCCCCTCGCTCTTCCGAGCGGGGGGCCGCTGTCGTACAGTCGCCTCCCGCGCGTACAGCTGACGCACCGTCAGGAGGCAGGCACATGCGGCTCGGTCTGGCACTCGGCTACTGGGGGCGCGGTCCCTCCGCGGAGCACGTCCCGCTCGCCCAGGAGGCGGAGCGGCTCGGCTACGACTCGGTGTGGACCGCCGAGTCATGGGGCTCGGACGCCTTCACCCCGCTCACCTGGATCGCCGCGCACACATCGAGGATCAAGCTGGGCACGGCCGTCGCGCAGATGGCCGCCCGGTCGCCGACCACGACCGCCATGCAGGCCCTGACCCTGGACCACCTCTCCGGCGGACGCGCCCTGCTCGGGCTGGGGCTCTCCGGGCCGCAGGTCGTCGAGGGCTGGTACGGCCGGCCGTTCCCGAGGTCCCCGCTGACCGCGACCAGGGAGTACGTCGACGTCGTCCGCCAAGTCCTCAGGCGCGAGGCCCCCGTCGAACTGGACGGACGCTTCCACGCCCTCCCGTACGACGGCCCGGACGGGACCGGCATCGGCAAGGCGCTCAAGTCCATCACCCATCCCCTCCGCGCGGACCTGCCTCTACTGCTCGGCGCCGAGGGGCCGAAGAACATCGCGCAGACGACCCGGATCGCGGACGGCTGGCTGCCGCTGTACTGGTCGCCGAGCCGGACCGACGTCTACGAGGCGTCCCTGACCGAGGTGCCCGAGGGTTTCCTCATCGCGCCCATGGTCCGGGCGAAGGTCTGCGAGGACGTCGCCGAGGGGCTGTTGCCCGTGAAGGCCATGCTGGGCTTCTACATCGGCGGCATGGGGCACGCCAAGCGCAACTTCCACGCCGACCTCATGGCCCGCATGGGGTACGAGGAGGAGGCCCGGCGCATCCAGCGGCTCTTTCTCGACGGGCGGCGCGAGGAGGCCGTACTCGCCGTGCCGGACGCCTTCGCCGACGAGATCTCCCTGGTCGGGCCGCGGACACGGATCGCGGAGCGGCTGGAGTCGTGGCGGAAGGGGCCGGTGACGGATCTGCTGGTGCTGTCCCCGGATCCGCACACGCTGCGGGTGCTGGCGGAGCTCAACTCATAGGGAGCGTCCGGGTTTCGACGACGGTATGCGGGCAACCCGTTGAGCATGTCTCGATATAGCGGTTCCAACCAGGCGGGCCGGGTCATAGCGATCGTGGCCGACGTCATGGCCTTCATCCTGGGCCTGTGGATCCTGATGTATCTGTTGGGCGCGAACGGCGCGAACGACTTCGTGCAGTTCATCCATGACGCGGCCCGCTGGCTCGCCGGCTGGTCGCACGACCTGTTCACCTTCGACGAGCAGTGGGCGCGGGTCGTGGCCGGCTACGGTCTGGCGGCCGTGGTGTACCTGTTCGTGGGGCACGCGATCGCGAACCGGATGCATCGCCACTGAGCGCGCCGCGTGGTGCCGTGCGGGTCCATTCCGCCCGGGCGCCCACGCGGAAGCGGTCGGGAGGCCGAGATGGTGTGGCGGGTGCGGGCCGGTCGGGGGCTCACCCGCACCGCACCTGGCCTCAGCAGCACTCCGAGTCGTCGAAGTCGTCCAGCCCCCGCGGCAACCGCTCTCCGCCGAACACCGCGCACGTCGCCTCGTCGCCGCCCAGCGCGGCCACGGCCAGCAGGACGGATCCGGCGGTCCAGGAGGTCAGCTCCTCGGGCCAGACGGCCTGGTCCTCGAACACGTAACCCGTCCAGTACAGGCCGGAGCCGGGGTCGCGGAGGTGCTGGATGGACTGGAGGATGTCCAGGGCGCGGTCGGACTCGCCCATCGCCCAGAGCGCCAGGGCGAGTTCGGCCGACTCACCGCCGGTCACCCACGGGTTGGGGACCACGCAGCGGACGCCGAAGCCGGGCACGACGAAGCGGTCCCAGCTCTCCTCGACACGGGCCTTGGCCTCGGTGCCGGTGAGCGCGCCGCCGAGCACGGGGTAGTACCAGTCCATCGAGTAACGGTCCTTGTCGAGGAACCGCTCGGGGTGCCGGCGTATCGCGTGCCGGAGCGCGCCGACGGCCAACTCCCAGTCGGGCTGCGGCTCCTCGCGCTGTTCGGCGATGGCGAGGGCACAGCGCAGCGCGTGGTGGATGGACGAACTGCCGGTCAGCAGGGCGTCGTTCACCGGAGTGCCGTCGTCCTCACGCTTCCAGCCGATCTGGCCGCCGGGCTGCTGGAGCCGCAGGACGTACTCGATCGCCGCGTGGACGGCCGGCCACATGCGGTCGAGGAAGGTGTCGTCGCCGGTCGCCAGGTAGTGGTGCCAGACGCCGACGGCTATGTAGGCCACGAAGTTGGTCTCGCGGCCGCGGTCGGTGACGTCGGCAGCGTCCCCGTCGGCGTAGGCGGCGTACCAGGAACCGTCCTTGTTCTGGTGCCGGCGCAGCCATGTGTAGGCGCGTTCGGCGGCCTCGTGCTCACCGGCCGCGTCCAGGGCCATCGCCGCCTCGGTGTGGTCCCACGGGTCGAGGTGGTGTCCCCGGAACCACGGGATGGCACCGTCCGCGCGCTGCACCGCGAGGATGCCCCGCACGGTGGCGGCGGCCTCCTCTGCGGTGAGGACCCCGGGCAGGACCAGGTGTTCTGTCCGGGGCGTCGTCACTTGGCGGCCGCCTCGGACACGCCGGTGGTGTCGTTGTCGGCCAGCGCCGGCAGGTGCGGCTTGGTCGCGTAGGCCACGAAGCTCTTGCCGATCACCGGGTTCAGCGCCTCCTCGGCGACCCGGGTGAGCAGCGGCTTCTTCATGATGTCCCAGACCAGCAGCTTGTGGTACGCCCGCACGGGCAGCGCCTTGTCGTTGTCGACGCCGAACGCGCACTTCAGCCACCAGTAGGGCGAGTGCAGGGCGTGCGCGTGGTGGGTGCCGTACGGTTCGAGGCCCGCCTCGCGGATCCTGGCGAGCAGTTCGTCCGCCTTGTAGATGCGGATGTGGCCGCCCTCGACCTCGTGGTAGGCGTCGGAGAGCGCCCAGCAGACCTTCTCGGGGCCGTAGCGCGGGACGGTGACGGCTATGCGGCCGCCGGGCTTCAGCACCCGGACCATCTCGGCGAGGACGCCCTTGTCGTCGGGGATGTGCTCCATCACCTCGGAGATGATGACGACGTCGAACGACTCGTCGGGGAACGGCAGCGCGAGGGCGTCGCCCTCCATCGCGGTGGCGGTCGCGCCCTCCGGGGCCTCCCCGGCCTCCTTCATCGCGGCGAACCACTTGGCGACCTCGCGGATCTCCTCGCCGTTCTGGTCGAGGGCCACGACGCGGGCGCCGCGCCGGTAGCACTCGAAGGCGTGCCGGCCCGCTCCACAGCCGAGATCCAGGACCCGGTCCCCCGGGGCGAGGGGGAAGCGGGAGAAATCGACGGTCAGCACGTGGCCCTGCTTTCGCGGTTGGCGTTTTCGCGGTTGGTCTCGACTACGTCGTCGGCGGCTGCGACAGCCCCGTGGGACTCGACGGCCGCCTGGCGGGGGTCGCCGGCCCTGTCGATCGCGGCGGCGTCGACCGCTTCGACGGCCGCAGCGGTCTCGACGGCCACAGTGGTCCCGGCGGCCGCAGTGGTCCCGGCGGTTTCGACGGCGGGATGGGCCGCCGGTACGGCGCTCACGGCGGCCCTCGCCGGGCGTACCCCCGCTCGGGCGACGGCCTCGCGGTAGTGGGCGACCGTGCCCTCGGCGGCGCGGGCCCAGGTGAACCGCCGGAGCACCCGCTCGCGGCCGGCGCGGCCGAGCCGCCGCCGGAGTTCCGGGTCGCCGAGGAGCCTGCTCAGGGCGGCGGCCAGGGCGCCCGGATCGCCCGGGGGCACCGCGAGGCAGGTCTCGCCGTCGGGTCCGGCGACCTCCGGTATCGCTCCGCCGGTGGTGGCGACCAGCGGCGTGGCGGTGGCCATGGCCTCGGCGGCGGGCAGTGAGAACCCCTCGTACAGCGAGGGCACACAGGCGGCCTCGGCCGAGCGGACCAGGTCGACCAGCTCGGCGTCCGAGATGCCCTTGACGAACTCGACGGCGCCTTCGAGGCCGTACCGTTCGATCGCCTGCGCGACCGGGCCCTCGGTGGGCCGCTTGCCAACGACGACGAGATGGGCGGCGGGATGCTCGGCGCGCACCTTGGCGAGCGCCTCGACGAGGAAGACGAGTCCCTTGAGCGGCACGTCCGCGCTGGAGGTGGTGACGATCCTGCCGGGCACCTCGGCCACGGCCGGATTCGGCGAGAAGAGGTCGGTGTCGGCGCCGATGTGCACCACGTGCATCCGGTCGTCGCGGACACCGAGATGGTCGACTATCTCCTGACGGGAGGTGCCGGAGACGGTGAGCACGGACGGCAGCCGCCGCGCGACCCGCTTCTGCATGCGCGTGAACGCGTACCAGCGGCGCACGGACATCCGCCGCTGCCATCCCTCGGCGGCGTCCAGCTCCAACTGCCGGTCGACGGTGATGGGGTGGTGGATGGTGGTGACGAGGGGCGCGCCCACGTCACCCAACAGCCCGTAACCGAGGGTCTGGTTGTCGTGGACGACGTCGAACTCCCCGCGCCGGGCGCGCAGATGGCGGCGGGCGCGGAGGGAGAACGTCAGGGGCTCGGGGAAGCCGCCGGTCCACATCGTCGCCACTTCGAGGGCGTCGACCCAGTCCCGGTACTCGTCCCGCTTCGGCGTGCGGAAGGGGTCGGGCTGGCGGTAGAGGTCGAGGCTCGGCAGTTCGGTCAGGGAGATCCCGCCCGGACCGTCGACGGGTACGGCGTCCTCGTCGAGCACGGGGTACGGCTGGGAGCCGATCACCTCGACCTGATGGCCGAGGCGGGCCAGCTCGCGCGAGAGGTGCCGTACGTAGACGCCCTGACCCCCGCAGAACGGGTTCCCCTTATAGGTGAGGAGCGCGATGTTGAGCGGTCGCTCGCCGTCCGCGGCGAGGTCACGTCGGGACCCCGCCTGACTGGCCTCCGCGGTCACTCCTGGCCCCCTTCTCACTGCGATTTCCCGTGAGATTACGACGAGACGGTAATCTAGAACAAGTTTCAGAGTTGATCGTTCGAGAGGCTCTGAATCTACCGGCTGGTAGAACGGCTGTGAGAGGTGGATCGGGTGATTCACGCCACGGCACACGCCCTGGCATGCTATTTGATCGCATACCCTCACCGACCGTCACGACTGTCACGGAACGAGACCCATGCCTGCGGAAGTCAAGGTGGAAGCCGGCGCCGGGCGACCGGACTCACCGCCCCTCACGGAGCGGCAGGAGGCCCGTCGGCGCCGGATCCTGCACGCGAGTGCCCAGCTGGCCAGCCGGGGCGGTTTCGACGCCGTGCAGATGCGGGAGGTCGCCGAGTCCTCGCAGGTCGCGCTCGGCACTCTCTACCGCTACTTCCCGTCCAAGATCCATCTGCTGGTCGCCACGATGCAGGACCAGCTGGAGCACATGCACGGCACGCTCCGCAAGAAGCCCCCGAGCGGTGCGACGGCGGCCGAGCGCGTCGCCGAGACCCTGATGCGCGCCTTCCGCGCCCTGCAGCGCGAGCCCCACCTCGCCGACGCCATGGTCCGCGCCCTCACCTTCGCCGACCGCAGCGTCAGCCCCGAGGTCGACCAGGTCTCCCACCAGACGACCGCGATCATCCTCGACGCGATGGGCCTGGAGGACCCGAGCCCGGAGCAGCTTTCGGCGGTCCGGGTCATCGAGCACACCTGGCATTCGGCCCTCATCACCTGGCTCTCCGGCCGCGCCTCGATCGCCCAGGTGAAGATTGACATCGAGACGGTGTGCCGCCTGATCGACCTGACGGCGCCTGACCGGCGGAAGCAAGCCTGAGCAGACAGGAACAGGCCGGCTCGGGCGGGAACAGGCCGGCTCAGGCGGCAACAGGCGGGAAAACGGCAGCAAAAAAGACCTACGAGACGGGTTCCCTGCGCCGGTACCACTCATCCGGCCGCAGGTGCCGAGGGTCACCGTCAGGCCCTGTCGTGCCGCCTTCCGGCCTCTCAGCCCGACCGTCGACGTCGGCACCGGCGGATCTGCTACCTCACGCCGCTGTCGGCTACTTCGGTCGGCTCCCTCACTCGTCTCGTAGGCTGATTTCTACGATAGAACACCCGTACGTGAATACAACCCCCCAAAGGGGATTTTTTCTACTACTTCGGCCAGACACGTATTCCCCCCTACGCCATGGCCTCCAGCCCGCTCCAGCTCCGCCCGATCGCCTTCTCCCCCGCCCACCGGTCGAGCAGTCGGCGGGCCTCCTCCTCCGGGGCCGCCAGACAGACGCGCTGGGCCCCCGTGTGGGCGGGCCGGGGCTCCTTGTGGAGGGTGCCCTCGCTGCAGCAGGCGCAGTGCGTGGTCACGGTGGCGGCGGGCTCGGCGGCGAAGTCGTGGTCGGCGAAGAGGACGGTGAGGGCTTCCAGGTCCTCGGGTTCACCGGCCGCAACCGTCACCTGGAACGTGGGCACGTCGGAGGGCTCGAAGAGGAGCAGTTCGTCGAAGACGGGATAGGTCGTGCCGTCGACGACGCGTTCGCCGTTCGGCTGACCGTCGTGGAGGACGATCTCGCCGAAGCGGCGGCCGCCGGTCACGGGGACGTTCAGCACGCGCCCGCGCGTCGGGCACAGCCGGTCGATCCACACCACCTCGCGGGCGCCGTCCGTGTCCAGGCGGACGCAGGCCTGGCCGAAGCGGCCGCGGATCTCATCCTCCTCACCCCCGCCGTCGCCCTCGCCCTCGGGCAGCTGGATGCCGAAGCCGGCCCAGGCGTCGCGGGCGACGGCCCAGTCGCGGCGGATCGTGGCCGCGATGCCGAGGTTCCAGAAGGCGGGATCGCCCTCGCCGCGCGGTGCGCGGGCGGCGGCCTGGACACCGAGTTCGTACGCCTTGTCCCAGTCGCGCAGGAACTTGTGGGCGAGCGCGGCGTCGTACCACCACTCCGCGCTCGGCTTCTCGTCCGGGAAATGGGCGAGCACCTGCTCGTAGAGGCCGGCGGCGCGCTGCCACTCCTCGGCGTCCCAGGCCGCGTACGCCTGCTCGATCAGCTTCCTGGCCTCGGACTTCTCCACGTTCCCCGCTCCGGCTTCCCGATCGTCCCGTTACCGACCGCAGAGCGTAGGCCCCTACTCCTCGGGCGGGAACACCGGCTCCCCGCTGCCCAGCAGGGTGATCGCGATCGCCTCCACCGGACAGCCCTCCGCCGCCTTCAGGATGCGTTCGTTGGCGTCGGTGTCGGGGGCGGTGGGGTGGGACTGCATGGCGGAGTCGAGGCGGAAGGCGTCGGGGGCGAGGTGGGTGCACTGGGCGGAGCCGATGCAGAGGGCGCGGTCGACCTCCACGTGCCAGCGGTCACCCATCGCCGGTCACTCCTCCCCGTCGACGGTGGCGGCGAGGGTGGTGTCGGCGTCGGCGGGCGGCTCGTATCCGGCCGGGAGGTGGATCATCTTGTGTTCCAGGTACTCGCCGTAGCCCTCGGGCCCGAACTCCCGCCCCAGGCCCGAGTTCTTGTAGCCGCCGAAGGGGCCGAGCATGTCGAGGCTGAAGGTGTTGACGGAGTAGGTGCCGGTGCGGACCTGGCGGGCGATGTCGATGCCGTGTTCGTCGTCGGCGGTCCAGACGCTGCCGCTGAGGCCGTAGTCGGAGTCGTTGGCGATGCGTACGGCCTCGGCCTCGTCGCCGTACGGGAGCAGGCAGATCACCGGGCCGAAGATCTCCTCGCGGGCGATGCGCATGGAGTTGTCGACGTCGCCGAAGAGGGTCGGCTCGACGTACCAGCCGTGCTCCAGGCCGGCGGGACGGCCGCCGCCGGTGAGGATCTTGGCGCCCTCCTCCTGGCCGATGCGTATGTAGTCGAGACTGCGGCGCTGCTGTCGCTGGGCGACCAGGGGGCCGAGTTCGGTGGCCGGGTCGAGGGGGTCGCCGATCTTGAGGGCGGAGGCGTAGGCCGCGAAGGCCTCGGCGAACTCGTCGTAGCGGGAGCGGGGCACGAGGATGCGGGTCTGGGCGACACAGGCCTGGCCGTTGATCATCCAGGCGAAGGGAGCGATGCCGTTGACGGCCGTCTGCGCGTCCGCGTCCGGCAGGATGACCGCCGCCGACTTGCCGCCCAGTTCCAGGGTGACGCGGGTGAGGTTGCGGGCGGCGACCTCCATGACCCGTTTGCCGGCGGCGACCGAGCCGGTGAAGGAGACCTTGTCGACGCCCGGGTGCCCCACCAGGTACTCGCTGACCTCGCGGTCGGCGGGCAGGATGGACAGCACGCCCTCGGGCAGGCCCGCCTCGGCGGCGATCTCCGCCAACAGGTAGGCGTCCAGGGGTGTTTCGGGCGAGACCTTCAGGATCGCCGGGCAGCCGGCGAGGAGGGCGGGGGCGAGTTTCGCGGCTGCGGTGAACTGCGGGACGTTCCAGGGGACGACCGCCGCCACCACCCCGACCGGCTCGCGCCGCACGAGGATCTTGCCGAGCACGCCGTCGCGCCGCTCCTCGTACGTGAATGCGCGCGCCGTCGTGATCGCCGCGTCCCACACCAGCATCGAGGCGAGCGCCTGCACCATCACGCTGGAGGTGACCGGGGTGCCGTTCTCGGAGCTGATGATCCGGGCGAACTCCTCGTGGCGTACGGCGAAGGCGTCCTTGATCCGGGTGACGACCTCGACGCGCTCGTCGAGGGTCATGCGCGGCCAGGGGCCGTGGTCGAAGGCGTGGCGCGCGGCGGCCACGGCCCGGTCGACGTCCGCGCGCGACGCGTGCGGCACGCGGCCGATGACCTCCTCCGTGTGCGGGGAGACCACCTCGATGACGTCGGTGCCCAGGGGGTCGGTCAACTCCCCGCCGATGAAGAGCTGTCCGTGTTCCACGAGTTCGGTCATGGCCGCTGCCTCCCGGAGCCACTCTCTGACGTACCGTCAGTTCTGGTAGGGAACTGATACCAGTTCCAGGGGGAGGAGTCCATGTCGTGCGTCGACGGACGGGCCGTGACGGCGGGTTCGCACGCCCATCCCTGGTGGAACTCGTTCTAGTTATAGTGACTGCATGACACAGGTGACCGATCACGACGGAGGCGTACGGTCCATCGAGGTCCCCATCCCGGACAACCCGCTCGGCCACACCCTCGTGTACGTCGTCGACACCGACCGGGGACCGGTCCTCGTCGACACCGGCTGGGACGACCCGGCGTCGTGGGACACGCTCGCCGCCGGACTGACGGCGTGCGGTACGTCGGTCGCGGAGATCCACGGGGTCGTGATCACGCATCACCACCCGGACCACCACGGCCTGTCGGGGGCGGTACGCGAGGCGTCCGGGGCGTGGATCGCGATGCACGCGGCCGACACGGCGATCGTACGGCGCACACGCGGGACCGGCCCGGACCGCTGGTTCACGTACATGACGGACAAGCTCACGGCGGCGGGCGCCCCGGAGGAACACCTCGCCGCCCTCCGCGCCCCGCGCCACCCGCGCGCCCTGCCCGGTTTCTCCCCCGCGCTCCCCGACCGCGACATCGTCCCCGGTGAACTCCTCGAACTCCCCGGCCGCCGCGTCCGCGCGATCTGGACGCCGGGGCACACGCCGGGACACGTCTGCCTCCACCTGGAGGAGGCGCACCCTTCCCGACTGCCGGGCCACGGACGCCTGTTCTCCGGCGACCATCTCCTCCCCGAGATCAGCCCGCACATCGGCCTCTACGAGGACCCCGACGACGACACGGTCACCGATCCTCTCGGCGACTACCTCGACTCCTTGGAACGTGTCGGCCGCCTCGGTCCCGCCGAGGTCCTGCCCGCCCATCAGTACGCGTTCACGGACACCGCCGCCCGCGTGGGGGAGTTGCTGGCCCATCACGAGTTCCGGCTCACCGGCCTGCTCACCCTCCTCGCGACCCCCCTCACCCCCTGGCAGCTCGCCGAACGCATGGAGTGGAACCGTCCCTGGTCCCAGATCCCCTTCGGCTCCCGCAACATCGCGGTCTCCGAGGCGGAGGCGCATCTACGGCGGCTGGTGAAGCTGGGGCGGGCGGAGGCGGTGACGGGGAGCGATCCGGTCACGTATGTGGCGGTCTGAGGGACGTCGGTCAGAGGTGCTCGCCCCGTCCACCGTTCGCTCGGGTCATCGTTCCCGGCTCGGCGAGGGAACGGACCAACTCCGCTGCGGCTCCCAGGAGTTCGACCTCCCGCGCGGTCATCGTCGGGGTGGCCGCCCGGCGCCGCCCCGCCTCGACCAGCCCCGCCTCCGTCAGGGCGGAGGGGCCGCCGGGCTGGTGGGCGAGGAGGGACACGAGGGTGGCCTGGGCGATCCCGGCGCGTAAGTCGGCGGTGTCCACGGCGACTTGGGCGAGGATCACCGCGGACATGCCCCAGTCGAGTCCGGGCGGCCCGTCCTCGGCGTTGCTCCAGTCGATGACCTGGGGGCCGTAGGGCGTGAGGATGACGTTGTCGGGGTGCAGGTCCAGGTGGAGGACGCGGCGGGTGGGAGTTGCCCCGGTGGGGGCCGGGCGAGTGGAGTCACCTGGCGCACCGGGCGTGGGGGCTGTCCGGCCTGAGGGCGGGCACATCGCCCGGTCGCGGTTCGGGAGCGCGTGAAGGGCGTGCAGGAGGCGGGCCAGCGTGGCACCCGCCCGCGCCGGGTCGAGCAGGCCGGTGGCCATCGCCTCCAGCATCGTCGGCCCGGACAGGCGCTCCAGCACCATCTCCGTACGGGTCGCCGAGCGCACGCGCGGGACGGGATACCCGAGGCCGCGTACGTACGCCATGACCTCGGCCTCGGCGGCCGCGTCGCCCCAGCCGCCGTCCCGGTAGCGCCGCAACACCCAGGCCTCGGCGGGCCTTTCCGGGCCGGCGTGCCCTTCCGGGCCGGCGTGCCCGCGCGACGCATCGACTCCGCCGAGCCCGCCGGATCCGCCGCCCGCGTCCTCAGCATCGACGCCACCGTGGCCGTCGCGTCCGTCACGTCCGTCGCATCCGGTATGTCTGTCGACTCCGTCACGGTCGTCGAGGCTCTCGGGGACGGTGGGTTCGCCGGGGGCCGCGAGCGGGTCGCGGGCGAGGGTCGTGGACTCGCCCTCGTCGGGGTGGAGTTCGTACACGTCGGCCGTGCGGCCCGAGCCCAGCAGTCTCCCCGTGCGCATGACCCGAACCTATCGCGGCGTTCCGGCGGCCCTCAGGGTTTTTGCTACCGGCAGGTACAGTGACCGGGTCGTCATCACACCCGTACGGGGGGAAGCCGGTGCAAATCCGGCGCTGACCCGCAACCGTGAGCCGGCCCCTGCAGGGGGCGGCAAGTCGGACTGCCCCGCACGGAATCGTGACCGGCTCGCGTCACCGGCGGCCCGCCGGTGTACGGCACCGTCGAGGAATACGGAGCCGAGCCGCCCGGCGCTTCGCCGTGCGTCCGGCTCCCGTCAGGGAGAGGCAGCCGCCGATCATGAATGTCCGCCGCAGCGCCACGGTGGTCGCCGTACTGGCCGTCACAGCCGGACTCGGGACCGGACCGGGTGCCGGAGTCGGGGCCGGTCTCGCGCCGGTCGCCTTCGCCGCCGACGCGACCTCGGTGTCCGCCGACTCCTCCCCCGCTCCCTCCGCCTCGCCGTCGCAGGCGATCCCCACCGGTCTGTACGGCTCCACCGACCCCACGTACGACGGTGTCTGGCGGCAGTCCCTGGCCCTGCTCGCGCTGGACACCGTGGGCGAGCAGCCCGGGGCGGGGGCCGTGGGGTGGCTCGTCGGACAGCAGTGCGCGAGCGGGGCGTTCGCCGCGTACCGCGCCGACGCCACCGCCCGGTGCGACGCCGGGACGGCGGTCGACACCAACAGCACGGCCGCCGCGGTGCAGGCGCTCGCCGCGCTCGGCGGTCGGGACGCCGAGGCCGGGCGGGCGGTGCGCTGGCTGAAGGACAACCAGAACAAGGACGGCGGCTGGGGCTACACCGCCGCAGGGCCCAGCGACGCGAACTCGACCTCCGTCGTCATCGGGGCGCTGACCGCCGTGGGCGACGCCCCCGAGAAACAGAAGAAGGCCGGCAACTCGCCCTACGACGCCCTCCGTTCACTGGCCCTGCCCTGCGGGGGCGGGAAGGCAGGCACGGGTGGCACCGGCGGCAGGAAGGACGGCGGCGCCTTCGCCTACCAGCCCGACAAGAAGGGCTCTCTCACCGCGAACGCCGACGCCACGGCCGCCGCCGTACTCGGCAGCCTGGGCAGGGGGTTCGCGGCCGGGACGGGGAGCGGGTCGACGGCCCCAGGGGGTTTCGCCGAGAAGTGTGTCCCGGGTGACTCCCCGGCGGAGCTGGCCCACAACGGGGCCGTCCACCTGGCCGGTGACCTCGCCGCCGACGGCTACCTGACGTCCGCCCTCGCGGGCGCGAAAGATCGGCCCGACCACGGCAACACCGCCGACGCGGTCGTCGCGCTCGCCGCCGCCGGAGACCTGGACGCGACCGAGAAACCGCTCGCCTGGCTGGCGAAGAACCACGGCGTCTGGGCGGCCGAGGCCGGGCCCGCCGCGTACGCCCAGCTCGTCTTCGCCGCGCACGCCGCCGGTGCCGACCCGCGTGACTTCGGCGGCGCGGACCTGGTGGCCCGGCTGAAGGACACCGGTCCCGCGCGCGACGTGGACGACTACTCCTCCGTGCCGAGCGACGACACGGCCGGCGAGGCGGACACCGACGGTGCGGGCACGAGCGCGGGCACGGGCGCGGGCACGTGGTGGGCGGTCGGACTCGGGCTCGTCGTCGCGGCCGTCGTCGGGGTCGTGTCGGTGCGGGCCGGCCGGAAGCGGCGGGAGTCGTGACCGGGCTCCGGTGGGGCACCGTGGTGCGGTCGGCCGCGTGGCCGCTGCTTCGGCCGCGTGGTGTGCTGCTCGTGCTGGCCGGCGTCCTGCTCGTGGCGGCGAGTGTGGGCGCGGGGCAGGCCCGGGCCGCCGCGTACCGCTACTGGTCGTTCTGGGAGCGGGACGGCTCGGCCTGGGCCTACGCCACGCAGGGGCCGTCGACCACGCGGCCGTCCGACGGGGATGTGCAGGGGTTCCGGTTCGCGGTCAGCCGCGACTCCGCGGACGCGGCCCGGCCGCGCGGGGGCGCCGACTTCGCCGCCGTCTGCGGGGGAACGGCCGCGCGGGGCGGGGAGAAGCGGGTCGCGCTGGTCGTCGACTTCGGTACGGCGGCGGACGCGCCGGACGGTGAGACCCCTCCGGCGGCGCGTACGGCGTGTGCGCGGGTTCCGGACGACGCGAGTACGGCGGAGGCGCTGGCGTCCGTCGCGAAGCCGCTGCGGTACGACACGAACGCGATGCTCTGCGCGATCGCCGGGTATCCGGGGCAGGGGTGCGGTGAGGCGGTCGGCTCGGATGCGGATGCGGATGCCGGCACCAGCACCGACGCCGACACCGACGGCCGTGCCGATGCCGATGCCGACAGTCGTGCCGATGCCGACAGTCGTGCCGATGCCGCGAGTTCGCCGTCCGCTGCCGCCTCCGACGCGGGAGACGGGCCGCCTGTCGGGCCCTCCGTCGGCCTGTTCGTCGGCGTGGGTGTGGTCGCCGTGCTCGGCGGCGCGGCGGTGTGGCAGGCGCGCCGGCGCCGAGGGTAGGGGGCGTGATGCGGTGGTTCACCGGGCGTCCGGAGGCGGCGCCTGCCGGGGGCCGGTCCCGCGGCCCGGCGATACGAGGTGCCGCGGCGCCCGCCCGTGGCGTCCCGGCGGCACGGCTGCCCGCGGCGAGGACGGCCGAGCGGCGCGTCATCGGCCCCGCGCCGCGGCAGTCCGCGGACAGGCCGGCGCCCCGGGGCCCCGGTGTGCACCCCCTCGCCTGGTGGCTCTGGGCCCTCGGGCTGGCGACCGCCGCGTCCCGGACCACGAACCCCTTGCTGCTCTGCCTCCTCATCGCGGTCTCCGGGTACGTCGTGGCCACGCACCGGACGGACGCGCCGTGGGCCCGGTCGTACGCCGCGTTCGTGAGACTGGGGCTGGCGGTGCTGCTCGTCCGCCTCGGTTTCGCGGTCGTGCTGGGCTCGCCCGTCCCCGGTACGCACACCCTGGTCACCCTGCCCGAAGTACCGCTCCCCGCCTGGTCGCAGGGCATCCGGCTGGGTGGCCGGGTCACGGCGGAGGGGGTGCTGTTCGCGCTGTACGACGGGCTGCGGCTGGCCGCCCTGCTGATCTGTGTCGGCGCCGCGAACGCCCTCGCGAACCCGGCGCGGCTGCTCAAGTCGCTCCCCGGCGCCCTCTACGAAGCGGGCGTCGCGGTGGTGGTGGCGATGACGTTCGCGCCGCATCTGGTGGCCGACGTCCAGCGGTTGCGGGCCGCACGACGGCTGCGCGGGCGGCCCGACCGTGGCGTGCGGGGACTGCTGCAGGTCGGACTGCCGGTGCTGGAGGGCGCGTTGGAGCGGTCGGTCGCGCTCGCCGCCGCGATGGACTCGCGCGGCTACGGCCGTACCGCCCGGGTCCCGGCCCCGGTCCGCCGTACGACCGTCGCGCTCACCCTGGGCGGGCTGCTCGGCGTCTGCGCGGGAACATACGGCGTACTGACCGCCGAGGGCGGCACCTACGGCCTGCCCGTCCTGCTCACCGGACTGGTGGCCGCGCTCACGGGCCTGCGGCTGGGCGGCCGGCGCTCCCCGCGCACCCGCTACCGGCCGGACGTGTGGGGCGTGCGCGCCTGGCTGGTGGCCGGGTCCGGCACCGCTGCCGCCGTGCTGCTGATCGTCCTCGCCGCGTACGACTCCGCCGCCCTGCACCCCGGCGTCGTCCCCCTCGCCGCCCCGGACCTGCCCCTCCGCCCGGCCGCCGCGATCCTGCTGGGCCTGGTTCCCGCGTTCGCCGTGCCCGCCCCGCCGAGACCCGCCCGGCCCGGCTCCCCGCCGACCCCCGGTCCACCGACCGCCGACCCACCGACCGCCGACCCACCGACGAAGGAACCCGCGTGATCCGCTTCGAGGATGTCTCCGTGACGTACGACGGAGCGGCCGAACCCACCGTCCGGGGAGTCGACTTCGAGGTCCCGGAGGGTGAACTCGTGCTGCTCGTCGGTCCGTCGGGCGTGGGCAAGTCGACGGTCCTCGGCGCGGTGAGCGGGCTCGTGCCGCACTTCACCGGCGGCACCCTGCGCGGCCGGGTCACGGTGGCCGGGCGGGACACGCGTACGCACAGGCCGCGTGAACTCGCCGACGTCGTCGGCACGGTGGGGCAGGACCCGCTGTCGCACTTCGTGACCGACACCGTCGAGGACGAACTCGCCTACGGCATGGAGTCGTTGGGGCTCGCTCCCGAGGTGATGCGGCGACGGGTGGAGGAGACGCTCGACCTGCTGGGCCTCGCCGGTCTCCGCGACCGTCCCCTCGCCACGCTCTCCGGCGGTCAGCAGCAGCGGGTCGCCATCGGGTCGGTCCTCACGCCGCACCCTCGGGTGCTCGTCCTCGACGAGCCGACCTCCGCGCTGGACCCGGCCGCCGCCGAGGAGGTGCTGGCCGTGCTCCAGCGGCTCGTCCACGACCTCGGCACGACCGTCCTCATGGCCGAGCACCGCCTGGAGCGCGTCATCCAGTACGCCGACCGGGTCGCCCTCCTCCCGGCCCCCGGCGCCCCGCCGGTCCTCGGCACCCCGGCCGAGGTGATGGCCGTCTCCCCGGTGGCTCCGCCGGTGGTGGACCTCGGGCGGCTGGCGGGCTGGTCCCCGCTGCCGCTGACGGTGCGGGACGCACGCCGCCGGGCGGGCCCCCTGCGGGAACGCCTCGCGACTCGAACACCGGCCGACACCCGCGCTCCTCGGGGGCGCGGGGAACCGCGCGATCAACCACGACCCACCCGCACCCCCCGACGCACAGAAGCCCCCGAGCTCCCCCCGGCCCGCCCCTCCCCCCTCCTCCGGCGCCTCCTCGGCAGACACTCCACCCCTCCCACCCCCTCACCGCCCGCCGAACCGGCGGTCGTCGCGGCCCTCGATGTCCACCGCGGCCACGTCCACGCCCTCACCCGCGTCGACCTCACCGTCACCCCCGGCGAGACGATCGCGCTCATGGGCCGCAACGGCGCCGGTAAGTCCACACTGCTCGCGGCACTGGTCGGGCTGGTGGAACCGGCGGCCGGCTCGGTGCGCGTGGGCGGGCTGGTCCCGCACCGGACGGCACCCGGAGATCTCGTACGCCGGGTCGGGCTGGTGCCGCAGGAGCCCCGCGACCTCCTCTACACCGACACGGTCGCGGCGGAGTGCGCGGCGGCCGACCGGGACGCGGGGGCGGAGCCGGGCACGTGCCGGGGGCTCGTCTCCGAGCTGCTGCCCGGGGTCGGGGACGGCACGCACCCCCGGGATCTGTCGGAGGGGCAGCGGCTGGCCCTCGCGCTCGCGGTCGTCCTCACGGCCCGCCCGCCGCTGCTGCTCCTCGACGAGCCGACCCGGGGCCTCGACTACGCGGCCAAGTCCCGCCTGGTCGCGACCCTGCGTACGCTCGCCGCGGCCGGCCACGCGATCGTCCTGGCCACCCACGACGTGGAACTGGCCGCCGAGCTGGCCCATCGCGTCGTGATCCTCGCCGACGGCGAGATCGTGGCCGACGGCCCGACCCCCGAGGTGGTGGTCGGTTCCCCCTCCTTCGCCCCTCAGGTCACGAAGATCCTCGCGCCCCAGAGGTGGCTGACCACGGCGCAGGTACGAGGCGCCCTGCGGGGCGGCGGGCGCCGCCCCCGCGGCGGGGGGGGGGGGCCCGCCCCCGGGGGGCCGCGGGGGGGGGGCGGCCCCGGAGGGCGCTCCCCCCC